>JAKALD010000296.1 GCA_021813275.1 Pseudomonadota bacterium | reverse complement strand
AACAGCGTCTCCAGGCCGATCTGCTGGCAGCGGCGATTGGCGATGAAGCGCAGGTATTCCTTGAACATCGGCGCATTCAGCCCGAGCACGCCGCGCGGCATCGTGTCTTCCGCGTAGCGGTACTCCAGGTCCACCGCTCTGCGGAACAGCTCCTGCATCTCCTCGCGGAACTCGGCGGTCCACAGATGCGGGTTCTCGAGCTTGATCTGGTTAACGACGTCGATGCCGAAATTGCAGTGCATGGACTCGTCGCGCAGGATGTACATGTACTGCTCGGCGGCGCCGGTCATCTTGTTCTGGCGCCCCAGGGCCAGGATCTGGGTGAAGCCGACGTAGAAAAAAAGGCCTTCCATGAGGCAGGAGAACACGATCAGGCTCTTCAGGAGATTCTGGTCGCTCTCCGGCGTCCCGGTGCGGAACGCCGGGTCGGTGAGCGTGTCGATGAACGGGATCAGGAACTCGTCCTTGTCGCGGATCGATGCAATCTCGTGGTAGGCGTTGAACACCTCGCCCTCCTCGAGGTCGAGGCTCTCGACGATGTACTGGTAGGCGTGGGTGTGGATCGCCTCCTCGAACGCCTGGCGCAGCAGGTACTGCCGGCATTCGGGCGCCGTGATGTGGCGGTAGGTGCCGAGCACGATGTTGTTCGCGGCAAGCGAATCGGCGGTGACGAAGAAGCCGAGATTGCGCCGGATGACGCGCCGCTCGTCCTCGGTCAGCCCGCCGGCGTCCTTCCACAGCGCGATGTCGCGGCTCATGTTGACCTCCTGCGGCATCCAGTGGTTGGCGCAGGCGGCGAGGTACTTTTCCCAGGCCCACTTGTACTTGAAGGGAACCAGCTGATTCACGTCCGCCTTCGAGTTGATGATGCGCTTGTCCTCGACCGTGATCCGCCGGAAGGCGTTGCCCGCGGCGAAGCGTTCCTCCTTGCCGCCGGAGGCAGGGACGAACCCGCTGACCGGCTGGATCGCGAGGCCGGGGATCGCGTTCCGCTTGCTTTCTTCTTCGAACGTCAGCATGGGCGGTCTCCTGTGTTCTTGTTCCCGAAGCCTACTGGCAGGCCTCGCACTCCGGGTTGTCGATGCTGCAGAACTTGGCCTCTTCCTGGGCCGCGCCGCCGGTCGCCGGGACCGCGTTCAGCTGCCCGGCCTTCACGGTCGACTTCTCGGCGTGCGTCGCCCCGAGCGCGCGCAGGTAATAGGTGGTCTTGAGCCCGCGGATCCAGGCGAGCTTGTAAGTCTCGTCCAGCTTGCGCCCCGAGGCGCCGGCAATGTAGATGTTCAGCGACTGCGACTGGTCGATCCATTTCTGGCGCCGCGCCGCCGCCTCCACCAGCCACTTCGGCTCGATCTCGAAGGCGGTCGCGTAGAGCCGGCGCAGCTCCGCGGGCACGCGGTCGATGCGCGCGAGGTTGCCGTCGAAGTACTTCAGATCGGCGATCATCACCTCGTCCCACAGGCCGGCGGCCTTGAGGTCGGCCACCAGGTAGTCGTTGACCACCGTGAACTCGCCCGACAGGTTCGACTTCACGTACAGGTTCTGGTAGGTCGGCTCGATCGAGGCGGACACGCCCACGATGTTGGCGATCGTGGCGGTGGGCGCGATCGCCAGGCAGTTGGAATTGCGCATTCCGTACTGCTTGATGCGCGCGCGCAGCGCCTCCCAGTCGAGCGCCGCCGAGCGGTCCAGCTCGACGTAGCCGCCGCGCTCCGCCGCGAGCAGGTCGAGCGAGTCCTGCGGCAGGATGCCGCTGTCCCAGAGCGAGCCCTGGAACGAGCTGTAGCGACCGCGCTCCTGGGCGAGCTCGGTGGATGCCCAGTAGGCGCAATAGGCGACCATCTCCATCGAGCGGTCAGCGAACTCGACCGCCTCCTGCGACGCATAGGGCACGCGCAGCCTGTGCAGGCAGTCCTGGAAGCCCATGATCCCCAGGCCCACCGGCCGGTGGCGCAGGTTGGAGTTGCGCGCCTTCGCGACCGCGTAGTAGTTGATGTCGATCACGTTGTCCAGCATCCGCATCGCCGTGCGGACGGTGCGCTTCAGCCTGTCGAAGTCCAGGCCGTTCTCGCCCAGGTGCGCGACCAGATTGACCGAGCCGAGATTGCACACCGCGATCTCGTCGGCCGAAGTGTTCAGCGTGATCTCGGTGCACAGGTTCGAGCTGTGCACCACGCCGGCGTGCTGCTGCGGGCTGCGCAGGTTGCAGGGGTCCTTGAACGTGATCCAGGGATGCCCCGTCTCGAACAGCATGCTCAGCATCTTGCGCCACAGCTGCAGCGCCGGGATGCGCTTGTGGAGCTTCAGCTCGCCGCGCGCGGCCCGGTCCTCGTAGCGCAGGTAGGCCTCCTCGAACGCCCGGCCGGTGAGGTCGTGCAGCTCGCCGACGTCCGCGGGGCTGAACAGCGTCCAGTGGGCGCCTTCCATCACCCGCTTCATGAACAGGTCCGGGATCCAGTTGGCGGTGTTCATGTCGTGCGTGCGCCGCCGGTCGTCCCCGGTGTTCTTGCGCAGCTCGAGGAACTCCTCGACGTCGAGGTGCCAGGTCTCGATGTACGAGCACACCGCGCCCTTCCTCTTGCCGCCCTGGTTGACCGCCACGGCGGTGTCGTTCACGACCTTGAGGAACGGCACCACGCCCTGCGACTTGCCGTTGGTGCCCTTGATGTGCGAGCCGAGCGCGCGCACCGGAGTCCAGTCGTTGCCGAGCCCGCCGGCGTACTTCGCGAGCAGCGCGTTCTCCTTGATCGCCTCGTAGATGCCTTCGAGGTCGTCCGAGACCGTGGTCAGGTAGCACGACGACAGCTGCGAGCGCAGAGTGCCGGCATTGAACAGCGTCGGCGTCGAGCTCATGAAGTGAAAGCTCGACAGCACGTCGTAGAACTCGATCGCGCGCGCCTCGCGGTCGTCCTCGTTGAGCGCCAGGCCCATCGCCACGCGCATGAAGAACGCCTGCGGCAGCTCGATGCGCCGGCCGCGCACGTGCAGGAAGTAGCGGTCGTACAGGGTCTGCAGCCCGAGATAGCCGAACTTCAGGTCGCGCTCCGCCTTGAGCGCCTTGCCCAGCCGCCCGAGATCGAAGTTCGCGAGCTCGGGGTCGAGCAGCTCGGCCTCGATGCCGCGCAGCACGAACTCGCCGAAATAGGTCGCGTAGCGCTCCTGCATCGCCGCCTGGCCGACCTCCTCCCCGAGCACCTCCAGGCGGATCGTGTGCAGCAGCAGCCGCGCGGTCACGTAGCTGTACGCCGGATCCTTCTCGATCAGCGCGCGCGCCGCGAGGATGGCGGACTTGCGCACTTCCTCCATCGGAACGCCGTCGTACAGGTCGCGCAGCGTGCTTTCGACGATGATTTCCGGCCCGGCGGTCCCTTCCAGCCCGGCGCACGCCGCCGCGAGCAGCCTGCGCAGCCCCTCCAGGTCGAGCGGCTTGCGGGCGCCGCCGTCGACGACGTGCAACGCCGCGTGGGCGCCCGCCGCGTCGCGCGCCGCCTTGTCCTGCGCGCGCGCGCGGGCCCGCTCTTCCCGGTACAGGACGTAGGCGCGCGCCACGTCGTGCTCGCCGGAGCGCATCAGCGCGAGCTCGACCTGATCCTGGATGTCTTCTATATGGAAGGTGCCGCCCTGCGGCTGGCGTCGCACCAGGGCCCGCACCACGACCTCGGTGAGACCGGCCACCAGCTCGCGGATGCGGGCGGAGGCTGCGCCCTGGCTGCCGTTCACCGCCAGGAACGCCTTGGTCATCGCGACCGTGATCTTGCCGGGCTCGAAGCCGACCACCGCGCCGTTGCGGCGGATGACCTTGTAATCGGGATACGAAGGGTGGACCGCCTGACCCTGCTCGGGAATGCTCGCGCCCAGCGCCGGATTCGTGGTCGCATTCTCCTGAGCAATCTGCATCCCCGTCTCCTTCCTCGCGCCCGGCTTGTCCGGGCTCCTGACGAATACACTATATATAGTGCTTGACCTCTGATTCGAAACTAATTCTAGTGCGCGCAATTTACCATGGCAAGAATTTTTTGCAAGCGGAGCGCGCGCGCCGCGCGCACGCGCGCGAGATTTGCCGGAC
>JAKALD010000295.1 GCA_021813275.1 Pseudomonadota bacterium | reverse complement strand
ACACCACGCGGATGTTCTCGTCGGCGACGTAGTCGCGGATGACCGTGTCGATGTCGGGGTCGGCGCGGAAGCCGAGCGCGAGCGCGCGCGGCGTCTCGAACCGGACCGGCCAGGTCCGCACGATCGACTCGATGCGCGCCTCGGGCTCGTGGACCACGCGCTGCGCGACCCGCTCCCCATAGAGGCGGCGCAGCGCCTCGACCATCGCCCTGACCGTGACCGTGATGCCCGGCAGGTTCAGCACGCGCTTCACGCCCCAGGAGGCCGCCGGCAGCTCGTGCGCGTGCACGAACGCCTCGACCACGCGCCTGGGCGAAAGCAGCCACACCCCCGTGTCGAGCGGAACGGGGCAGCCCGCCACGACGCCGTTCAGCGGCTCGCGGATGACGGCGCTCGCGAACGAGGACGCCGCGGCGTTCGGCTTGCCCGGGCGCACCACGACGGTCGGCAGGCGCAGCGAGCGCCCGTCGATGAAGCCCTTGCGCGAGTAGTCGTTGATCAGGTACTCGCCGATCACTTTCTGGGTGCCGTAGGAGGTCTGCGGGTTCGGCGTCGTCGCATCGTCGAGCACCGCCGGCAGCTCGCCGCCGAAAGCCGCCACCGAGCTCGCGAATACCACGCGCGGCGGCCGCGCGCACCTGCGCAGCTGCTCGAGGAGCAGCTCGGTCCCCCTGAGATTCACCCGCATGCCGAGATCGAAGTCCGCCTCCGCGCCGCCGCTCACCACGGCGGCCAGATGGAACGCGCACGCGGTATCCGGCGTCGCGACGCGCGCGAGCGTCGCGCCGTCCGCGAGGTCGCCGCTCACCGCCTCGAGCCGCGCGTCGCGCGGCAGCTCGGTCGGGAACGCCGTGTCGAGCAGCGCGAGCCGCGTGATCTCGCGCTGCGCGCCGTCGGGCCCCGTCAACGCGCCGCGCGCGAGCAGCGCTCTTGCGAGCCGCAGCCCCAGAAATCCACCCCCTCCCGTGATCACGACCTTCATGCGGCTCCTCGGTCCTGTGCGTGGATGCCCGCCGGGGCGCGTGATTGCGACGGCTCGGCGTCCGCCGGCGCGATTGTAGCCGACGCGCCCGCCAAGAACGCCTCGACCTCCGCCAGGGCGCGGGTCAGGCGCATCGGCGGCAGGCTCGCCCGGACGACGCGGCCGTAGGGCCTGGAGAACAGGCGCGGATCGCACAGCATCAGCACGCCGCGGTCGGTCTCGTCGCGGATGAGCCGCCCCGCGCCCTGCTTGAGCTGCAGGATCGCCTGCGGCAGCTGGAGCTCCAGGAACGGGTTGCCGCCCTGCGCGCGCAGCGCCTCGATGCGCGCGGCGAGCACGGGGTCATCGGGCGGCGCGAACGGCAGCTTGTCGATCACCACCACCGAAAGCGCCTCGCCGCGCACGTCCACGCCCTCCCAGAAGGACGCCGCGCCGAGCAGCACTGCGTTGCCGAGCTCGCGAAAGCGCGCCAGCAGCTCGCTGCGCGAGCCGGTGCCCTGCACCAGCAGCGGGAAGGGCAGCGCCTCGCGCGCGAAGCGCTCCGCGAGCAGCTCGTGGGCGCGGCGCAGCGCGCGCAGCGTGGTGAACAGCAGGAAGGCGCGCCCGCCGCTCGCGCGCAGCACCGGCAGCGCCGCCTCGACGACCGCCGCGGTGAAATCGGCCTGGTTCGGCTCGGCGGGCAGGCGCTGCGGCACGTAGAGCAGAGCCTGCCGCTCGAAGTCGAACGGGCTCGCCCAGCGGCGCGCGTCGGCCTGCTCGATGCCGAGCTCGCGCTTAAAGTGCGAGAAGTCCTCCCCGACCGCGAGCGTCGCCGAGGTGAAGATCCAGGCGCGCGGGTGGTCCTGCATCTGGCGGCGGAACAGCTCCGCGCTCGAGAGCGGCGTGACGTGCAGCTGCACGGCGTGGTGGAAGACTTCCAGCCAGCGCACCTCTTCGCTCCCGCCTGATTCGCGCCAGCGCGCGAGGGTGGCGCGCGCCTGCGTGGCGCGCCGCGCGCAGGCGCCCAGCCCCTCGGAGCGCTCGGCCTGCGACGCGAGCGGATCGGCGAGCGTCTCGAGGGCGGCGCCGAGCGCTTCGAGCGCCGCCGCCACCTGCGGCAGGCCGAGCGCCTGCCGCCAGGCGAGCTTCGCGCCCTCGCTCGCGAAAGCGAGCCGCAGCTCGCGCGCCGCACGCTCGATCCGCAGGGCGAGGCGCTCGAGATCGGGCGAGGCGCCGCCCGCCGCGCGCAGCTCGAGGCGAACGTCACGCGCCAGCTCGAGCAGCTGCCCGGTCGACACGCTCTCGCCGAAGAACATGCGGGCGGTCTCGGGCAGCTGGTGCGCCTCGTCGAAGATCACCGTGTTGCACGCAGGCAGCAGCTCGGCCACGCCCTCGTCGCGCAGCGCCACGTCGGCGAAGAACAGGTGATGGTTGATCACCACCACGTCGGCGGCGAGCGCGTTGCGCCGCGCGCGCATCACGAAGCAGTCCTTATAGCGCGGGCACTCCTGCCCGAGGCAGTTGTCGCGCGTCGAGGTGGCGTGCTGCCAGGCCGGGGCGTCCTCGGCGAGCTCGGCGAGATCGGCACGATCGCCGCTTGCCGTTAGCGCGGCGAAGCGCTCGATGCGCCGCAGCTGCGCCGCCTCCTCGCGCGAGGCGAGGCGCGCCTCGCGCAGCGCGCGCTCGAGCCGGTACACGCACACGTAGTTCGCCCGCCCCTTGAGCAGCGCGGCGTTCGTCCCCGAGGCGAGCGCTTCGCGCACCGCCGGCAGGTCGCGGTCGTAGAGCTGGTCCTGCAGCGTCTTCGTTCCGGTGGAGACGATGACCTTTCCGCTGGCGAGCAGAGCAGGCACGAGGTACGCGAAGGTCTTGCCGGTCCCGGTACCCGCCTCGGCGACGAACACGCCGGTGCGCTCGATCGCCTCGAGGATCGCGCCGGCCATCTCGAGCTGCTGCGGCCGCAGCCGGTAGCCGGGGAGCTTCGCGGCGAGCGGCCCGTCGGCCGCGAAGAAGCGCTCGAGCGCCGCAGCGGGGGAACTACGCGTCATGCCGGAGCTCCGTGCTCGCCTTCCGTTCTGAACGCGGGCGACCGGGTCGCGCTGACGCCGCTGCCTTTACTTTCGAAAGCACATCGACTAGATTGCTTGAATTATGCGGCACAATAACCTGTATTTGCTGGTTTTTGTTGCCTTGCTCGGAGGCTGCGCCGGACTCGCGCCGCAGGCGCCGGCCCCAGCCAGCTCGGCGCCCGGGAGCGCGGCGTCGGAGCGCTCCGAGGCGCTGCTTCAGGCGTTGAGCGCGCTCGGCACCAGCTACCGCTACGGCGGCAACTCGTACGCCACGGGCTTCGATTGCAGCGGCCTGGTGGCGCACGTCTTCCTCGAAGCCTACGGCATCCAGCTCCCGCACAGCGCCCGCGCGCAGAGCGAGATGGGAACGCCGGTGAGTCTGGCCGAGCTGCAGCCCGGGGACCTCGTGTTCTACGACACCGAGCACCAGCCTTTCTCGCACGTCGGCATCTACCTCGGAAACGGCGAGTTCGTCCACGCGCCCAGGACCGGCGCCCGGGTGCGCGTCGAGCGCATGTCGAACCCGTACTGGAAACGGCGCTTCGACGGCGCGCGCCGGATCTCTCCGCCGCAGACCGCGTCGCGCTGACGCCCCTCAGGCGCTCGGCTCGCGCAATTCGAAGATTACCGGGATGTCGAGCATGAAGTCGCGGCCGCGCAAGGCGGCCGGGATCGGCGCGCGCGGCTTCGCCTTGCGGATCATCTCGAGCGCCTGCCGGTCGAGCACCTCGTGGCCGCTGCCGCGGTCGACGCTGAGCGAGGCGAGCGCGCCGTTCGCGGCCACCGCCATGCGCACGTCCACCTTGCCTCGCCAGTCGTTGTCCAGCGCGAGGCGCGGGTACTCCCGGTAGCGCTGCGCCTCGGCGATGAGCGCGAGGCGGTACTGCGCGAGCGCCGCAGCCCGATCGAGCGACGGCGCGGGCGCGGGCAGCGCGGCGCCGCTGCCGCCGCGCGCCATCGCCGCGACCGCCTGCGGCAGCGCAACCGCCTCGGGTGCGGCGCGCGAATCGCAACAGGCGACGACGAGGATCTTCGGGGCCTTGCCTTGGT
>JAKALD010000043.1 GCA_021813275.1 Pseudomonadota bacterium | reverse complement strand
GGCGTCACCCGCCCAGTCTACACCCGCCGGCTCGGTTGACGCCATCGTTTCGCGACTCGGGGCCGATCCGAGGATGCGACCCTACGTCGATCTGCTCAAGCGTGCAGGCCCGCAAGCCGCGCCCGGACTGCATTTCGAACTGTACCAGAAGGATCCCACCTACCGCGCCGCCGTCATGGCGGGGGAGCAGAGCAAGTGACCTGGGTGAACACCGGCGGCGCCATTTCTGGCGGAGGGGTGACGAACTCGCCCTATGCGTCCGAGGCGGAAGTGCAGGCGCTCAAGACGGACGGTCTAGCGGGCGGGTCCGTGCTCGTCACCGCCTCCGGGAGCACGACGGCGAGGGCCATGGCGGATTGGCTCGCTGACGAGAAACGTCCAGAGGGCGAGGGCGCGGTCGGCGACGGCATCGCAGACGATACCTTGAAACTCCAGTCGCTCATCACCAAGGCAGGAACCAATGGAGTGATCCGGTTCAAGCCCGGCTCTACCTATCTCGTGTCCTCCGGGCTCGTTCCCCTGCCCGGCCAGACATGGATCGGATACGGCGCGACGCTGAAGCGCGCGCCGAGCGAGCGCGCGAGCCACGCGCCGCGCGGATGCTCGGTGAGGTGCACGAGCAGGTCGTAGCGCCGCGCGCGCAGATCGGCGAACAGGCGCCATTCGGCGGCGAGCCGATCCACCGTGTCGAGCGTGCGCCAGCCGCGCCCGACCTCGTGCAGCGCGGCGATCGCCGGGTGGCCTTCGAGCATCGGCGCGGTGTCGTCGTAGACGAGCGCGTCGATCTCGAGTGCCGGCGCGGCGGCCTTCAGCGCGCCGAGGACCGGCGCGGCGAGCAGTGTGTCGCCGTGGTGGCGCAGCTTGACGACGAGCGCGCGGCGCAGCCGTCCCAGGTCGATCGCGTCGGCAGGCCCCTGCTGCATGGCGGGCAAGTCGGCGTCCCGGTTAACGCGCACCGCGCTTGCGCGCGCCCGCGGCCGCGCCGACGGCCAAGCGCGATTTGGCCTCGCGCAGCCGCCCGGACACGTACTTGTGAAGAACGCTGGCGATCAGGGTCTGATACGGGACGCCCTCTTCGTAAGCGCGCGCCTGAATATCCATCAAGTCGGCGGCCGAAAGCCGGATGTTCACGCGCCGGCTCTTCACGAAGGTCGCGCGCGCCGCGTCGCGAAACGCGGCGAGCTGCGCCTTCGTCGGCCGCACGCTCACCAGCGCTCCCTTTTCGTAGGCGCCCAGCAATTCCCGTTCGTAACGATCAAGCTTCTTCGTCTGCATCGCTCGCCCCAAGATAATCGCGCGTCGCCTTCCGGCTCGGGATGATGGTCTTGAGGAAGTAGTGCTCCTCTTCCTCGACCGACGGCACCAGGAAGACGTAATCGCGGTAGACCACGACCAGCACGACCTGACCGGGATAGCGCCTCTGGTTCGGATGAACGAGGATGTCCTTCAGCCCGCCTTCCTCGATTGCGAGCACGATCTCCTCGAAGGAGATGGCGCGCCCGGTTTTCAGCCGCTCGTTCTTTTCCGGATCCCACCGGAAGGGTTTCATCTGTGGAGTCTATCGTCACGTGTGCCTTTTGTCATCAGGCGCGCGCCGCGGCAGACTGAAGCGGAACGGCGCCTCGAGCCCCTTCAGCACCTGCGCGTCGCGCGCGTACAGGTCGGGATGGAATTCGACGGTGCCGTCGGCGCGCGCCTGTGCGGTCCAGTAAAGGAGCATCACCGGCACGCGGCGCTTCACCGGGATCGTGCGCGTCTCGCCGATGGCGATCGCCGCGCGCAGCGTCTCGGCGTTCCAGCGCTCCGGGTCGTCGAGCAGAAGCAGCGCCAGCTCGAGAGGGTGCTCGACGCGGATGCAGCTCGAGCTGAAGGCGCGCTCGGGCTCCTCGAAGAGCGCCTTCGCCGGCGTGTCGTGCAGGTACACGTCGTGCGGGTTGGGGAACAGGAACTTGAGCCGCCCGAGCGGATTGTCGTCGCCCGCGGCCTGCACGATCTGGTAGGGCAGCTTCCTTCCCACGTAGCGCGCCCAGTCGATCGTCGCCGGGTCCACGGCGTGGCCGGCGAAATCGAGCACCCGCATGTGGTTGCGCGCGAGAAAGCCCGGGTCCTTCACGAGCTTCGGGACGACGTCCTCCTCGAGGATCGTCGGCGGCACGTTCCAGCTCGGGTTGAGCACGATCGTGCGCAGGGCCGCGCGGAACACGGGCGTCTTGCGGTACGGGCGCCCGACCACGACGCGCGAGGACCAGGCGACGCGCCCTCCCAGGGTGAGCTGCGCGTGAAATCCCGCGATGTCCACCACCAGGTAGTCGCCCTTCAGGTTCTGCGCCACCCAGCGCATGCGCTCGAGGTTGACGCGGATCTGGTCGATGCGCGCCTGAACGCTCGCGTCGAGCGCGGCGCGCGTGCGGCGCCCCACGAGACCATCGGCCTCGAGACCGTTGCCGCGCTGGTAGCGCTCGACCGCCGCCTCCAGCTCCGCGTCGTACTCCTCGGGGCCATGCGCAGCCCCGCCGGCGAGCTCGCCGCTCGCCGCTCGCCGCGAGCCGCGCGCGCAGCGCGCGAGCGCGAACTTCAAATCGCGATAGGCGGGGAGCTGCGGTGCGTACGCCTCGACGGCCTCGGCGAGCGAAGGCGCGCGCAGGATCTCGGCCAGCGCGCGCACCGGATCGATGCCGTCCAGCGTGCGCGCGAAGCTCCGTTGCGGATCGAGCGCGCGCGGATCGAGCTTGCCGAAGTACAGGGTGTAGGCGAGCCGGATCAGGCTGTCGGTGAACACGAGGTCGCGATCGGCTTCCGCCGCCGGTCCGGCGGGGCTCGCGAGCCCGTCCCGCAGCGCCCGCTCGTTGTAGTCGGCCGGAACGAGCCCGTCGGCGCGGCGGCGTGGGCTTCTACCCGGAGTCGGATTTCGTGCACCTCGACACGGGGCCCTTCCGCGCCTGGGGACCGCGCCCGGCGTAGGTCAGCGGAAGCGCCGCTCGGCGCTCGCGAACCAGGTGCGCCCGGCCTCCGGATACGCGCAGATCGGCGTCGAGCAGCCGAACGAGTTGACGATCGCGTAGCTGTAGTAGTGCTTGTCGAAGAGGTTGTTCACGCTCGCCGCGAGCGTCCATTCGCCCACCTTGCGCGAGAGCTTGAGGTCGGCGAGCGCATACGCGGGCATCATCTGCGGGAAGGTGTTCGCCTGGTCGTTGTCGTAGCGCTGGTGCCCCACGTAAGTGAGCGTGCCGTCGAGGCGGGTCTTCTGCGGCAGGCGCCAGCTCGCGCGCAGGTTGGCGAGCGCGCGCGGCACGAGCGGCACGTCCCTGCCCGCGACGTCGACGCCGCCGTAGACGCCGTACTTGAACTTCGCCGTCTGGTAGATGAGGCTCGCCGCGAGATCGAGCGCGTGGGTCGCGTGCCACTCGCCCGAGAGCTCGATCCCGGTGCGGCGCGTCGGCGACAGGTTGGTATTCGCGCCGAAAGGCACGACGAGCGGGCTGAAGTAGATTTCGTTCTCGAGGTCGATCGCGTAGGCGTCGGCGCGCAGGTGCATGCCGTTTGCGCGGTACTCGAGACCCGCGTCGCGGTTACGCGCGGTCTGCGGCTCGAGCAGGTTCCCCGTGGAAGTGAAGGCATTCTCGTCCACGGTGGCGATTCGAAAGCTCGTGCCCACCCGGCCGAACGCGGTCCACTTTGGCGTGAGCGCGTACTGCAGGCCGGCCTCGCCCGCGTGCGGGCTGCGCGTCTGGCTCTGGCTGCTCGGCGCGAAGCCGCCCTGCTCGAGGGCGTTCGTCACGCGCTCGGTGCGCCAGCCGAGCGTGACCTTCGCCGCGTGCGTCACCTGGACGTTGTATTGCGCATAGAACGCGCTCGCGTCCTGCGTGGCGGAGTCGGTCGCGGATGGCGAGCCGATGCTCGCCGGGCTCGCGGCGAACTGGCGCCCGTAGCCCCAGTAACCGAGGTCGATGCCCGCGACGAGGCTCGTCGCGATGCCGTAGGGCGAAGCCTGCCAGCGAAGCCGCGGCGAGAACGTGGTGCTGTGCAGCGCGGCCCGGTAATAGGCGCCGAGGCTCTGGTAGTTCGCGGTCGCGAGCTGGTCGCGGTAGCCCAGGTCGGCGGCGAGCTCGACATCGCCCAGCCAGCGCCGCCCGAGCAGCGTCACGAAGTTGCCGTCGCGCGTCGACCAGTCCCCGGGTGTGTCGGTGCCGCGCGGGTCGGAGGCGAGCTCGATCTCGTTGCGCGTGCCGGGGAGCTGCAGGCGCTGGCTGTCGGTGCCGAACTTCACCGCGAGGCTCGCGTCGCCGCCGCCGTAGCGCAGCTCGCCGGTCGCGTCGTCCTGGCGCACGCGGTTGTTCACGCGGTAGTTGTCGCTCTCGTAGTGGCTGCCCGAGAAGAGCGCCCCGAAGCGCTCGCCCGCGAGGTTCACGCTCGCGCGCGCCTCCGCCGATCCGTAGGCGCCGTAGCCGGCGTAGCCGTAGGCGTCCCTCCGGTTCGGCTGCGGGCCCTTGGTGATGATGTTGATCACCCCGCCGGTCGCGCCGCCCCCGTAGAGCACCGCCCCCGAGCCGCGCAGAATCTCGATGCGCTCGATCGACTGCAGCGGGATCGCCGCGAGGTTGGTCGTGGACAGATCGTTCTCGTTCAGCCGGATGCCGTCAAGCAGCACGAGCGTGTTCTGGTCGCCGGTGATGCCGAAGCCGCGCAGATCGAGCTGCCGGTTGGGGTCGCCCGAGTTGTCGCGGATGTAGAGACCCCCGAGGTGCTCGAGAAGCTCGGGGAGCGTGCGCGCGGTGTCGCGCGCGATGTCTTTCGCGGTGATGACCGTCATGCCGACCGGGGCGTCGAGCCGCCGCTCGGGAAAGCGCACCGCGGTGACCACGAGCGCTTCGTTGTCCGATTGCGAGCGCGCCGCAGGCGCGAAGCTGGCGAGCGCCGCGGCGAGGCCGGCGGCGAGGCCGATAGATGGTGTGCGCATGTTCTCTCCCCCGGCATCCAACCCGATGCCGCCAAGTTCATGATTGCCGGGTTCTCTGGGGGGGCGAAGCGCGCAACGTCTCCGCCCTCCCGCGGAGCACCGGCTGCTGCGGACGCCAAGGCCGGTCTCCGGACTCGCGAGGCGGCGGAAGCGCTTCCGCCGGATGGGCCGCCTTCCCATGGAGCCGCGCTCCACAGTGGCCGGGTGGCCCATCGCCTCGCCTACCGTTGCGGGGGCAGTGCAGGCATGGCGGGCCGGGGCCCGCGCACCTGCTTCCCGTTTCATCCGCGGCGCCGGACGCGCGCCGCAGACACCTTGGCAGCCGATTCGCGCCGCCGAGGCTCGGGGCCCCGGCAGCGCGTCGCTATTATACGCGATCGATGAGGCTGCTCGTCTTCGCCGCGCTGCTCGCCTGCGCCCTCGGTGCGCGGGCCGCGGTCAACGCGCGCGACGATACCGGACATCTCGTGCGCGTGCCCGCGCCCGCGAAGCGGGTGGTGAGCCTCGCGCCGAATCTGACGGAGCTCGTCTTCGCCGCCGGCGCGGGCGATCGCGTGGTGGGGGTGATCTCCGGCAGCGACTATCCGCCGGCGGCGCGCCGGCTGCCGCGCGTGGGCATCGAAGGCGCGATCGACCCGGAGGCGGTGCTTGCGCTGCGGCCCGACCTCGTCGTCGCCTGGCCGAGCGCGGGCGATGCGCGCGTGCTCGAGCGCCTCGCGGCGCTCGGCATCCCGGTGTTTCGCTCCGAGCCGCGCAGCCTCGACGACATCGCGCACACGCTTGAGACGCTCGGGCGGCTCACCGGGAGAAGCGCGCCGGCCGAGGCGGCCGCGCGCGACTTTCGCGAGCGCCTCGCGCGGCTCGAACGAGAGTACTCAGGCCGCGCGAAGGTCGGCGTGTTCTACGAAGTCTGGGACCGCCCGCTCATGACGGTCGGCGCGCGCGACCTGATCACGCAGGTGATCCGCCTGTGCGGCGGGGAGAACGTGTTCGCGCACCTGCCCGGGCTCGCGCCGCAGATCGACCGCGAGGCGGTGCTGCGCGCCGACCCCGAGGCGATCGTCGCGAGCGGCACGAACGGCAAGCGCCCCGCGTGGCTCGACGACTGGCGCGCCTTCCCGTCGCTGCTTGCGGTTCAGCGCGACAACCTGTTCTTCGTTCCGCCCGATCTCCTGCAGCGCGATACGCCGCGCATCCTCGAGGGCGCCGACCGCCTTTGCGCGGACCTCGATGCGGCGCGCGCCAGGCGCCCCAGATGAGCCGCGCGCGCTCAGAATTTCTCCAGCCGCGCGCGATACCGGTCGATGATCAGGCGGTACAGGCGCTCGCCGATCTGCACGTGGCCGAAGCCCGGGCGATCGAGCCGGATCGCGCCGCCCGCGTCCCCGCTCGCGCGAAAGCCGAACGCGTCGGCGGCGATCAGGTCGGCGAGCAGCAGTTCGAGCGCCTCGCGCGCGAGCGCGTCGCCGCTGTGATCGACGAGCGCGCAGTCCTTCCCGCGCCGGGTGCGTCCGCGCACTTCGAGGCCCGCGCGCGGCGGCGGCGCGCCGCTCTCGCGAATGCTCATCGCTGCGGCGGGAAAGCCTGTTCCGGCGCGGACTTGGGAGCGGCCGACAAGGTCATGCAGAACATTTAAAACCGTTCGTTATTTCTTGACGCAATGGTGAATTTGCCACATAGTGTCACGCGTGCAAGGGGAGCTCAACTCGCTCGAGGACAAGGTCGCGCAGGTGGTCGGACTGTGCGAGCGGCTGCGCGCCGAGAACAGCGAGCTGCGCCAGCAGCTGGCCGCCGCGCAGAACGACACGAAGCGCCTGAGCGAGAAGATCGAGGGTGCGAAAGCCAGGGTCGAGCACCTGCTGTCCCGCTTGCCGGATTGAGCCTCTCGGGGAGGCCGCGGACCCGGGGCCCGCGGGTTCATGAGCGCACAACGATAAGAGCATGTCCGACGCTCCGAAGACGATCGACGTGACGCTCCTGGGGCGCAGCTACCGCGTCGCCTGCGAAGAGGGCGAGCGCGAGCCGCTGATGCAG
The DNA here is from genome assembly GCA_021813275.1 of Pseudomonadota bacterium. Taxonomy (GTDB): domain Bacteria; phylum Pseudomonadota; class Gammaproteobacteria; order Burkholderiales; family SG8-39; genus JAKALD01. The sequence continues at coordinate 11,700 of JAKALD010000043.1, read as the reverse complement.
GCGGTGGCCTATCTCGACGGCAAGCTGAACGAGATCAGGCAAAGCGGCAAGGTCAGCGGCAGCGAGCGCATCGCGGTGATGGCCGCGCTCAACATCGCGCACGAGCTGCTCTCGACCAAGATCGGCAACGGCTTTGACATCGGTCAGGTCAAGCGTAGAATCGCCTCGATCGAGGCGAAGCTCGACGCAGCGCTCGCCCAGCAGGAAAAGTTGTTCTAGCAGTCGTCGCTTCAATGCCCCCTGCTGTGTTCGGCCGGGCTCATATTTTCCGAACCGATAGCTTCCTCTGGTTGCGGCCTCAAGCGTCACTGTTGTGATCGTCCCACGCGTGCGTGCCGGACGAACCTGATGTGACCGGAAAGCGACCACCCTGTTTGGCAGGGTTCGGGAGCCGAGCCCACCGGCACGGGCGGGGGGCACCCGCCCAAAGAACAACGTCGCGTTGCGATGCAGCAGCATGCTGCTGCATCGCAACGCCCAACTTTCAGAAAAAGCAAAACAGGCCGTGCAATACTGGCTCATGAAATCCGAGCCCGACGAGTGCTCGATCGACGACGTGCTCGCGGCGCCGGAGCGAAGGACTGCCTGGACCGGAGTGCGCAACTACCAGGCGCGCAACTTCATGCGCGATGCGATGCGCCCGGGTGACGGCGTGCTCTTTTATCACTCGAGCTGCCCCGAGCCGGGCATCGCCGGCCTCGCCGAGGTCGCCTCCAAAGCCTACCCCGATCCCACCCAGTTCGACCGCGCAAGCGACTACTTCGACCCCAAGGCGACGCGCGAGCGGCCGCGCTGGTTCAACGTGGACGTGCGCGCGCTGAAGAAAACGCGCCTCGTGCCGCTCGCCGAGCTGCGCGCGCACCGGGCGCTCGCGAAGATGTGGCTGCTGCGCCCGGGGAGCCGGCTTTCGATCACTCCGGTCTCGGCGGCGGAGTGGCGCACCATCACCGGAAGCCTCCTGTGAGCGAGCTCGCGAACGACACGCTGCTGCGCGCCCTCGCCCGCGAGCCCACGCCGTACACCCCGATCTGGCTGATGCGCCAGGCAGGCCGCTATCTGCCCGAATACAACGCCACGCGCGCGCGCGCCGGGAGCTTTCTCGCGCTCGCCAAGTCGCCCGCGCTCGCCACCGAGGTGACGCTGCAGCCGCTCGAGCGCTTCGGGCTCGACGCGGCGATCCTCTTTTCCGACATCCTCACCGTGCCCGACGCGATGGGCCTGGGGCTTTACTTCGCCGAAGGCGAAGGACCGCGCTTCGAGCGGCCGCTGCGCGACGAGGCGGCGATCCGGCGCCTCGCCGCGCCCGATCCGCACGCGGAGCTGCGCTACGTCACCGACGCGGTGCGCGAGATCCGCCGCGCGCTCGCCGGGCGCGTGCCGCTCATCGGCTTCTCCGGGAGTCCCTATACGCTCGCCTGCTACATGGTCGAGGGCTCGGGCAGCGCGGACTTTGCCGCGCTGAAGACGATGCTCTACGCCCGCCCGGATCTGCTGCATGCGATCCTCGAGGTGAACGCGCGCGCGGTGGCCGATTACCTGAACGCGCAGATCGAGGCGGGCGCGCAGGCGGTGATGCTCTTCGATACCTGGGGCGGCAATCTCGGCGCCGCGGCCTACGAGGAGTTCTCGCTCGCGTACTCGCGCAGAGTGCTCGGGCAGCTCGTGAAACGAAGCGAAGGCCGGCGCGTGCCGAGCATCCTGTTTACCAAGGGCGGCGGCCAATGGCTCGAAGCGATGGCGGCGAGCGGCGCCGACGCGATCGGCCTGGACTGGACGACCGACCCGGCACGCGCGCGGCGCCTCGTCGGCGCGCGGGTCGCCCTGCAAGGTAACCTCGATCCGTGCGCAATGCTCGCGCCGCCAGAAATGCTGCGGCGCGAAACGCGCCGCGTCCTCGACGCGTTCGGCGCCGCGCCCGGCCATGTGTTCAATCTCGGCCACGGCGTGTTGCAGCACACGCCGCTCGATGCCGTCGCAGCCCTCGTGGACGAAGTGCGCGCTTACAGCACCAAGCTGAGGCGCCTGGCAGGAACCGGCTGAGACGCCGTTGTGCAGCGCGTCCGCGCGTGAATAAGCGCGCCAAACTCGCCATTCGGCCTTGACTTATGCACAAAATGGCGATCTCGCTCTGAAAATCGGTGCTCACTGGGGCGCTCCTCTGAGGACCATCGCAACCCCATGATTGTACGGAAGAAAATTATGGCGTGAGGACAACCCTTCCAGCAAAAATTCCTTTTGAACAGGGATGTTACGGCCAAGTGAAGCCGTTACTCACAAGCTTATCCACAGATTTTTCCGGCGCTCGACTTTAGCCTTTCGCGGCAAAGAGTAGAGACAAGGTCCGCAACCGAATGCTCAACACAGGCGGATAACCTCTTGCCGCTTCGAAAGGTTCCCAGGGCGCCGAAAGAGCACCTCGCCCGGCGATGAAATTCCTGCGCGTCGCGCTCGACGTTCCGCTCGCGAATCTCTTCGATTACACGCTCCCGCCTGGCCTCTCCGCGCAGGCGGGCGATCGCGTGCTCGTGCCCTTCGGCACGCGGCGCCGTGTCGGCGTGGTGGTGGAAACGGCCGCCGAGACCGCGATCGAAGCCGAGCGCCTCAAGCCGATCGCGCGCGTGCTCGACGATGCGCCGCGGCTGCCGCGCGATTGGCTCGAGCTGATGCGCTTTCTCGCGGGCTACTACCAGCGCCCGCTCGGCGAAACCGTCGCCTCGTCGCTCCCGCCGCGGCTGCGCTCGCTGCGCGAGTTGCCGCGCGCGACCGAGCGCCACTATCGGGCGGCGGGCAGCGCGCCGGGCGCTGAGACGCTCAAGTCCGGCTGGAAGCGAAGCCTGCTCGATGCGCTTGGCGCCGGATGCCTCGCCGAGGATGCGCTGCTCGCGCCGTTCGGCGCGCGGCGCGCCGCGGCGCGCACCGCGCTGCGCGCGCTGCTGCGCGCGGGATGGGTCGAGCGCGCGCTACCGGAATCGGGAACGCGCTTCCAGCCCAGCCACGCGCCGAGCGCAGCGCAGGACGCCGCGATCGAGCGGGTGGCGCAGGCGCTCGGGCAGTTTCGGCCGTTCCTGCTGCACGGCGTGACCGGCAGCGGCAAGACCGAGGTGTACCTGCAGCTCGTCGCGCGCGTGCTCGCGCGCGGGGGCCAGGCGCTGGTGCTCGTGCCCGAGATCAGCCTCACCCCGCAGCTCGAGGCGCGCTTTCGGCATGCCTTTCCGGACACACGCCTCGCGCTGCTGCACAGCGCGCTCGAAGACGGTGCGCGCACCTCGGCGTGGCTGGAGGCCGCGCGGGGCGAAGCGGGCATCGTGCTCGGCACGCGGCTCGCGGTGCTCACGCCGCTGCCGCGCCTCGCGTTGGTGGTCGTGGACGAGGAGCACGACGCGTCCTTCAAGCAGCAGGAGGGCCTGCGCTACTCGGGCCGCGACGCGGCGGTGTATCGCGCGAAGCTCGCAAGCTGCCCGGCCGTGCTCGGCACCGCGACCCCCTCGCTCGAGACCTGGTACAACTGCCAGGCCGGGCGCTACGCGCTGCTCGAGCTGCCGGCGCGCGCTTCGCCAGGCTCCGTCCTGCCCAGAGTGCGCACCATCGATCTGCGCCGCGAGAGCCCCGAGCAGGGCCTCGCGCCGAGCCTCGTCGCCGCGATCCAGGCGCGCCTCGAGCGCGGCGAGCAGAGCCTCGTATTCATCAATCGCCGCGGCTACGCGCCGGTGCTCGCCTGCGAGGCCTGCGGCTGGACTGCGGGCTGCGAGCGCTGCAGCGCGCGCATGGTGCTGCACGCCGCGGACCGTCGGCTGCGCTGCCACCATTGCGGCGCCGAGAGCGCGATCGCGCGCGCCTGCCCGACCTGCGGCAACGTCGACCTCACGGCGCTCGGCCGCGGGACGCAGCGCGTCGAGGAGACTCTCGCCGAGCGTTTTCCGCAGGCGCGCATCGTAAGGATCGACCGCGACAGCGCGCGGCGCCGCGCGCAGCTCGCCGAGGCGCTGGCGGGCATCCGGCGCGGCGAGGCCGACATCCTGGTGGGCACGCAGCTCCTTGCCAAGGGGCACGATTTCCCGGCGCTCACGCTGGTGGGCGTGCTGAACGCCGACAGCGCGCTCGTCTCGACTGATTACCGCGCCCCCGAGCGGCTGTTCGCGACGCTCGCGCAGGTCGCGGGTCGTGCCGGCCGGCGCGAGCGGCCCGGCGAGGTGCTGGTGCAGACGCGCTATCCGGGCCATCCGCTGTACGCGGCGCTCGCGCGGCACGATTACGCGGGCTTCGCCGCCGCGCAGCTGGCCGAGCGCAGGGCGGCGGGATTCCCGCCCTACGTGTCCGAGGCGGCGCTGGGCGCCGAGGCGAAGCAGCTCGCGCGCGCGATGCAGTTCCTGCGCGCCGCCGCCACGCTCGTCGCGCCCCCCGAGGAGGTGCGCATCTACGATCCGGTCCCGGCGATCCTCACGCGGCGCGCGGGCCTCGAGCGCGCGCGGCTGCTCGTGCAATCGCCCTCGCGCAGCGCGCTGCAGGAGTTCCTGCGTGCCTGGTCGGAGCGGCTTTTCGCCGTGGCGCCGCGCGACGTGCGCTGGCACCTGGACGTCGATCCGATCGAGTTCGACTGACGACCGCGTACAATGAGCGCACTAATAGACCGTGCGGCAGGCGGTGCCGGAATAGCGCCAGCCGACGATTTTCTGCTCGCGATTGACGGTGAAATTGACCGTGCACGAGGAAGCGACCAGCTGGCCTTCCTCGTAGGTGTAGACGGTATTGCCGTCGGGCGCCTTGAAGGTGCTCTTCGGCGGGCCCCAGGCCCCGATCACCTCGTTGATGTCGTGCCCCTCCCAGGAGCTGACCTTCGTCTTGAAGGCCTCCTCGTTGGGAATGCCCGCGCAGCCGGACAGGACCAGCGCGACCGTCGTCGTGAGCAACCACCGCTTCATGGCTCGCCTCGCTCGTGTTGCCGGGAAAACCCGTTTAGCACAAGCGCCGGGCGGACGAAAGCGTCGCCGCTTGGCGACGAGCTTGCAGGCGGAAACAGGTTCTGGCGATCGAGCACACGCGCCGCGGCCGGCGCGAGATAGCCGTTGCGCACCAGGGTCGCCACGACGTGCCGGTAGCGGCCCATGGCGGCCGGGCCGCCCGGATCGCGGCCGAAGATGGCCGGCGCCTGCGGCAAGCCGGTCAGGTAGAGGCATTCGCCGAGCGTGAGCCGCACGAGGCTGGCGTGGAAGTAAGCCTGCGCCGCCTGGGCGATGCCCTGAGCGTGCCGCCCGAAGTACACCGCGTTGAAGTACAGCTCCATGATCTGCGGCTTCGTGAAATCGTGGTTCAGGATCAGGGTGTAGCCCAGGATGCGCGCCAGCCCGAGCGCTTCCGCGAGCGCGCTCGGCTCCTGCCGGGGCTCGCGGATCACGATGCGCGCGAGCTGCTGGGTGATCGTGCTTCCGCCGTGGTCCTGGTGGTCGTTCACCACGCTCATGGCGAGCACCCGCAGGATCGCGATCAGGTCGATGCCGGTGTTCGAGAAGAAGCGCTTGTCCTCGACCGAGACGATGCCCTCCTTCGCACACGCCGGGATTTCGGCGTAAGGCGTGTAGCGCAGCCCCGCGCGTCGCAGCTCCTCGCGCAGCTGCGCCGGGTAGCGCAGCACGAGCGCCTGTGGCTCGCCATGCGCGAGCGCGTCGCCGAGCAGCAACATCAGCGGATCGGCGAAGAGGAAGGCCAGAAGGCCCAGGGCGGCGCACCAGGAGGCGATGCGCGCGGCGCGCCGCGGTGCCGGGCTGCGGCTTGCTTTCTGCACGGACCGCCCGTCAGGCGTGCAGGCCGCGCTCGACGAGCTGCTTGGCGTAGGGCTTGTCTGCCTCGATGTGGCGCGCCAGCCAGCCGTTCAGGTAGCGCATCGTGAGCGCCATGCTCTTGCGATCGAGGTTCAGCGACTGGCTCTCGAGGTCCTCGAGCAGCCGGGTGCTTTCCTGCCGGTGGCGCTCGGCGGCCACGCCCAGGCCCGCGGTCGTGAGCAGCCACTCCTCGTGGGCGAAGTGCCCGCGCGCGGCGTTCACCAGCTTGGCAAGCGATTCGCCGAGCTTGTCCGTGTCCTGGCCCGCTTTCATGTCCTCGCCCAGGCGGTTGATGAGCGTCGCGAGGTCCTTGTGCTGCTCGTCCATCGAGGCGACGCCCACCAGGCGCGCCTCGTACCACTCGAAGGCGGGCAGCCGCAGCGGCCCGCTCACGTCCGGGTCGCGCAGCCGCGCGAACTCGAAGCGCCGGCCGCCCGCGCGCTTGGCAATATACATCGCGCCGTCGGCATGCGCGACCAGCGCGTCGGTGTCCCGGCCGTGCGCGGGGTAGAGCGCAATTCCGACGCTGAAGCCCACCTGGCACTGCTGGCCGGCGATCACGATCGGGGCGTCGAGCGCGCGCACCATGCGCACCGCCACGATCGAGGCGTCCTCGGGGCTCGCCGCGCGCGGCAGCAGCGCCGCGTACTCGTCGCCGCCGACGCGCGCCACGGTATCGCCCTCGCGCGCCGCGGCCCGCAGGCGCTTCGCGACCACCTGCAGAAGCGCGTCGCCGGTCTCGTGGCCGTAGCGGTCGTTGATGCGCTTCAGCCCGTCCAGGTCTCCGACCAGCACCGCGAACGCGCTGCCGTGGCGGCGCGCATCGACCAGCGCCTGGCGCAGGCGATCGAAGAACAGCGCGCGGTTGGGGAGCTCGGTGAGCGGATCGAGGAACGCGAGCTCGGCGAGCCGGCTCTCGGCGCGACGCTGCTCGGTGACGTCGCGCACCGCGATCACCGCGCCCGGCCCCCCAGGCAGCTCGAACGTCGCGGAGGTCAATTCGGCATCGAACTGGCTCCCGTCGGCGCGTACCCCGCGAAACGGGCTCGGCGGAGCCGAGGCGCCGGGCGTTTCGTCGAGCGCGACGGCGAGCGCCTCGCGGTCCTCGGTGGCCACCAGCTCGAGAAAGGGCTTCGCAAGCGCGCCGGCCGCGTCCAGCCGGAACATGCGCCGCAGCGCCGGGCTCGCCCATTCGATCTTGCCCTGGCGCAGCACCGCGACCGCGAGCACCGCGCGCGCGGCGAGACCGACGAGGGCGGCGGCGGGAAGGTCCGGGTGCACGGTGCGGATCCGATGGCGCTTTCGCGCGCAAGCGGCCTCAGTGCGCCCTGCCGCGGGCGAGGTAGTCGCCGACTTCCGCGCCGGGAAGCGGCCGGCTGAAGAGGTAGCCCTGCATCACTTCGCAGCCCAGCTCCCGGAGGGAGGCGAGGTGCTCGGCGCGCTCGACGCCCTCGGCGACGATGCCCAGGCTCAGGCCGCGCGCGATGCCGATCATCGCCGCGACGATCGAGTCGCTCGAGCTGCGCAGGCCCAGGTCGCGGACGAACGACTGGTCGATCTTGATCGTGCTGATCGGCAGGGTCTGGAGGTAGCCGAGCGACGAGTAGCGCGTGCCGAAGTCGTCGATCGCGATGCGCACGCCCTCGCCCCGCAAGCGCGAGGCGCGCCGCGAGACGGCATCCATGTCCTCGATCAGGACGTTCTCGGTGATCTCGAGCTCGAGCGCCGCCGCGGGCAGGCCGTGCCGGCGGGTCGCCTGCAGGACGCACTCGACGAGGTCGTTCCTGTCGAAGTCGCGCGGCGAGAGATTGACCGAGACCCCGAGCTCGGCGTTGCCCTTCGCGCGCCATTGCGCCAGATGCGCGCACGCCGAGTCGAGCACGAACTCGCCCAGGTCGCGGATCTGGCCGGATTCCTCGGCGATGCTCACAAAGCGCGCAGGCGAGAGCAGCCCGTGCGCGGGATGGCGCCAGCGCAGCAGCGCCTCGAGCCGCTCGACGGCGCGGGTCCTGACGTTGTGGATCGGCTGGTAGTACAGCTCGAACTCGCGGCGCTGGATCGCGCCGCGCAGGTCCTGCTCGAGCTGCAGCCGCTCGGCGTAGAACGTGCTCAGCTCCGGCGAGAAGAACGCCAGCCCGTTCTTGCCCTTGCGCTTCGCCTGGTACATGGCGAGGTCGGCGTTGCGGATGAGCTCCTCCTCGTTCGCCCCGTCCCCGGGATAGACGGCGATGCCGACGCTCACCGTGGTCTGGAACTGCTCGGCGCCCAGCGCGAACGGCGCGGCGAGCTCGTTGAGGATCTTGCCCGCCACCGCCTCGGCGTCGGCGCGCGCGTCGAGGTCGGAAATCAGGGCGACGAACTCGTCGCCGCCGATGCGCGACAAGGTGTCGGCCTCGCGCAGGCACTTGCGCAGCCGCGAGGCGGTCTGCTGCAGCAGCTGGTCGCCCTTGAGGTGGCCGTAGGTGTCGTTCACCAGCTTGAAGCGGTCCAGGTCGATGAACAGCACCGCCGCGAGCTTGCGCCGGCGCCGCGCCTCGGCGATCGCCTGGCGCAGGCGGTCGCGGAAGAGCGTCCGGTTCGGCAGCCCGGTAAGCGCGTCGTGGAAAGCGTGGAACGCGATGATCTTTTCCGCGCTCACGCGCGCCGAGATGTCGCGCGCGACGCAGTAGGTGCCCAGGAAGAGCCCGCCCGAGGCGAGCGGCACGCCGTCGCCGCCCTCGCCGTACATGCCGACCGCGCTGACCGCGACCGTCAGCGCCTCGCCGTCCGCGCCCCGGCCCTTCAGCCTGACTTCCACGTTGCGCGAGGCGCGCTCGCCGGTGCGGCGCTCGCGGAACGCCCACTGCACGTGCGGCAGGTCCTCGTCCTGGATGATGGCCGAGTAATGCATTGCGCCCAGCTCGTCGCGCGAGTGTCCGAGCAGCGCGACGAAGCGCTCGTTCACGAAGCGAAAGTAGCCCTTACCGTCGAGCGCGAAGATCAGGTCCGGGGAGTTGTCGACGAAATAGCGGTGCAGGCGCTCCGAGTGCTCGAGCCGCGCGCGCATCACGGCGTTCTCCCATTCGAGCTGGCGCGCCGCGAGCGCGTTCTCCACGCTGCGCAGCAGCGCGGCCGGCTCGAAGGGCTTGCGGATGTACTCGTGCGCGCCCGACTTGAGCGCCGCGATCGCCGAGTCGATGCGGTCGTCGCCCGTCACGACCAGGACCGTGGGGCGCGGCTGGCCGTTACCGCCGCGCGGCATGAGGTCCAGGCCGCTTGCGTCGGGCAGGTTGAGGTCGAGCAGCACCAGATCGATCGGCTGCCGGCGCAGCGCCTCGCGCGCCTCGGCCGCCGAGCCGCACTGCGTGACCAGGCGCGTGGCGCTGCCCACGAGCGCCGCGACCGCGCTGCGCACCAGCGGGTCGTCATCGACCACGAGCACGTGAAACCGGGATGCTGGAGCCCGACCGGTCGGCTGCAGCAGGCTTGCGGGGCTCCGCATGGCGGCGCTCGAGGCTTCAGCCGTCGAAACCGTGGGACGAAGGCGGGCTCGCGCCGGCGCCGCGCTGGGCCGGGGCGGAGGACGGCCCGGCGCTCGCATCGGCGCCGCGCGGCAGCAGGACCGAGAACGTCGTGCCGCTCCCCGGCCGGCTGCGGCACACGAGATGCCCGTTCATCGCCTTCACGATCGCCAGCGAGGTCGTCAGCCCCAGGCCGCGTCCGTCGGGGCGCTCGGTCCCCGCCGGCGCCGCGAAGACCTCGTTCATCCTTTCGGGCGCGATCCCGGGCCCGTTATCGGCCACCGAGATCTCGGCCATCATCCTTCCTTCGTAATTGACGCGGTCGGAGGTGCCGACCAGCACTTGGCCACCGCCCGGGACCGCCTCCGAGGCGTTCTTGAGCAGGTTGAGGAGCACCTGCTTGAGCCCTTCCGCGTCGCACGCGATCGGGGGCAGGTGCTCGTCCAGCATGGTCGAGAGCGCGATGCCCTTGCTGCCGAACAGCGCATCGCGGTACACGAGCAGCAAGTCTTTGATGATCCCGTTGAGGTCGCTCGAGCCGGTGCGCTCCGGCTCGCCCTCACCCGCCCGGCTGATCGCGTCGAGCAGCTTCGCGACGCGCTCGACCTCCTGGCTCGCGATCGCGAGCTCCTTCGCCAGGCCCTCTCCTTCCCCGGCGCGCGTCCTGGCGATCTCGAGGTAGGTCTTGAGCACCGTGAGCGGGTTGCGCGCTTCGTGCACCAAGCGCTTGGTGGCGCTGCGCAGTCGCTCGACCGGCTCGCCGGCGGGGGCGCGCGCTTCGCCTGCGGCGATCGAGCCCGCGGCGAGCCGCGCGACATCCTCCAGGAACGGCAAGCGTTCGACGAGCCCAGCCGCGCGCGGCGCGCTGGTGCCGAACACCACCACGCCGCGGCAGCCCGTTTGTTCCCCTAGTAGCGGCAGCGCCGCGATTTCTTCCGCCCCCAAGACGCGCGCGATCTGCAGATCCATCCCGGCGAGCCGTATTGTTCTCCCTTCGGTGCAGGAGCAGACCGGCCGCGCCTCGCGCGCGGCCTGCGCGACCACGCTGCGCGAGACCCGGGTGCTCAGCGCCAGGTCGAAGCGCGTGGCCCCCTGCGCGTCGACGACCCAGCCGGGCCAGTCGCCCGCGCCCGCCGCAAACAGCACGGCGCGCTGCAGGCCGGTGACGATGCCCGACAGCGGCAGAATAGCAGAAACCGCGCTCTGCAAATCAGGCGCCGAGCGCAGCGCCGCCATCGCTTCGAGACGCGCCGCCTCGTCCGCGAGCTGGCCGACGAGCGAGGCCATCGTGCCGCGCGCGCTCGGCAGCGCGTCGTCCCACCCGGGCGCCGCGATGTCGGGCTCGCCTTCCGCCGCCGCGGCCGGCGCGGGCGCCGGCGCGCCGACCGGCGCGCCCGGTTCCAGCGCGTGCGCCTCCTCCACGAAGCGCATCACCAGGGTGTCGGACAGCCGCTGCATGTCAACCACCGGCGCGGGCTTCGCGCCCGAGGCCGCGCCCGGCTCGGGCCGCGCGAGCCCGAGCTTGCGCAGCACGGCGTTCATCGCCTCCGCGGCCGCCTTCTCCGCGCCCGAAATGTCCGCCGCGCTGATGCCGAGCAGCTCGCCGACCGCCCTGAGCTGCTCGACGGGCACCCGCGGATGCGAGAGCGTCTCGGCGCAGCGCAGGATGCGCACCAGCAGGTGCGTGCCCTCGAGCTCGGCCCTCGGCGCGTGGTGAAGCAGCACGGCGTCCACGGCGTAGAACGGCAGCTGCAGGCTCTCGAGGAGCGCGGCGCCGATCTGCGCGTGAATCGTGCCCAGCCGGCCCGCGTGCTCGGGGATCCCCAGACCGTCCGTGCTCGCCTGGTCAGCGACCAGCGAGCGAAAGGTGTTGGGCACCGCGGTCAGCAGCGCGAACGAGCCGAAGTCGTGCAGCAGCCCGGCCAGATACGCCTCCTCGGGGTGCCGATAGCTGCAGCGCTCGGCGAGCGCGCGGCTCAGAAGCGCGCAGCGCAGCGAGTGCATCCAGAACCCGGCCAGCTCGCGCGCCGTCAGGGACCGGCGCTCGGGGCCGAGCGCGCTGCGCGCCGCGTGCACGAGCAGCGACCTGAGCAGCTCCGGCCCGAGCGCGGCGGCGCGCGCCTCGAGCGAGCGGAACTCGATTGCCTCGCGCGCCTGGCCCGCGACGGCAGTGGCCTCGAGCACGCGCGCCGCAAGCGTCGGATCGAGCGCGACCCATTCGATTACGGCGCGTGCGTCGGAGGACTCGCGGCTCGCCTTCAGCGCCTGGTCGATCAGGATCGGCAGCCCGGGCAGGCGCACGATCTCGGTCTTGGCGAGGACCGGCGTGATGAGCCTGTGCTCGAGCTCCCGGGTCGGGGTGGCGGCCGGCGCGACGCGCGCTC
>JAKALD010000294.1 GCA_021813275.1 Pseudomonadota bacterium | reverse complement strand
CCACGCCGCCGCGCACGTGGCCGTCGCGCCGGCCGTGCGCCGCGCACCCGCCGGCCCGGCGGTGCTCGAGGTGCGCGACGTCGCCAAGCGCTACGGCGGCTTCACCGCGCTCGCCGGCATCTCGTTCGCAGTGCGCGAGGGCGAGCTGCTCGCGATCATCGGCCCGAACGGCGCGGGCAAGTCGACGCTGCTCAACGTGCTCACCGGAGACCTCGAAGCCTCCGAGGGCCGGATCGCCTACCAGGGGAGCGACATCACGCGCAAGGGCGCGATCGAAATCTGCCACCGCGGCGTGAGCAAGACCTACCAGATCAACCAGCTGTTCACCGAGTTCAGCGTGCGCGAGAACGTCCAGATCGCGCTGCTCGCGCACACCCGCGGGCGCTTCCGCGCCGACTGCTTCCGCAGCCTGCACGCCGACCGCTCGCTGCGCGCGCGCGCCGAGGCGATCCTCGCCGAGGTCGGGCTGCTGCCCTTCGCCGACCATCCCACCGCAGAGATGTCCTACGGCGAGAAGCGTCGCCTGGAGATCGCCCTCGCGCTCGCCAACGAGCCGCGGCTGCTCTTCATGGACGAGCCGCTCGCGGGCATGAGCCCGGTGGAGCGCGCCGAGGCGGTGCAGCTCATCGCGCGCCTGGCAGCCGAGCGCACCGTGGTGCTCGTCGAGCACGACATGGACGCGGTGTTCCGGCTCGCCGACCGCATCGTCGTCATGCAGAACGGCGTGAAGCTCACCGAGGGCACCCCGGACGAGATCCAGCGCAACGAGGAGGTTCAGCAGGCCTACCTCGGGGGAGTCGAGGCGCATGAGCCTGCTTGAGGCGCGCGCGGTCAACAGCTACTACGGCGACTCGCACGTCCTGTTCGACATCGACTTCGACGTCGAGCCGAACGAGGTGGTGGCGCTGCTCGGGCGCAACGGCGCTGGCAAGACCACTCTGCTCCACAGCATCATGGGCGTCATCCGGCCGCGCTCGGGCCGCATCGCGTTCGCGGGCGAGCCGATCGAGGAGCGCGATCCCTACGAGATCGCGCGGCGCGACATCCAGCTCGTGCCCGAGACGCGGCGCATCTTCAGCACCCTCTCGGTGGAGGAGAACCTGAAGATCGCGGCGCTCACCTCGCGCAGGCCGCTCGAGCTCGGCTGGATCTACGAGGTGTTCCCGCGGCTGAAAGAGCGGCGCCGCAGCCGCGGCGGCAACCTCTCGGGCGGCGAGCAGCAGATGCTCGCCGTGGCGCGCGCCCTGATCCGCGACCCCAAGCTGCTCATGCTCGACGAGCCCTTCGAGGGCCTCGCGCCGGTGATCGTGCGCGACCTGAGCCGCGTCATCCGCGAGCTGGTGCGCGCGGGGCGCACCATCGTCATCGTCGAGCAGAACGTGCGCGCGGCGCTGCAGTTCGCGCACCGGGTGTACGTGCTGAACAACGGCCACATGGTCTACCACGGCACGCCGAAGGAGCTGCTCGCGAACGCGGAGCTCACCGCCACCTACCTCGGCGCGGCGGTCTGACGCGGCTGCAAGCTGCGCCAGCTCGCATGGCTCGTTGCGGGTCGATGCCCGCAGGAGTAACCTCGGCCGACACCTCCGCTCACGTCCCGCACGCGGCCGGCGTTTCCCTCCGCCTGCCGCGCGCCGTCACCCAAGGACATGCCCTCAGCCGCCGGAGGCGCCCTGCACACGGGATAGACGCACGACGATGAAGCCGATCGAACTTCGCGCCACTGGCTCGCTCGCCGCGGTGTTCGCGGTGCGCCTGCTCGGCCTGTTCATGATCTACCCGGTGTTTGCGGCCTACGCCGGTCAGCTGCGCGGGGCGACTCCCGCGACGATCGGCCTGGCGCTCGGCGCCTACGGCCTCACGCAGGGCGTGCTGCAGATCCCGTTCGGGCTGCTCTCCGACCGCGTCGGGCGCAAGACCATGATCACGCTGGGGCTCGTGCTCTTCGGCATCGGCAGCGCGGTCGCGGCGCTCTCCACGTCGATCGGCGGCGTGCTTCTCGGGCGCGCGGTGCAGGGAACGGGCGCGGTCGGCTCCGTGATCCTCGCCACCGTCGCCGACCTGACCCGCGAGGAGGTACGCATCCGCGCGATGGCGATCGTCGGCATGACGATCGGCTTCGCTTTCCTCGTCGCGATCGTGGTCGGACCGCTGCTCGCCCATTGGGTCGGCGTTTCCGGCATCTTCTGGCTGACCGCGGCGCTCGCGGCGGTCGGCATCGCGATCGTGCTCGGCGCGGTGCCGACTCCCGCGCGCATCGTGCGCCACCGCGATGCGGAAGCGGTGCCGGCGCTCTTCGGCCGGGTGCTCGCCGACCGCGAGCTGCTGCGTCTGGATTTCGCCATCTTCGCGCTGCACGCGATCCTGACCGCGAGCTTTCTCGCGGTCCCGCAGCTGCTCGCCAGCTCGCTCCACCTGTCCGCCCGCGGCGAGTGGCTGGTCTACCTGCCGGTGCTCGCCGCCTCCGTCGTCGTCATGGTTCCGACCATCATCGCCGCCGAGAAAGGCGCACGCATGAAGGAGATCTTCCTCGGGACGATCGCCGTTCTCGCGGCGAGCCTCGCCGCGCTCGCGCTCGCCGGCCGCCATCCGGCGGTGCTCGTCGCCGCGCTGGTTGCCTTCTTCGCCGCGTTCAACGTGATGGAGGCGATGCTTCCCTCGCTCGTCACCAAGCTCGCGCCGGCCGACGCGAAGGGCACCGCGACCGGGATCTATTCGAGCTCGCAGTTCCTCGGTATCTTTTTCGGCGGCGCCGCCGGCGGCTGGGCTTGGGCCTACGACCGGGCGACGGGGATATTCGTCTTCGGGCTCGCGGTCGCCCTGGCGTGGCTCGGGGTCGCGGCGACGATGCGCCGGCCCGGGCGCTACGCGAGCCACCTCGTGCACCTCGGCGCGGTCGAGCGCCAGGCGCTCGCCGCGCTCGCCGCGAGGCTGCGCGCCGCGCCGGGCGTGATCGAGGCGGTGCTCGCGCCCGAGGAAGGCGTCGCCTACCTCAAGATCGACCGCGCGCGCTTCGATGCCGCGGCGGTCGAACGGATCGTCGCCGGGTGAGGGGTCGAGGCCGGCACCTAGCGCGCATGCAGGTGCACCACCGAGTCGGGCTCGCCCGAAGCGCCGTCCGTATCCTGCATGCGTCTCGCGGCCACGCGTTGCTTGAAGCGCGCGACCGTCTCCTGCGTGGCCGCGACCAGCAGCTCGTCGCCCACCAGGAGCACCGTATCGGCGCCCGGAACGATCTCCTTCTCGCCGCGTAGCACGCCCACGATGACCACGCCCGGCAGCGCGGTCTGGCGCACCTGCCTGCCGGCGACGGGCGTGCCGGGCTCGAGCCGGATCGTGTACAGCTTCTCCTGCCCGTACGCGAGCGGGATGCCGGCGCCCGCCGCCAGGGTTTCCTTGAGGTGGCGATGCAGGATCTCGTCGTCGAGGCGCACGCGTCGCTCGCGCAGGAAGCGCGACACGATCTCGTTGTAGACCTCGGAATTCGCCGGGCTCGCCGCGGGCGTCGGGACTTGCGCCTCGTAGAGTGAGGGGTACTTGAAGGTGCGCGTGAGCGAATACTGGACGAGAAAGCTGATCGCGACCGCGAGCATGGTCGGCATGATGAGGCCGTAGCCGCCGGTCATCTCCGTCACCATGACGAGCGTCGCAATCGGCACGCGCGCCGCACCGCCGAACAGGGCCGCCATGCCGACCACCGCGAGCGCGGTCGAATTGACGCCGGTAACGCCCGCGGCATGCAGCAGCGCCGCGAACGCGGCCCCGAGAAGCGCACCGACGAACAGGCTCGGCGCGAACACCCCGCCCGAGCCCCCGGAGGCGATGGTGAGCGAGAGCGCGACGATCTTGCCCAGCGACAGCATCAGCAGCATCCACACCGCGATCCCGGCGCCGCCCTGGAGCGCGAGCTGGATGTAGCCATAGCCACCGCCGAGCAGCGCCGGCGCGGCGAGGCCGATCAGGCCGAGCGCGAGGCCGCCCACTGCGGGCTTGAAGTGCGGCGGAATGGGCAGCTCGTGGAACCGGTCGCGCGTCCAATAGAACACCGTCGGCAGCGCGGTGCCCACGATCCCCGCGAGCCCGCCCAGCACGACGAA
>JAKALD010000042.1 GCA_021813275.1 Pseudomonadota bacterium | reverse complement strand
CTGTTCGCCATTTAAAGTGGTACGTGAGCTGGGTTTAAAACGTCGTGAGACAGTTTGGTCCCTATCTGCCGTGGGCGTTGGAAGTTTGAGAGGGGCTGCTCCTAGTACGAGAGGACCGGAGTGGACGCACCTCTGGTGTACCGGTTGTCACGCCAGTGGCATTGCCGGGTAGCTATGTGCGGAAGAGATAACCGCTGAAAGCATCTAAGCGGGAAACTCGCCTCAAGATGAGACTTCCCGGAGGCTCGAACTCCCTGAAGGGTCGTCCTAGACCAGGACGTTGATAGGCGGGGTGTGCAAGGGCTGCGAGGCCTTGAGCTAACCCGTACTAATTGCCCGTGCGGCTTGACCCTATAACCGTGAGCGACACGGTCGAAGCGCGCAATCTCGCGCCCAGGCTTCACTTCATTCCGAATCGCGGCTGGCGCAGCCGCCGGTCTACCGGCGGCTGCGGCGAGCCCGGAGTCAATCTGGCGGCCACAGCAGCCTGGACCCACGCCTTCCCATCCCGAACAGGACCGTGAAACGGGTTTGCGCCGATGATAGTGTGCATTCGTACGCGAAAGTAGGTTACCGCCAGGCCATATGAGAAAGCCCCGGAGGCAATGCCTCCGGGGCTTTTTTGTTGGCGACCGCGCCGATCGTCTACGCGCGGATTTCGCGGCGCTGGAACACGACGTAGGCGAGCGCGAAGAGCAAGCAGGCGCCGCCGAAGAGCGCCACGACTTGCGGCCAGACGAGCGCGAGGCTCTGGGCGAGCGGGAGCGGGCTGCCGAGCACGGCGCGATAGAGCTGGCTGAAGAACACCGGGCCGAGGCTCCGCACCGAAGGGTGCAACAGCACCTGGACCGCCTCCGCGTACAGCATCCCGGGCGAGACGCGCGCGAGCGCCGCGGCAAGCGGAAGCTGCGCGGCGGGAAACTGCGCGAGCGTGTCGGCACCGCTCAACGCCTGCGCGAGATACTGCGAGAACACCGGCCAGAGGACTGTGAGAAAAATCCACACGCCGAGGCTCACCATCGCCGACGTTGCCGGCTGGCGGAACAGCAGCGAGCACAGCAGCGCGAGCGAGAGCCAGACGCCGGCATAGAAGAGCGTCACCACCAGGAAGAGCAACCCGCGCGCGACTTCCTCGCCGCCGGGTGGGATGCCGAGCACCAGGATGCCCAGGCCGGTGGTCACGAGCCACAGCGCCAGCAGCAGCAGGGCGATGGTCGCAAGCGCGCCGAGGAACTTGCCGGCGAGCAGCGCATCGCGGTAGATCGGCTGGGCGAGCACGCGGCTCAGAGTGCGGCGGTTGAGCTCGCTGTTGACGGCGTCGAATCCCAGGCTGATCGCCACCAGGGGAACGAAGAAGCCGAGAAAGGACACGAACGAGGGCAGCGGCCGCTGCGCCGTGGTGAAGAGCTCGAGAAACGCGAACGGGCTCTCCGCCACGGTCGCCCGCAGCCGCTGCGCGGCGACGTAGACCGCGCCGAGAGCGGCGGCGAGCACGAGCAGCTCCAGGATGCGCATGCGCACGGCGGCGAGCTGGTCCGATAGCTCCTTGGCGAACACCGGCCCGAGGCCGGTCCACGGCGAGCCCTCACGCTTCACCGGCGTGCTCCCGGAAGTAACGCGCGTAGACTTCGTCCAGACCGGGCCGCTCCGTGCCGATCCCGGAAACACGCGCGCCGGCGGCGATCGCCGCCCGGACCAGCGCCGGCCGAACGTCGGTGTCCGCGTCGACGCGCCAGACGTTCGGGCCCGCTGCGCTCGCTCCGCGCACTCCCGGAACGGCGCGCAGCGCCTTGCCCAGCGCTTCGCCTTCGGCCTCCAGCCGCACGCGCCAGCCGGCGCCGAGCACCTCGCGCGCGAGCGAGTCCACGGATCCCTGGAGCACCATGCGCCCGCGGTGGAACAGCCCGACCCGGTCGCAGACGGCCTGCACCTGGTGCAACAGGTGCGAGGACAGGAGCACCGTCATCCCCTCGCTCTTGAGCGTGCGCACGGTCTGCAGGAACTCGCGCGCACCCTCGGGATCGAGCCCGAGCGTGGGCTCGTCGAGGATCGCCACGTGCGGCGCGCGCAGCAGGATCTCGGCCAGTCCCAGCCTTTGGCGCATGCCGCGCGAGTAGGTCGCGACGCGCTCGTCGGCGACCTCCTTCAGCCCCATGCGCGCGAGCGCGCGCTCGATCCGCGCCTCGGCCTCGTTCCCGCGCATCGCATTCAGCCGCGCGGTGTAGCGCAGGTTCTCGCGCGCGCTCAGCTCGTCGTAGAAGCCGACCGCGTCCGGCAGGTAGCCGACCCGGCGCTTGACCGAGATCGGCTGCCGGCGCGGATCGAGGCCGAGCACCTCGATCTCGCCGGCGCTCGGTTCGGTCAGCCCGAGCAGCATCAGGATGGTCGTCGTCTTGCCCGAGCCGTTGGGCCCGAGGAGACCGAACACCTCGCCGGCCTGCACCTCTAGGTCCAGGCCCCTGACCGCGTGGGCGTCGCCGTAGCGCTTGCCGAGCCCGCGCGTGCGGATCACCGGCTCGCTCATCGCCGCCCGAAGCGCATGACGGCGAAGCCGACCACCAGGATCGCGACGGCGGCGAGCGCGATGCCGACCACGCCCCACAGCGTCGAGGTCAGGACCGTGACGCGGTAGTTCGCGTGCGCGCTCGCGTCGGCGCTGTTCGCGTCGAACGTGACCATGTAGTCGCCGGCGAGCGAGCGCTCGGCGGGCGTGATCGTCGCGCTCACGCGCTCCGACTGGTGCGGGCCGAGCGCGGGAATGCGCTGTGGCTCGAACTTGACCCGCCAGTGGCTGGGGCTGTCGGCGGACAACGCCACGCTGCGCGCCGGCGCGCTGCCGGTGTTGCGCAGGAGGAGCGCCACGGTCGAAGGATGCTCCACGTATGCGGTGCCGGAGAGCACTTCGTCCGGCGTGCCGAGGCTGAGCCGCGGGCGGCCGGAGACGACGAGCGTCAGCGGCAGCTCGGCCCGAGCGCCGCCCGCCGCCGCCGCGACCTTCAGCGGGTACGTGCCCGCCGGCGCACGGTCGGGCAGCGACACCTTGGCGGTGACGCTCTTGGTCGCGCCCGCCTTGACCGGAACCGCGGTGACGTTCTCGGAGCCGAACTCGGGCGAAAAATTCACTTCGAAGCCCTGAGGCGCGTCGGCCGACAGATTGACCATGACGTCGCGCCCGCTGCGATTGCGCAGCTTGAGGTCATAGCTGAAATCGGTGCTCGGCGAGCCCTGCAAGGTCGGCAGGTCGGCGCGTAGCGCGAGCCAGTCCGGCAAGGTCTTCGCGAGATGCAGCGTGATCGGGAGCTGCGCGGTCTCGCCGCTGCCCTGCGCGCGCAGCAGGAAACGGAACGTTCCGCTCGTCACATCCGCGGGCGGCGTCAGATGCACGCTGACCGACTGACTGCGCCCGGGCGCGACGAAGACCGCGTGCACCGTGCGCGCGTCGCCCTCGAACTGCGCGCGCCAGCCTCTGGCGACTTGCTGCGCCTCCAGCGCCACCACCTGGGGCGGCAGATCGTAGTTGTGCACGGTCAGCGCGATGACCACGGGCTCGCCGGCCTGGACCGTCTGGTCTGGGTACGGCGTCGAAAGGCTCAGCCCCGAGAATTTGCCCCAGGCCGTGCCGGCGCACGACACGCCGAACACGAGCGCCGCGAGGGCGAGCTTTGCGGCTGTTGTTCTCATCGAGCGAAGTCCTCCGTTGTTGTTGCGCCGCGTCTCCTGCACGTGGCCCGTCCCGCAGAACTGAACCCCGCGTCAGTTCCCTCGGCGACCGGGCGCGCCCGCGGACGAGGAGCGAAGCGCTGCCGCCGCGATAGACCGTACCGGGGCCGGGAGGTTCGCGTCAGGATGCCGCCAGCGCGCGTATCTACGCCGTCGCCGGGCGGTACACTGCGGGCAAGTCTCGGCGGAAAGCGACCTGTCGGCACCGCTCGCCGCGCGCAATGGAGATCGGGAATGGACGCTGGGCACATCCGGGTGGCCGTCATGGGCGCCGGCTCCGTGGGCTGTTACTACGGCGGCATGATGGCGCGCGCCGGGCACGACGTGGTGCTGATCGGCAGGCCGATGCACGTCGAGGCGATCAACAAGTCCGGGCTGCGGTTCGAGACGTCCGCCTCCGACGAGCACATCAACGTGCGTGCGAGCACGCAGGCCAAGGCGGTGCAGGGCGCGCGGCTGGTGCTGTTCTGCGTAAAGTCGACCGATACCGAGCGGGCGGCCGCCGACATGGCGCCGTGGCTGGAGGCGAACAGCGTCGTCGTCAATCTGCAGAACGGGGTCGACAACGCCGAGCGCATCGAGGCGCGCATCGGGCGAGCGGTCATTCCCGCGGTGGTTTACGTCGCGACCGAGATGGCCGGCCCCGGGCACCTCAGGCACCACGGACGCGGCGACCTGGTGATCGGCGTCACGGGCGCAGAGGCTTCGCCCGAGCTGCGCGCGGCGCTGGCGCGCGTGCAGCAGTGGCTCGAGCGGGCCGGCGTTCCGGTGACCGTGTCGGACAACGTGGCGGGCGAGCTGTGGGCGAAGCTGGTGGTGAACTGCGCCTACAACGCGATCTCCGCGATCGCGCAGCTGCCCTACGGCAGGATGATCGGCGGCGTCGGCGTGCGCGAGGTGATGCGCGACGTGGTCGAGGAGACGCTCGCGGTCGCGGCCGCGCTCGGGGTGCGCATGCCGCCGGACGTGCGCGCGAGCGTGTACCGCATCGCCGAGGCGATGCCCGGGCAGTACTCGTCCACCGCGCAGGACCTGCAGCGCGGCCGCGCGACCGAGATCGACCACCTCAACGGCTACGTCGTGCGCCAGGGTGAGGCGCGCGGCATCCCGGTCCCCGCGAACCGGGTCCTGCATGCACTGGTCAAGCTCATCGAGTCGAAGCACTGAGCCGGTGCGCTACGCCAACCTGGACGGCAGCGTGCGCGCATCCAGCCTCGCGCGGATCCTGAAGTGGAAGACGGGCTTGCATCACGAACGGCGGCCGCCCTCGCCGATGACCGGAGTCCCGGTGCCGGCGGTGCAGAACGACGGCCGCGCGCTGCGCCGCGCGGCCAGGGACGCGCTGACCTGGATCGGGCATGCGACCTTCCTCGTGCAGCTCGGCGGCAGGAGCGCGCTCGTCGATCCGGTGATGTCGGCGTCGATCGCTGCCGGCCTGGTGCCGCGCAACGTCGCCCCGGGCCTCGCCTGGGACGCGCTGCCGCGAATTGACGTCGTGCTCGTTACGCACAACCACCGCGACCACATGGATGCGCCCACGCTCAAGAAGCTCGGGCCTGACCCGCTGTACGCCGTTCCCCGCGGGATGGGGCGCTGGTTCGAGCGCGCCGGCCTGCGCCGGGTGGTCGAGATGGCGTGGTGGCAGCAGGAGGAGCTCGCGGGCCTGAAGGTGACCTTCGTCCCGGCCGAGCACTGGAGCCGGCGGGGGCTGTTCGACACCAACGCCACCTGGTGGGGCGGCTACGTGATCGAGCGCGCGGGACTGCGCGTTTACCACTCGGGCGACACGGCATGGTTCGAGGGCTTCTCTCTGATCCGCGAGAAATGCGGCACGATCGATGCGGCCATGCTGCCGATCGGCGCCTACGCGCCGCGCTGGTTCATGCGCCGGCAGCACATGGATCCGGGCGACGCGGTGCGCGCCTTCTCGGCGCTCGGCGCCACGCGCTTCGTCGCCATGCATTGGGCGACCTTCAAGCTGACCGACGAGGACCTGCGCGAGCCGCCGCAATTACTTCGCGAGATCTGGGCGCGTGCCGGCCTACCGGACGAGCGCCTGGCGATTCCCGCGATCGGAGAGACCTTGACCTTCGGCGGATGAAGAAAATCTCGATGACGGCGAGGAGGAGAAGGTGGAAAATTCGAGGAAATTCGAGACGCTTCTCGGCCGCATGACCGCTGCAGTGTGCGCGGGCGATGCGCAGGGCGCGGCGGCGTGCTTCACGCCGCAGGCCGTGTACCACGACGGCTTCTACGGCGAGTTCGGCGGGCGCGAGGCGATCGCGCGCATGGTGACGGAATTCTTCCATCGCGACGCGCGCGACTTCGCCTGGCGTGTGTTCGACGCGTGCAGCGACGGGCGCATCGGCTACGCGCGCTACGAGTTCTCCTATGTCTCGAAGATCGCCGGGTCCGAGAGGCGGCGGATCGGTTTTGCCGGGATCTGCTGCTGCGAGCTCGCGGGCGGCCTGATCCGCCGTTACGGCGAGATCTTCGAGCGCGCCCCGGTGCTGGCGAAGCTGGGCTTCGCCGATGAGCGCATCCTGCGCGCGGTGAAACGCTGGGCGGGGACAGGCTAGGGGACCGGCCCGGCTTGCCAAACCGCCCGATACTGTATATAAACACAGTATCAGGCGGTTCGGTCGAACGCCGTGGCGGCTCCCCAGACGATCCTCGAGGAAATCCTGCAGCGACGCGCCGTGTGGCGCGGCGGTGCGCTCGCGCGCCCGGCGCTGCCCGCGGTGCCGAGCGGTTTCGCGGTGCTCGACCGCGAGCTGCCCGGCGGCGGCTGGCCGGGCGGCGCGCTCACCGAGGTCCTGTGCGCGCGCGAAGGCGTCGGCGAGCTGCAGCTCGTGCTGCCGGCGCTCGCCGCGCTCTCGGCAAGCGGCCGGCGCATCGCCTGGCTCGCTCCGCCGCACCTGCCTTACGCGCCCGCGCTCGCCGCCGCGGGCGTGGATCTGGCGCAGCTCGCCGTGGTGCGGGCGCCCGGGCGCCGCGACGCGCTGTGGGCGGCCGAGCAGGTGCTGCGCGCCGGCGCCTGCCACGCACTGCTCGCGTGGCTGCGCGACGCCCGCTATGCCGAGCTGCGCCGGCTCGCCGTGGCGGCGGAAGCAGGCCCCGCTCTCGTGGTCCTGTTCCGTCCGGAGGAAGCGGCGTGCGAATCCTCGCCTGCCTGCCTGCGCATCGCGCTCGAGGCCGCAGGGGAGCACCTGCTCGCGCGCATTCTCAAGCGCCGCGGCGCGCTGGCGGCCGCGCCGCTCCGCATCCCGATCGACAGACCCGTCCATGCTCTGGGTGGCGCTTCATCTCCCGCAGCTCCCGCTCGAAGCCCTGCTGCGCGGCCGTGCCCTGTCTGAAGCGCGCGGCGAGCCCTGGGCGGTGATCGAGGGCCGCGAGGTGCTCGCCTGCGATGCCGCCGCGCGGGCCCTCGGCGTGCGCCCGGGGATGGCGCTTTCCGCGGCCTGGGCGCTCGCGCCGCGGCTGCGCGCGAGGCCGCGCGACGCGGGCCTCGAGCGCGAAGCGCTCGAGGCGATCGCCGGGTGGCTGTGCCGCTTCACGCCCAGCGTATCGCTCGAGCCGCCGCAGGGCGTGCTGGCGGAGCTGCGCGGCAGCCTGCGGCTTTTCGGCGGCATCGGGCCCCTGGCTGCGCAGCTGCGCGCCGGGCTCGGAGAAATGGGGTTCACGGCGCGCCTGGCCGCGGCGCCGACCGCGCGCGGCGCGTGGTGGCTCGCGCTCGGCTCGAGCGAAGCGCTGCTCGAGGAGCGCGCGCAGCTCGAGCGCGCGCTCGCCGTGCTGCCCGTCGATGCGCTCGGCTGCGATCCGGGCTCGCTCGCGCTGCTCGCCGATGTCGGCGTCGCGTGCGTCGGGGAGCTGATGCGCCTGCCGCGCGACGGCGTCGCGCGGCGCTTCGGCCAGGCGCTGCTCGACGCCCTGGACCAGGCGCTGGGAAGCGCGCCCGAGGCGCGCGCCTGCTATCGCCTGCCCGAGCGCTTCGCTGCGAGGCTCGAGCTGCCGGCGCCGGTGACGCAGGCCGAGAGCGTGCTGTTCGCCGCGCGGCGACTGCTGGTGCAGCTGGAGGGTTTCCTCGCCGCGCGCCATGCGGGGATCCGGCGCTTCGCGCTGAGGCTCCGGCACCGCGACGCCCGCGACGGCGTGATCGGGATCGGGCTCGCCGCGCCGGCGCGCGAGGCGGAGCATTTCACCCGGCTGCTGCGCGAGCGGCTCCAGGCGATCACGCTCACCGAGCCGGTCGAGGCGATCGCGCTCGAGGCCGCAGCGCTCGTGCCGCTCCCCGGCGCATCGGCGAATCTGTTCCGCGATGCCCGCACCGAGGGCGAGGAATGGGCGAGGCTCATCGAGCGGCTCGAGGCGCGCCTGGGCGGCGGGACGGTCCAAGGCCTCGCGGTGCATCCCGATCACAGGCCGGAGCGTGCCTCGCGCCGCATCGCGCCGCTCGGCGGAACGCAGCGCGCGGCGAGCGCCGGGCCGCGGCCGCTGTGGCTGCTCGAGCCGGCGCGGCGGCTGAGAGAGGCGGGCGGCGCGCCGCAGGACGGCGGGCCGCTCGAGCTGCTCGCCGGCCCCGAGCGCATCGAGTCGGGGTGGTGGGACGGCGGCGAGATCGCGCGCGACTACTTCATCGCGCGCTCGGCGGACGCGGCGCTGCTCTGGGTCTATCGCGAGCGCGGCGCCGCGGGCGGCTGGTACCTGCACGGCATCTTCGCGTAGCGCCATGCCTTCGGTCCTGCCAGGCTACGCCGAGCTGCATTGCCTGTCGAACTTCACTTTCCTGCGCGGCGCTTCGCACCCCGAGGAGCTGGTCGAGCGCGCCGCGGCGCTCGGCTACGGTGCGCTCGCGCTGACCGACGGATGCTCGTTCGCCGGCGTCGTCCGGGCGCACGTCGCGGCGAAGGAACGCGGCCTGAAGCTGATCGTCGGCACGGAGGTGAAGCTCGAGGACGGCCTGAAGGCGGTGCTGCTCGCGACCGACCGGCGCGCCTACGGCGCCCTCTCCACGCTCATCACAGTCGGACGCAGGCGCGGCCCGAAGGGCGGCTATACGCTCGCGCGGGACGACCTCGAGAGGCTCGCGGGGACTGGTGCGCTCGCGCTGCTCGTTCCCGGAGGGGAGCCGGATGCGGAGCAGGCGCGCTGGATCGCCGCGCATTTTCCCGGCCGCGCCTGGATCGCCGCCGAGCTGCACTGCGGCCCGAACGATCGCGCGCGCCTCGCGGCGCTGCGCGCGCTCGCCGCGGGCTGCGGTCTGCCGCTCCTCGCCGCGGGCGACGTGCACATGCACGTGCGCTCGCGCCGCCGCCTGCAGGACGCGCTCACGGCGATCCGGCTGGGCAGGCCGGTGGCCGAATGCGGCCGCGAGCTGCTGCCGAACGCCGAGCGCCACCTGCGCTTGAGGATGCGCCTCGCGCAGCTCTATCCGCCCGAGCTGCTCGCCGAAACGCTCGCGGTCGCCGCGCGCTGCACGTTTTCGCTCGACGAGCTGCGCTACGAATACCCCGCGGAGCTGGTGCCGGCGGGCGAAACGCCGGCGAGCTGGCTGGGAAAGCTCACCGGGGAAGGCTTGCGCTGGAGGTTCCCGCACGGCGTGCCGCGCAAGGTTGCCGAGCTCGTCGCGCACGAGCTCGCGCTGATCGGCGAGCTGCGCTACGAGGCGTTCTTCCTCACCGTGCACGACGTGGTGCGCTTCGCGCGCTCGCGCGCGATCCTATGCCAGGGCCGCGGATCGGCGGCGAACTCGGCGGTGTGCTACGCGCTCGGCATCACCGAGGTCGATCCGGGCCGCATGAACCTGCTGTTCGAGCGCTTCGTCTCCCGCGAGCGCAACGAGCCGCCCGACATCGACGTCGATTTCGAGCACCAGCGGCGCGAGGAGGTGATCCAGTACCTGTACGCGAAGTACGGCCGCGAGCGCGCCGCGCTCGCGGCGACGGTGATCTGCTACCGCACGAGGAGCGCGGTGCGCGATCTCGGCAAGGCGCTCGGACTCTCCCAGGAGCAGGTCGATGGCCTGGCGAAGTCGCTTTCCTGGTGGGACGGCGCCCGGGCGCTGCCCGGGCGCCTCGCGGAAGCGGGCTTCGACCCGGCGAGCCCGGTGATCGCGCGGCTCAGCGCGCTGCTCGGCGAGCTCACGGGATTTCCGCGCCACCTGTCGCAGCACGTCGGCGGCTTCGTCATCGCGCGCGGACCGCTCGCCGAGCTGGTGCCGATCGAGAACGCGGCGATGCCGGAGCGCACCGTCATCCAGTGGGACAAGGACGACCTCGAGGCGCTCGGGCTGCTCAAGGTGGACGTGCTCGCGCTCGGCATGCTCTCGGCGATCCGCCGCGCGCTCGAGCTCGTCGCCGCGCGCCGCGGCCGGCCGTTCACGGTCGCGGACGTACCACAGGAGGATCCGGCGGTCTACGAGATGATCCAGCACGCCGACACCGTGGGCGTGTTCCAGATCGAGTCGCGCGCGCAGATGTCGATGCTGCCGCGCCTGAAGCCGGCGAATTTCTACGACCTGGTGATCGAGGTCGCGATCGTGCGCCCGGGCCCGATCCAGGGCGGGATGGTGCATCCGTACCTGCGCCGGCGCCAGGGGATCGACCCGGTGAGCTACCCGAGCGAAGCGGTGCGCGCGGTGCTCGAGCGCACGCTCGGCGTGCCGATCTTCCAGGAGCAGGTGATGCAGCTCGCGGTGGTCGCCGCCGGCTTCACCCCGGGCGAGGCCGACCAGCTGCGCCGCTCGATGGCGGCGTGGCGCAGGAAGGGCGGGCTCGAGCGCTTCGAGGCGCGGCTGGTGCGCGGCATGCTCGAGCGCGGCTACAGCCGCGAGTTCGCCGAGGCCATCTACCGGCAGATCCTCGGCTTCGGCGAGTACGGCTTTCCCGAGTCGCACTCGGCGAGCTTCGCGCTGCTCGTCTACGTCTCGGCCTGGCTCAAGCGCCACGAGCCGGCGGCGTTCTGCGCCGCGCTGCTCAACAGCCAGCCGATGGGCTTCTACGCGCCGGCCCAGCTCGTGCAGGACGCACGCCGCCACGGCGTGGAGGTGCGTCCCGCGGAGGTCGCGGCGAGCGCCTGGGATTGCACGCTCGAGGATTGCCGGGAAGGCGAGCCGGCGGTGCGCTTGGGGTTGAGGATGGTGGGCGGGCTGTCCGAAGCCGCGGGCGAGAGGATCGCAGCGGCGCGCGCTGTGCGGCCGTTCGAATCGGTGCAGGATCTCGCGCGGCGCGCGGCGCTCGAGCGGCGCGACTTGAAGTGCCTGGCGGGCGCGGGCGCCCTGGCATCGCTCGCCGGGCACCGCCACCATGCCCATTGGGCGGCTGCAGGCGTGGAGCGGGGCGCCGCGCTGCTCGCCGCCGCGCGCTCGGCCGAGGCGGCTCCGGTGCTGGCGCCGCCGAGCGAGGGCGAGGACATCGTCGCGGACTACGCGAGCCTCGGGCTGACGCTCGGCAGGCATCCGCTGGCGCTGCTGCGCCCGCGCTTGCGGCGCCTGCGCCTGGCCTGCGCGGAAGAGCTGCGCACGCTGCCCCATGGCCGTGCGGCGCGCACGGCGGGCCTGGTGACGTGCCGCCAGCGGCCCGATACCGCGAGCGGCGTGATCTTCGTCACGCTCGAGGACGAGACTGGCTGCGTCAACGTCATCGTCTGGCGCGATCTCGTCGAGCGCCAGCGCCGCGAGCTGCTCGGCGCCCGGCTGCTGGGCGTGCAGGGCGTGATCGAGCGCGAGGGCGAAGTGGTGCACCTGGTGGCGCGGAGGCTCACCGACCATAGCGCCCTGCTCGGGGCGCTCGCCGCGCGCTCGCGTGACTTCCATTGATGCCGGCCGCCCACGCGCGGTGCTACCATGCGCCGATGCGAGCCCCATGCTGCGTTACGCACCCGTCATCAGGCTGATTTGCCGCCTGCGCGAGCGCCTCGTACAGGGCTGATCCCCTCCGCGGGTCGCGGCGCCTCACAGGTTTTGACACCCGGGCGCCGGGCCGATCCCGCGCCCCTCCCTATAATGAGGGCTTTCGGCCCTGCTGCGCGCAAACCATGCCCGAAGTCGTCGTGACCGTCGCCAAGGATCTCGAGGATCTGATTCCCGTTTTCTTCAAGAATCGCCACAAGGAGGTGGAGGCGCTGCGCGCGGCGCTCGGCGCCGGGGATTTCCCGCAGCTGGCCCAGCTCGGGCATCGCATGAAAGGCGTCGGCAATTCGTACGGCTTCGAGCTGGTGTCGGTCCTCGGCAAACGCATCGAGGACGCGGCGAAAGCCGCGGACGGCGCGCTGATCGACGCGAGCATCGCCGAATACGCCGACTATCTGGCGAACGTCAAGGTCGTCTATGGGTGAGCTCGCCGAGCCGCATTCGATGCACGCGGAGCGCGGCGCGCCGACACCGGCGTTCCGCGTGCTGGTGGTCGACGACGACCCGGACATGTGCTCTTTTCTCGCGCGCCTTCTCAGGCAGGAGGGCATGAGCGTGGACACCGCGGGCGACGGCCATGCCGCCATAGTGCGCGTCATGACCTCGCCCCCCGACCTGATCCTGCTCGATGTGATGATGCCCGGGCCGAGCGGCTTCGACGTGTGCCGCGAGCTCAAGGGCGACGAGGCCACCGCGCTCATCCCGATCGTGCTCGTCACCACGCTCGAGGACCAGGACAGCCGGGTGCGCGGCATCGAGGCCGGCGCGGACGACTTTCTCACCAAGCCCGTGAACCGGGAGGAGCTGCTCGCCCGGGTCAAGACGCTGCGGCGACTGCACGAGACGCGCCGCGAGCTCGAAGGACGTCGGCTCGCCGCCGAGATCGAGCGCAAGGAGGCGATCCGCAGGGCGTTTTCGCGCTACGTCGCCCCGCGCCTCGCGGAGCGCATCATCCACAATCTCGGCGAGAACGGTGGGCTGTTCGAGGGCCGGGCGCAGCGCATCGACGTCGTGGCGCTGTTCGCGGACCTGCGCGGCTTCACGCGGCTCACGGAGCGCGTGGAGGTGGGCGAGGTCGTGGAGATGCTGAACGAATACTTTCGCGTGCTCACCGAGGCCGCCTACCACAACGACGGCACGATCTTCAACATGGCCGGCGACAGCCTTCTGGTCGGCTTCAACGTGCCGTTCGCGCAGGCCGACGCCCCGATCCGCGCCTGGCGCACGGCGCGGGAGATGGTGTCGCGCTTCGCGCCGATCGCCGCGCTGTGGGAGGAGCGCACCGGTTTCGGCACGGGCGTCGGCATCGGCATCTGCGCGGGCGAGGCGATCATCGGCAACATCGGCTCGCCCCACTACATGAGCTACACCGTGATCGGCAATCCGGTCAACGTCGCCGCGCGGCTGATGCAGATGGCCGCGGCCGACGAGGTGCTCATCTGCGGCCCCTTGTACGGGCAGCTGAAGGGCCTGCTGCCCGCCGGCGGGGTGCAGGCGCGCGGCGACGTGACCCTGCGCGGCAGGTCGGAGCCGATCCCGGTGTACTCGATCAAGATCACTCCAGGAGCGAGCTGATGCGCGTCCTGATCATCGACGACGACGAAGACCTGCGCAACCTGCTGGCGCACTACATCGCTCAGGCGTGGCCGCAGGCGCAGATCGATCCGTACGATCCGCTCACGCGCGACATGCCCGACGAGTCCTTCCCGCTCGGCAGCTACGACGTAGTGATCCTCGACTACATGCTCGGGCGCGGCGACGGCTTGGAGTGGCTGCAGGCATTCAAGGCGCGCAGCGATTGCCCGCCGGTCCTGTTCCTGACGGGCGCCGGCAACGAGATCATCGCGGTGCGTGCGATGAAGGCAGGCGCCGACGACTACCAGCGCAAGCAGGAGCTCACCCGCGAGAAGCTGGTCACCTCGATGCGCGAGCTCACCCAAAGCAAGATCGAGAAGACCGTCTCGCCAGAAGTCGCGGCGCGCATGGAGGGCCACAACCTCGGCGCGCGAGTCCGCATCCCGGGCATCCGGGTTCTGCGCCTGATCGGCGAGGGCGGCATGTCGCGGGTCTACCTCGCCTCGCGTGAGCGCGACGACGAGCCGCTCGTGGTCAAGATCCTGAGGACCGAGATCACCGGCGACCGCAACGCGCTGGCGCGCTTCATGGAAGAGTACTCGCTCGTCGAGCGTATCAACAGCCGCAACGTGGCGCGCATCTACGGCCATGGCGTGTCCGAAGAACACGCTTACCTGGTCATGGAGTTCTTCGACGGCGGCGATCTCAACAAGCGCCTGGGCGGCAAGCCGCTCCCGCCCCGGGACGCGCTGCACATCTTCCGCGAGCTGATGTTCGCGCTCGGCGACATCCACGAGCAGGGCATCCTGCACCGCGACCTGAAGCCGCAGAACCTCATGTTCCGCGCCGATGGCAGCCTGGCGATCGTCGATTTCGGCATCGCCAAGCACATCAACTCGATCGATCGCACCAGTCACGGCGAGATCCTCGGCACGCCGCGCTACATGAGCCCCGAGCAGGTGCAGGGCCGGGCGCTCGACTTGCGCACCGACATCTACAGCGCGGGAGTGCTCCTTTACCAGATGCTCGCCGGACGCCACCTGTTCGACGGGGAAACCGCGGTGGACGTGGCGCTGCATCACATCAATACGCCGCCGCCCGCGCTGCCTGACCAACTGGCGCAATACCAGCGGCTGCTCGACAAGCTGCTCGAGAAGGACCGGGACGCGCGTTTCCGGAATGCCGATGAGGTAATCGGCTTCCTGACGCGCAAGTACCAACAGGACTGAGCGTGCGGGCGCAGCGCACGAGCTCCCGCGGGCGCCGCACCATGAGCGCAGCGTGAAGAAGAAGATATCCGTCGCCGAGCTTCGCTACGGCATGTATGTCTGGGAGCTGGACCGCCCCTGGACGGACACGCCGTTCATGTTCCAGGGCTGGGTGCTGGAAACGCCCGATCAGCTGGAGACGCTGCGCAAGTACTGCAGCTACGTCTACGTGGACAGCGAGCGAAGCGTGGCGGTCGGGCCCCCGGCCACTGAGGCGGGCGCGGCACCGCTGCCCGGCGTGGGCAAGGTCAGGTACGTCGAGCGCGTCGCCGTCGAGGCCGAGCTGCCGCAGGCCGAAAGCGCCTATAACGATTCGCAGATCACCCTCCAGGAGGCATTCAAGTCGGTCGGCGCGGGCGAGACGCTCGATTCGGGCCAGATCAAGACTGCGGTGGCCAAGACCACCGAGAGCATCGTCAGGAATCCGGATGCGCTGGTGCTGTTCTCGAAGCTCAAGGAGCGCAGCAGCTATCTCGTGGGCCGCGCGACCAACGTCTCGATCTACATGATCTCGTTCGCGCGCTTTCTCGGCCTGAGTCCCGAGGACATCGAAAAGGCGGGCATGGCCGGCCTGCTCCAGGATGTGGGCAACCTGCGGCTGCCCCGCGAGTTGCTCGAGAAGCGCGAACGCCTCACGCCCGCGGAGTTCGCGCAGATCAAGGGCCACGTGAAGCATGCGGTGGATATCCTGGGAGCGGCGCCGGGCCTGCCTTCCTGGCTTCCCAAGCTGGCGGCCTTGCACCACGAGCGCTTCGACGGAAGCGGCTACCCCGAGGGCCTGAGCGGCGCCGCCATCGGGACCATCGGCGGGATTGCCGGGATCGTCGACACCTTCGACGCGCTGACCACGAAGCGCCCGTACGCGGCGCCCGTGCCGCCGTCGACCGCCCTCGGCATGCTGCACAAGATGCGCGGCAAGGCCTTCCATCCCGAGCTGGTCGAGCAATTCATCCGCTGCATCGGAATCTTCCCCGTCGGCTCGGTGGTCGAGCTGAACAGCGGCGAGGTCGGCATCGTGATCGCGCAGAACGTCGAGAAGCGCCTGCAGCCGCGCGTCATGGTGGTGCGCACCCCGGAGGGCCTGCCGCTGCGCCCGCAGAAGCTCCTCGACCTGTCGAAAGCCCCGAAGGCGACGCCGGACGAGACCTACCGCATCCGCCGCACCCTCGAATACGGCCAGGCCGCGGTCGGCTTGAAGGATCTGTTCCTCTGAGGAAGCCGGCGCGCGCACGGCCTCCCTAGGGCAGCGCGCCCCAGATCGCGCGCAGCTGCTCCGGAAGGTCTTTCGGCGAGAACGGCTTGGAGATGGCGCCCGCGGCGCCGAGCGCGCGCAGCTGGTCCATCTCCGCCGACGAAGCCTTTGCGGTGATGAACACCACGGGAATGTCCTTGATCTGCGGATGCTCGCGCAGCTTCTTGAAGAGCGTGGGTCCGTCCATGCCCGGCATCATCCAGTCGAGCATGACGAGATCCGGCTTGAAGGCGAGAATCGCGTCGATCGCCGCAAAGGGATCGCCGACGAGCTCCACGGTCATCTTGCCCAGGCGCTCGAGCGACATGCGCACGATGCGCTGGATGTCCTCGTCGTCCTCGACGTAGCAGATGCGGCTCAGCGGTCGCGCCGGCATGGATGCTCCCTTTCTAATGCGTCGATGTCATGCCGCCTCGCGGTGCACCGGCAGCTCGAAGAAAAATCGCGTTCCTCCGCCCGCGCGGTCCGCGAATCCAATCTTGCCATCCATCAGCTCGATCAGCCGCTTGCAGATCGCCAGCCCCAGACCCGTGCCGCCCTTTTGCCGCGTCACGGTGGAGTCGGCCTGGGCAAAACGGCTGAAGATGCGGCCGCGGAATTCTTCCGGAATCCCGGGTCCGCGGTCCTGCACGTCCACCCGCACGGTGTCGCCCTGCACGGCGAGCCCGACCTCCACGGACAGGCCCCGGGGCGAGAACTTGGCGGCGTTCGACAGCAGGTTCGTCAGCACCTGCAGCAGGCGCTTGCGGTCCGCGTAGACCTGCACGCGCGGCAGCTCGGCCGGGACGTCCAGCTTGACCCCGAAGCGCTCGGCGAACGCCTGATTGAGAACCAGCGACTCGCGCACCAGGTCGTCGAGCGACAAGGCCTCGGGCACGAGCGTGAACTTCCCGGACTCGATCTTCTCGATGTCGAGCAGGTCGTTGATCAGGTCGAGCAGGCGCTCGCCGTTGCGTTCGGCGACGGTGATCAGCTCCACAACGTCCTTGTCCATGTCGCCGAACACGCCGGACTGCAGCAGCTGCAGAGAGCCGATGATCGAGGTGAGCGGGGTGCGCAGCTCGTGGCTGAGCGTCGAAGTGAACTCGCGCTTGATGCGCTCGGCCTCCAGCTGTTGGGTGACGTCCCGCCCCTGCGCGATCACCGAGAGGAGCTTGCTCTCGTCGTTCACCAGCGGCGTGAAGCTGAACTCACAGACGAGCTCCAGCCCATCGCGCCGGATGCACGGCACCTGAAAGGCGCTCGCCGGCTGCGCGGCGGCGGCAAACCGGCCCCACCAGGCCTCGTCTATCGTGCCGTGCTTGTCCCGCGAAAAGAGCATGTGTAGCACGCTGCGCCCGATCAGCTCGGTAGACGCGTACCCGAATAGCGTCTCGGCGGCCGGATTGACGTCGAGGATCGTGGCATTGGCATCCATTTCCAGTACCGCGATCGGCGCGCGCTCGGCGAACAGCGCGAGCTTGCGCCCGGAGGCGGCCACTTCGCGGTGCGCGTCCATCAGCTCGTTGATCTGACCTTCGAGCTGGTGATTGAGCGCTTCGTGGTCTTGCGCGAGACGCCCGTAGGCATGGCGCAACCGCAGCCCCGAAGCGAACACCCGGTCCAAGCGGAACGCTATCGCCACGTTTGCCGCGTATAGCACGGGCACCAGGATCGCCAGCTCGGTGAACAGGCGGGCGCCATAGGTGCCGAGCACGTATGCGAACGGAATGAGGATTCCTCCGGCGTATAGAGCGTAGATCCACCACGCCGAGGAGAGCAGCGGAATCCCGCCTGAAGCCATGCCCGCGAGCAGGAATGCGACGAACACCTGCTGCTCGTCGCTGCGCGACGGAAAGAACACCGAGCCCGCGAACCCCCAGTTCACCCCCGCCGCCAGCGCGCCGATTGCGAACCAGCGCAGCCATTTTTCGGGATCGTCGTCCTTGCGGCGCCGGTACGCGACCTCGACGGCGAAACGCGCCGCGCCGATCAGCAGGGCCGTGATCCACCAGAAGATGACGAGCTGCTTGTACTGGTCGTACCACAGCTCGGCCGTCGCGACCGTCGCGACGAGGATGGTCGCGATGATGCCCAGGGCGGATTGCCGATAGAGAAGCTCGACGCGCTCGGCGAGCACGTGCTTGCGGTCGGCCGCGTCGGGCGCGGCGACGAACGGGCCTGCCGGGGCGGCGGAGACTGCGCTTTGCTCGATGACGGCGGAAGGCCGGTTCATTCAGCGGGCGATCGACGTTCGCCCGAGAATTATATCCGGCTGTACGATCTCGAGCCCGGCGGGTCCCCCCTATTACAAGCTTTTACCGTTGCGGATGACGCCGACCCCGATGCCCTCGATAACGAGCGAATCTCGCCGCAGGTCCACTTCGATCGGCGCGAAGTCCGGATTCTCCGGCAGCAGCTGGACCGAATGGCCGCGGCGCCGCAGCCGCTTGACGGTCACCTCGTCGCCGACGCGCGCGACGACGATCTGGCCGGAGCGCGCCTCGCCGCTGCGATGCACCGCGAGCAAATCGCCCTCGAGGATGCCGGCGTCGCGCATCGACATGCCGCGCACGCGCAGCAGGTAGTCGGCGCGCGGGGCAAAGAGATTCGGGTCGATCTGGAAGCGTCCCTGGACGTGCTCCTCGGCGAGCATGGGGCTGCCTGCGGCCACGCGGCCGATCACCGCCAGCTCCATCAGCCGGCCGAGCCGGGCGCCGGACCGGTCCCGGATGCGGATGCCGCGCGACGCGCCGGAGGAGATGTCGAGCACGCCTTTCTTCTCCAGGGCGCGCAGGTGCTGCTCGGCCGCGTTGACCGAGCGAAACCCCATCGAGCGCGCGATCTCCGCGCGCGTAGGCGGAAAGCCCGAGGCTTCGGTGAGCTCCCGGATCAGCCGCAGGATCTCGCTCTGGCGTTCGGTCAATGGCTCCATCGCGCCCGATACTGTGCCTTCATTCAGCAGTGGCATTATATTCAGTATCGGGGCGCGCGCAAGTGGGCATGCGAGAATCGCCCCATGTACGCCATCGTCGTCCACGGCGGCGCCAGCCGGTGGCGAGCGGGGCTCGAGCAGCCGGCGCTGCACGGCGTCGCGAGCGCCGCCGGCGCGGGCTGGCGCGTG
>JAKALD010000293.1 GCA_021813275.1 Pseudomonadota bacterium | reverse complement strand
GGCGCGTCTCGCGGCGCGCCGCGTCGGCCCGGCCGCGCTGCTGCTCGACAAGCCGGTCCCCGTCGAGCGCCTGCCCGGCTTCGCGCGCGGCGAGGTGTCCGTGCAGGACGCCGGCGCGCAGCGCGCCGTCGAGTACCTCGACCTTGCTTCGGGCATGCGCGTGCTGGACGCCTGTGCCGCGCCCGGCGGCAAGAGCGGCCACATCCTGGAGACCGCCGAGGTGGCGCTCACAGCGCTCGACCGCGATGCCGCGCGCTGCGCGCGCATCGAGCGCAACCTGGCGAGGCTCGGCTTATCCGCCTGGGTCAAGGCGGCGGATTGCAGGTGTCTCGAAGCCTGGTGGGACGGGCAGCCGTTCGACCGCGTCCTCGCCGACGTGCCGTGCTCAGGCTCCGGCGTTGCGCGTCGCCACCCCGACATCAAGTGGCTGCGGCGCGCCGCAGACGTGAAGGCGTTCGCGCTTCGCCAGGGCGAGATCCTGGACGCGCTTTGGCGCACCCTCGGGGCCAATGGTAAATTGCTGTATGTCACCTGCTCGGTGTTCCCGGAGGAAAACGATGCGGTGGTCGATGCCTTCGCGAGGCGGGCGCCGGACGCGCGGCGACTCGCCTTGCCGGGTGGCGCGCCCGCGCAGCTCTTGCCCGGTCCCGAGCACGACGGCTTCTTCTTCGCCCTGCTAGAGAAGCGATCCTGACGCCACGCGCGATGCGAGGCATCGCTCTCCTCACGAAGCTGCTCGCCGCGTTCGCGTGCACGGCCGCGCTCGCGGCGCATGCCGACGACATCGAAGTGCGCGATGCGCGGCTGGTGAGCGTCGATGAGGGGCTGGTGCTCGATGCCGACTTCGCGTTCACGCTCAACCCGCGTCTGGAGGAGGCGGTGAGCAACGGCGTGCCGCTTTACTTCGTGGTCGATTTCGAGCTGACGCGGCCGCGCTGGTGGTGGCTGGACGAAAAGACGGTGTCCAAGCGCCTGCAGCTGCGGCTCGCCTATCATGCCCTGTCGCGCCAGTACCGCCTCTCGACCGGGCTGCTACAGCAGAGCTTCGGCACGCTGCAGGAGGCGCTGCACGTGCTGCAGCACGTGCGCAACTGGGTCGTCGCGGAGCGCGGCGTGACGCTCGAGGATACGGACTACGTCGCCGCGCTGCGCATGCGGCTCGACACGACGCTGCTTCCCAAGCCGTTCCAGATCAACGCGCTCACCAGCCGGGATTGGAGCCTCGAGTCGCCGTGGCTCCGGTTCAAATTCCGGCCGCTGCCCAAGCCGCTCGCGCCGGTGGAGACGCGCGAGCCCACGCCGCTTGGAGGAATCCGGCGGTGAAGGCGCTGCTCATCGTGGGCGCTGCGCTGGCGGGCGTGCTGCTGTTTCTGCTGGCCACCGCGAGCGCCAACACCTCGCTCTTCGCGGCGCACTATCCCCTGCTATTCGTGCTGAACGCCGCGCTCGCCGCGGCGTTGTTCGCGCTGGTCGCATGGCAGCTCGCCGGCCTGATCCGCAAGTACCGCAGGCGCGTGTTCGGCTCGCGCCTGACGCTGCGCTTCCTCGCGCTGTTCGCGATGATGGCGGTGGCGCCCGGCCTGCTGGTCTACACGGTATCGGTGCAGTTCCTGACCAAGAGCATCGAATCGTGGTTCGACGTCAAGGTCGACTCGGCGCTCGAGGGCGGCATCCACCTCGGCCAGGCGGCCATCGACCAGATGCTCTCGGAGCTCGACGTGAAGGGGCGCGCCATGGCCCTCGAGCTCGGCGAACGTCCGGCATCCGAGCAGGTGGCGCTGCTCAATCGGCTGCGCGAGCAGGCGGGCGTGCAGGAAGCGGTGGTGGTCACCGCGAGCGGCAGGCTGATCGCCAGCTCGACCGAGAACGTCGCGCAGTTCGTTCCCGATCTGCCCTCGGCGCAGATGCTGCGCCAGGCGCGCGGCAACCGGAGCTACACCATGGTCGACGCACCGCCGGGCAAGCCCATGGCGCTGCGCGTCGTCGTGCCGATTGCCGGACTGACGCTCACCCAGGAACCCCGCTACCTGCAGCTGCGCCAGACGTTGCCCGACTCGTTCTCGAGGAGCGCGGAGGCGGTCGAGGCGGCCTACCGCGACTACCGCGAGCTCGCGCTCTCGCGCCAGGGGCTGAAGCGCATCTACATCGTCACCCTGACCCTGGGGCTGCTGATGGCGCTGTTCGTCGCGATCGCGCTCGCTGTGATCCTCTCCAACCGCCTCTCCGAGCCGCTCTCGAACCTGGCGCAGGCCACGCAGGCCGTGGCGCGCGGCGATTTCAGCAAGCGGGCGCCAGTCACCAGCCGCGACGAGCTCGGGGTGCTGACCGAGTCGTTCAACTCGATGACGCGCCAGCTCGACGAGGCGCGCCGCGTCGTCGAGGCGAACCGCGCGGCGCTCGAGATCGCCAAGGCGCACCTCGAGAACATCCTCGCCAACCTGTCCGCCGGCGTGCTGGTCTTCGACCGCGAGCTGCGGCTGTCGATTTTCAACCGCGGCGCCGCCGCGATCCTCGGCGAGGAGCTGGCCGGCTGCGGCGGCAAGCCGCTCGCCGAGTGGCGCGGGACACTGGCGGCCTTCGCGCAGCCGGTCCGCGACGAGTTCGTCGCCGCCGGGGAGCGGACCTGGCAGCTCGAGCTCGCCCTCAAGGGCACCGGCAAGACGCTGCTCGCGCGCGGCGCCGCCTTGCCTCACGGCACCGGCGGCGGCCGCGTCCTCGTGTTCGACGACATCACGCAACTGATCCAGGCACAGCGTGCCACGGCCTGGGCCGAAGTGGCGCGGCGCCTCGCCCACGAGATCAAGAACCCGCTCACCCCGATCCAGCTTTCCGCCGAGCGCCTCGAGATGAAGCTCGCGGGCAAGCTCGCGGCGGAGGACGCGCAGGCCCTGCGCCGCGGGATCGAGACGATCGTCAGCCAGGTCGCCGCGCTCAAGGCCATGGTCGACGACTTTCGCGACTACGCCCGCCTGCCCGCGCCGGTACTTGCCGAGCTGGATCTCAACGGGCTGCTGGGCGAGGTCCTCGCGCTCTACGAGCACTCGAAGGCGCCGATCACCCGGCGCCTGCACCCGGGCCTGCCCCGGGTCTGGGCCGACTCGGCGCAGATCCGCCAGGTCATCCACAATCTGGTGCAGAACGCCCAGGATGCGATCGAGAATCGCAAGGATGCGCGCGGCGCGGCGGCGCCCGCGATCGAAGTGCGCACCGAGTCGGCCGGCGACCGCGTGCGGCTCTCGGTGTCCGACAACGGGGGCGGGTTTCCTGAGGAGCTGATCGGGCGCGTATTCGAGCCCTACGTCACCACCAAGTCGCGCGGCACGGGGCTGGGGCTCGCGATCGTGAAGAAGATCGTCGACGAGCATCGCGGCGCGGTGCTGATCGAAAACCATCCCGACGTAGGGGCCTGCGTGAGCGTCCTGCTGCCCGCGGCGCGCCCCGACGCCGCGGCGAAGGCGGCCTGATCCGATGGCACAGATCCTGGTGGTCGACGACGAGATCGGCATCCGCGAGCTGCTCTCGGAGATTCTCGGCGACGAGGGACACCAGGTGCTGCCCGCCGACAGCGCCGGGGCGGCGCGCGCGCTGCGCCAGCGGCAGCGCCCCGACCTCGTGCTGCTCGATATCTGGATGCCGGACGCCGACGGCATCACGCTGCTCAAGGAATGGGCGGCGAGCGGCCAGCTCACCATGCCGGTGGTGATGATGTCGGGCCACGGCACGATCGAGACCGCGGTCGAGGCGACCCGCATCGGCGCGCTGGACTACCTGGAAAAGCCGATCGCGCTGCAGCGGCTGCTCGCCACCGTGCGGCGGGCGCTGCGCAACCCGGAAGCGCCCGGGCCGCGCCCGCTGTCGCTGCTCGCGCTGGGCCGCTCGCCCGCGCTTGCGGATGCCAAGAGGCGCCTGGCGCAGCTGGCGCAGGTCGGCGCGCCGCTGCTGCTGCGCGGCGAGACCGGCATGCTGGCCGAGCCGTTTGCCCGCCTGCTCGCATCCCCCGGCGTGCCGTTTCTTGCCACGGAGCCCCAGCTCTTTGCCGAGGCGCCCTCGGAGCTGCTCGCGCGCGGCGCCGGCGGAATCCTGCTGGTGTCGGACCTGTCGCGGCTCGGGC
>JAKALD010000292.1 GCA_021813275.1 Pseudomonadota bacterium | reverse complement strand
GACGCTGGTGATCGTGGTGTTCTCGCTCTTCCTGCTGTACGACCTGAACCGCATCGTGCGCGGCGGCGAGACGAACTACATCGTCGCCACCACCGGCGTGTACATGAGCCTGTTCAACATCTTCGCCAACCTGCTGTCGATCCTCGCAATACTCGGCGGCGGCGGCAGCCGCCGCTAAGCCGCAAGGCATCCCGCGAAAGGGCGCTGCGGCGCCCTTTCTTTTTGCGCGCGCCTCAGCGCTCGAAGAGCGCGATCGACTCGACGTGCGCGGTGTGCGGGAACATGTTCGCCACGCCCGCGGCGGCGAGCCGGAAGCCCTTGGCGTGCACCAGCACGCCGGCGTCGCGCGCGAGCGTCGCCGGGTCGCACGAGACGTAGACGATGCGCCGCGGCCAGTCCCCGGGCAGCGCCTTCGCGACCTCGATCGCGCCTTCGCGCGGCGGATCGACGAGGAACTTCTCGAAGGGGCCGAGCGCGGCGAGCCGTGCCGCATCGATCGCAGACAGGTCCTCCCTGGCGAACGCGGCGCGCGCCGCGAGCCCGTTCGCCTCGGCGTTGCGCCGCGCGCGCTCGAGCAGGGCCTCGCTCGCCTCGACCCCGAGGACCGAGGCGCCGCGGCTCGCGATCGGCAGCGAGAAGTTGCCCAGCCCGCAGAAGAGGTCCGCGACGCGCTCGCCCGGCCCCGGATCGAGCAGGCGCACCGCGCGCGCGACGAGCACCCGGTTCACGGCGTGGTTCACCTGGGTGAAGTCGGTCGGGCCGAAGGCAATGCGCAGCCCGAACTCGGGCAGCGTGTAGTCGAGCGGCGCGCCGTCGAGCGGCTCGAAGGGATGCGCGCTCTCCGGGCCGCGGGGCTGCAGCCATGCCTGGACGTCCGTCTCCCGCGCGAACGCGCGCAGCTTCGCCTCGTCCTCCGGCGTGAGCGGCTGGAGATGGCGAAAGACGAGCACGTCCGCCCGCTCGCCCGCCGCCAGCTCGATCTGCGGCAGGCGCTCGCGCACCGAGAGCGACTCGATCAGGGCGCGCAGCGCCGGGATCAGGCGCGAGATCCGCTCGGGCAGGATCTCGCAGCGCGTCATGTCGGCGACGTAGCTCGAGCGCCGCTCGTGAAAGCCGACCAGCACGCCGCCCTTCTTCGCCACGCGGCGCACGGTGAGGCGCGCGCGCTGCCGGTAGCCCCATTCCTCGCCGTAGACGATCGGCAGCAGCGTCTCCGCCTGCACCTTGCCGATGCGCTCGAGGCTGTCCTCCAGCCAGCGCTGCTTGGCCGCCATCTGGGTGCGCGCATCGGCGTGCTGCGTCGCGCAGCCGCCGCACACGCCGAAGTGCGGGCAGCGCGGCGCGCGCCGTCCGCTGCTCGGCTGCAGCACCGCCACCGTGCGCAGCACGTCGAAGGCGGGCTTGCGCCGTACCAGCTCGGCTTCGACCTGCTCGCCGGGCAGCGCGCCCTCGACGAACGCCACCTTGCCCTCGGCGGTGCGCGCGACGCCGCGGCCCTCGACGTCCAGCGAATCGATCGTGAGCCGCAGGCGCGGCGCGGCCGGCGCGCGCTTCACGCCGCGCTCAGGCGCGCCAGCCGGCGAGGAACTCGCGCCAGTGCGGCTCCTGCTGCTTCTCGAGCACCGCCCGCAGCAGCGCGCATTCGCGCTGGTAGTGCGCGGCGTCGAACGCGCCCCGCAGCAGCTGGAAGCGCAGATACAGCAGGTAGGTGTTGGCGCAGTCGGCCTCGCAGTAGTCGCGGATGCGCTGGATCTCG
Source organism: Pseudomonadota bacterium (assembly GCA_021813275.1). Classification (GTDB taxonomy): domain Bacteria; phylum Pseudomonadota; class Gammaproteobacteria; order Burkholderiales; family SG8-39; genus JAKALD01. The sequence continues at coordinate 2,361 of JAKALD010000292.1, read as the reverse complement.
CCCTTGCGGAACTGCTCCCACACCGCGGCGCCCTCCATTCCGATCTTGCCCGGGAAGCCCGCGATGCGCGCCAGGCCGTCGAGCGGCGCGTTGTTGCGCGGCTGGTACATCGCGAGCACGTCCATCAGGTCGAGATGGCGCGTGTGGTAGCGGTTGACGTAGTTGTTGTAGCGGAAGTCGCGGTCCTCGTCGCCCCACTCCCAGAAGCGCGCCGCGCTCACGCCGTGCGCGAGCGCCCGGTAGTTGAGCACCGGCAGGTCGAAGCCGCTGCCGTTCCAGGACACGAGCTGCGGCGTGTAGCGCTCGATGCCGTCGTAGAAGCGCTGGATCGCGGCGCGCTCGTCCTCCGCGGGCTCGCCGATCGACCACACGCGCACCTGCTCGGCGTCGCGCAGCACGCAGGAGATCACGATCACCCGCTGCAGATGCGGCGGCAGGAAGTCGCTCCCGGTCTGGGCGCGGCGCTTCTGGAACGCGATCTCGGCAACGTCTTGGTCCGGAAGCGATTCGGGCAGACCGTGCAGCCGCCGGAGCCCGGCGCAGTCGGGCACGGTCTCGATGTCGAAGGCGAGGACGGGAGTCATGCGGTTCCGGGGTTTTCCCCGATCTCCCGTTCTTGAGCGGGTCGAAGGCTGACCCGCTCAAGAACGGGAGACAACAAAACGCCCCAAATCCGCACGACGGACGCTTTCACTCGGGAAACACGTCGGTGGACAAATAGCGATCCCCCCGATCGCACACGATCGACACGATCACCGCGTTCCTGAGCTCGCGCGCCACGCGCAGCGCCACGTGCATCGCGCCTCCCGAGGACACGCCGGCGAAGATGCCCTCCTCGCTCGCCAGGCGGCGCGTCATCGCCTCGGCCTCGGCCTGGCTCACGGACTCGACGCGATCGATGCGGCTCCTGTCGTAGATCTTGGGCAGGTAGGCCTCGGGCCACTTGCGGATGCCCGGGATCTGCGAGCCCTCCTCGGGCTGGCAGCCGATCACCTGGATTTTCGGGTTCTTCTCCTTGAAGAAGCGCGAGCAGCCCATGATCGTGCCGGTGGTGCCCATCGAGGAGACGAAGTGCGTGATCCGGCCTTCGGTGTCGCGCCAGATCTCGGGGCCGGTTCCCTCGTAGTGGGCGAGCGGGTTGTCCGGGTTCGCGAACTGGTCGAGCATGATCCCCTTGCCGTCGCGCACCATCTTCTCGGCGAGGTCGCGTGCCGCCTCCATCCCGCCCTTCGCTGGGGTGAGGATCAGCTCCGCGCCGTAGGCCCGCATCGTGCGCTTGCGCTCCGCGGTCTGGTTCTCGGGCATGATCAGCACCATGCGGTAGCCGCGCAGCGCCGCCGCCATCGCGAGGCCGATGCCGGTGTTGCCGCTGGTCGGCTCGATCAGCGTGTCGCCCGGCTTGATGCGGCCGCGCTGCTCGGCGCGCCGCACCATCGAGATCGCCGGGCGGTCCTTGACCGAGCCCGCCGGATTGTCGCCCTCGAGCTTGGCGAGGATCGTGTTGCCGTTCCTGCGGTTGTCCCCGCCCGGCAGGCGCTGCAGGCGCACCAGCGGCGTGTTGCCGATGAAATCCTCGATCGTCCTGTGCATGGGTCCTCCTCAGGGGCGCGCGGCGAGCAGGCGCTTGACGTACGAGCCGACGCCCTGCTCGACCGTGAGGAACTCGCCGGCATAGCCGGCAGCCCGCAGCTGCGCGAGGTCGGCCTCGGTGAAGCTCTGGTACTTGCCGGCGAGCTGCGGCGGGAACGGCACGTACTGGACCAGGCGCTGCTCGACGAGCTGCGCGAGCGTGAGCGCGGGCTCGCCGCGCGAGGCGCGCACGCCGTTCACCACCGCCGCCGCGACTTCGTTGAAGCTCTGCGCGCGCCCGGTTCCGCAGTTGTAGATCCCTGAGATCTCGGGATGGTCCAGGAAGTAGAGGTTCACGTTCACCACGTCGTCGACGTGCACGAAGTCGCGCCGCTGCTCGCCGTTGCCGTAGCCGTGCGAGCCGACGAACAGCTTCACCGCGCCCTCGGCGAGGTACTGGTTGAAGGCGTGCAACGCGACCGACGCCATGCGCCCCTTGTGCTGCTCGTTCGGCCCGTAGACGTTGAAGTAGCGGAACCCGGCGATCTGCGCGCTGCGCGTGGCGAAGCGCCGGCGCACGTGCTCGTCGAGCAGGAACTTCGAGTAGGCGTAGATGTTGAGCGGCGCCTCGCAGGCGCGCTCCTCGCGGAACTCGCGTCCCGCGCCGTACACCGACGCCGAGGAGGCGTACAGGAACGGGATCTCCTCGTCCTGGCACCAGTCGAGCAGCGTGCGCGAGTAGCGGTAGTTGTTCTCCATCATGTAGCGGCCGTCGGACGCCATCGTGTCCGA
>JAKALD010000291.1 GCA_021813275.1 Pseudomonadota bacterium | reverse complement strand
GCCCAAGCAGCTCATCGGCCCGCCGCCGTTCCTGCAGGACACGCTGCAGGGGCGCGGGCGCGCCAAGGGTGCCGTCGCTCAGGCCCCCGGCGCGCCGAAGGAAGGTGGCGCTCAGGCGGGAGGCGGCGCCGGCTCCGAGTCCGCGGGCACGGTCGCCCAGACCGGCCTGGGCGGGGGAACTGGCGACACGAGCGTGACAAGCTCGACCACGAGCGTTCCGCCCCCGACGGTGCTCGTGCAGACGGTAATCCCGACCACCAGCTCGCCGAGCGTGAACACGCTGCTGCAGACGACGCTGAGCGGAACGGTCTTCTACCGGCTGGCGGGCAGCACGTCGATTCCAGTGGCTTCGTGCTCGAGCCCGCCTTGCGGCACGATCACGCTGACCGATCTCACGCTCGGGGTGGACTTCACCGCCAACCGGGCCTACCTCAAGGCGGACTTCGTGTCGCTCGATCAGACCGGCGGCAGCGCGAATATCTTCAACCTCGGAACCCCGTTCAGCACCGGCGGCATACCGGTGACTGTGAGCGGAGGGCAAGCCACTTTTAACGCGACGATCGATCGCACCTCGTTCCCGTACGAGCGGGGCGCCTTCCGGTGCCTGGGCTGCGCCGGCAACAACTTCTCGGGCCTCGTGCCGGGGTTCCTGGACACCATGACCGTATCAGGAACGATTTCCGGAACTCAGGCCAATCTGACACTGAGCGGGTCGAGCGCTACAGGAGGAAGCGGCAGCTTCAGCGCCACGCTCACGCAGGCCGCGCTGCCGAATGCGTTGGGCGCGGCGATGGTCATCCCCGCGAATCCGACGACCGGCGGGCCTTTCGTCGCCTTCTCAGGGGCGTATTGGGCCGTTCAAGTTGATAGCTCCCAAAGGCTGATCGCATTCGGTTCCGGAGTGGGCGAGCCCACGGCCGTCGTCGGGAGCAGCACGATCAACACAACTAGCGGCAGCGCACCCAGCTACGGCAACCTCGTATGGGGTAACTGGACCGGCGGCGGAGCGACGGTCGTGCCTTTCGACTACAGCACCTACACTACCCCGACGTCCGGGCCGAGCCACTACCTGCCCTGGATCACGGGAGACGTGACTACAACGTTACCCGCCTCGCTCGGGACGGTGACGTTCATGCCGTACGGGTGGACCGTCAATCCTTCCTCCACCTTCAACAGCGGCGCCAGCAGCCTCACTGCCGATTTCGTCAATCGACAGGTGAGCATTACGCTCAGTGCAACCAACACTACTTACGGCAATACCTTTGTGGGCACCGGGACATCGGGTATCAGTTCGGTGTCATCGCGTTTCAGCGCTGGCTTTAGCTCCGTAACCTGCAACCCCTGTGGCAGCACCGGCAGTCCGACTTCGGGATTCGGAAACTTCGCGGGGTTCTTCGCCGGGCCGAACGCAGAAGGGGCGGGCGTCGCCTTCGTCATGGGTGGGGTCGCCGCAACTGGAACCGGCGTCGATGGCGCCGTGGCCTTCAAGCGCTAAGCGGCCTCGCGCCAGCGTCAGCCTCCCGCCAGCGCGCGGATCTGCTCGCACTCGAAGGTACCCGCAGGCAAATCGCGCTCCGCGGCGGCCAGCATCGCCGCCGCGACCGCGTCGGCATGGATCGGCCGGTAGCGCGCGAGCCTTCCCAGGAGCAGCGGCGAAACCGCGTTCCCCGCTAGCTGCGCGAGACGCTCGCCCAGCCTGAACTCGCGCCGCGGACCGTCGAGCAGCGACGGCCGGAACACGTAGATCTTCGGCACGCCCGCCCGGCGCACCGCCTCCTCCATCTCTCCCTTCATGCGGCTGTAGAGCAGCGCCGAGCGCGGATCGGCGCCGAGCGCCGAGACCACGAAGAAGCGTCGCGCCCCGTCGTGCGCCGCGGCGCGCGCGAGCGCGAGCGGATAGTCGAAATCGACGCGCCGGAAGGCGTCCTTCGAGCCCGCCTGGCGGATGGTCGTGCCCAGGCAGCAGTACACGTCCTCGGCCGCGACGCGCCGCTCGGCGAGGCGCTCGAAGTCGATCACCTCGACGTGCAGCTTCGGATGCTCGCGCGGCAACTCGTGCCGCACCCATGCATCGACGTGCGAGTAGAGATCGCTCGCGAGCAGGCGCTCGAGCAGGAACGAGCCGACCAGCCCGCTCGCGCCGGCGAGCAGCGCGCGGCTCGCGGCCGCGCTGTCAGGCATGCCTGCGGATGAACTCGCGGATGCGCGGGTAGACGATCTCGCGCCAGCGCCGGCCGGAGAAGATGCCGTAATGGCCGACGCCCGGCACCTGGTAGTGCTCGCGGCGCTCGCGCGGAATGTTGAGGCACAGCGGGTGCGCCGCCTCGGTCTGGCCGCTGCCCGAGATGTCGTCCAGCTCGCCCTCGATGGTGAGTAGCGCCGTGTCGCGGATCAGCTGCGGGCGCACCAGCTCCTCGCGCACGAACCAGCGCCCCTTGGGGAGCGCGAATTCCTGGAACACCGTCTTGATGGTGTCGAGATAGTACTCGGCGGGCATGTCGAGCACCGCGTTGTACTCGTCGTAGAAGCGGCGGTGGGCCTCTGCCGAGTCGCCGTCGCCTTCGAGCAGATGGTTGTAGTAGTCCCAGTGCGCGTTGAGATGCCGGTCGGGATTCATCGCCACGAATCCGAGGTGCTGCAGGAAGCCCGGATACACGCGGCGCATGAAGCCGGGATACTTCGACGGCACGGGGTGGATCAGGTTGCGCTCGAACCAGGAATGCGGCTTGCGCATCGCGAGGTTGTTGACCGCGGTCGGGCTGCGGCGCGCGTCGATCGGGCCGCCCATCATCACCATCGTCTTCGGAGGATGCGGCTCGCGCCGGTCGGCCATCAGCGCCACCGCGGCGAGCACCGGCACGGTCGGCTGGCACACCGAGATCACGTGCAGGTCGGGGGAGAGCAGCCGGATGAACTCGCGCACGTAGTCCACGTAGTCGTCGAGGTGGAACGGCCCCTCGGCGAGCGGCACCATGCGCGCGTCCACCCATTCGGTGAGCCAGACCTCGTGCTCGGGCAGCAGCGTGCGCACCGTGTCGCGCAGCAGCGTCGCGTGGTGCCCCGAGAGCGGCGCCACCACCAGCACCTTGGGATCGTTGCGCGGCGCACCGAGCGCGCGGCGGAAGCGGATCAGCCGGCAGAAGGGCTTCGCGAGCGCGACCTCGATCGAGACGGGCACGCGCTCGCCGTCGATCCGGGTCCAGTCGACGCGCCACTCCGGCTTCTCGTAGCGCTGCGTGACGCGCAGGAACAGGTCGCTCGAGGCCGCCACGCGCCGCGCGAGCGGCGAGTAGGCGAACGGACTGAAGGGATGACCGAACCAGCCGCGCGAGAGCTCGGCGAGATAGCGCAAGGGCTCGAGCGCGGTGTGCTGCGCTTCGTACAGACTGTAGAGCACCGGAAAAGGCCTCCACCAGGTCGCGATAACCCTCTGCTTATAGCAGAATTTCCGCGCTGCCGCATCCGCGCCGGTCGGGCCCCGCAGCGTCGGCGCAGCGCCCGTACGGAGGCGATCTCCGGTCCGAACGTCTGCTAGGCGGCCTTACGGTCCTCGCGCAGCGCGCGCCGCAGGATCTTGCCGACGTTGGTCTTGGGCAGCTCGGCGCGGAACTCGACGTGCTTGGGCCGCTTGTAGCCGGTCAGCTCGCGCCTGCAGTGCTCGAGCACGTCCTGCTCGGTGAGCGCCGGGTCCTTCTTCACCACGAAGACCTTCACCGCCTCGCCCGAGTGCTCGTCGGGCACGCCGATCGCGGCGACCTCGAGCACGCCAGGCAGCATGGCCAGCACCTGCTCGACCTCGTTCGGGTACACGTTGAAGCCCGACACCAGGATCATGTCCTTCTTGCGGTCGACTATGCGCACGAAGCCCTTCGCGTCCATGGTGCCGATGTCGCCGGTCCTCAGGAAGCCGTCCGGCGTCATCACCTGCGCGGTCTCTTCGGGCCGCTGCCAGTAGCCCTTCATCACCTGCGGGCCGCGGATGCAGATCTCGCCGACCTCGCCGAGCGGCAGCTCCAGCCCGGCGTCGTCGCGGATCGAGATCTCGGTCGAGGGAGCGGGCACGCCGATCGAGCCGTTGTAGCCCTTCAGGTCGAGCGGATTCATCGTCGCGACCGGGCTCGTCTCGG
>JAKALD010000041.1 GCA_021813275.1 Pseudomonadota bacterium | reverse complement strand
CGCCTTCAGGCGCCAGACCCAGCCCTGGCGGCTCCAGAGCTCGGGGCGCAGGTACCCCCGGTCCTCGACGAACTGTGCGAATTGCGCCTGTGTCACCGCCGCCCGCGCGATCCTGAACGGGGCCACCTCCACGGGGTGGGCCCACTTCTCGTTGTCGAAGACGAACGGCGCATCGGGCTTGGCGCCCAGCTCGAACGTTCCGCCCGGGATTGCGACATCGCCCGGCAGAGGCCCTTCGCCAAGCTGCGCGGCACTTGGGCGCTCGTCGACCGCCTGCAGTCGCGGCTGCGCGTATCCGAGCCTCTGCCTCATGTAGGTGAACGCTTCGCCGTGCATGTCCTCGTGAAGAACCGAAAGCCGATACAAATGCGCCTCCCGCGCATCGGGTTCGCGGCCCTCGAGCCGAGCGCTCACGCGCTCAAGCACGCGCCGCGTGTAGGCAAGTGTCTCCTCGCGGGACGGAAGCGGCAGGCCCCAACGCTCGTCGTGGTCCACCGTGAACGAGTTGTAGAGATTTTCCGCACCGGGATACAGGAACGTCTTCTCGCCCAGCTCGCGCAGCAGAAATACGTCGTAGAAGAACGCCACGTGGCCCAGCTCCCAGCGAAACGGATTCACGCATTCGAGTAGCGGCACCTCCATCTGGACATCGGCTAGGTCGGATACCAGATCTAAGGTTCGCTCGTGGGCATCGTGCACCCATTCGAAGAGCGCCGGGACCGGAACTCGGTAGTGTTCACTCATAAGGACACCGCCGCTCGGTGCGCGCGCTGGACATAAACACCTGTAGACAAGCTTTCCCCCTCCGCGAAGCCGTCTTTTCCGTTTATTGAGGGTCGCGAGGCCGTTGTTGACAGACGACTGTCATGTTTCCGCCTGCGACATGAAGCGAAGGAAGACCGCAATTACATCCTCGTGACGCATGGCGCTTGGCGACCCGGCTTGGACGTTTACCATATATTCCCGATTCTGGGCGCAAGACTCCGAACACGACAAAAGATTATCCGGCACGCGCGTCCATTGTAGGGAGCGCCAGTTGGGCAAGAACCGAATGATCTCGCCTGCCTGGACGTTCTTGCCGTGATAACGCGAAAACCCGGGGTCGGAGCGAAGATCGATCCGGCGAAGCAAGAAGCTCCAGCCCTCGCTCATAACCTTCACTCTGAGGCCGCTCAAATCAGAGCTGGCCGTTCCGACGCCGAACATATGCCCCCTGGTATGAAGGGGTGAACGCGTATCACCTCGCCGCCGCGATCGTTTTGATTTAGATCAAAGAGAGCCGCCTTCCTCCCTTCTTCGAGGGGCGCAACGAGCTCAGTCGACGCCTCGCGGCGGATGTGCGCCGCGGCCCGGGCGGCTCGGGGCGGCGAGCACACGCTGTCACGCTGCGGCCGCGATCTCCACCGTGTGGGCTTGGACCGCAAGCTATCCCAAGAACTCGAAGCGCAACGCAGCATGCGCTAGCCCGTCCTCCGCAACGGCCCAAATATCACCAAAATCCAAGGCCAGTTGCGAAAGACGGGCTAGCGCAGGTGCTCCTCGGTGTAGAGCGAGAGCTCGATCAGCCGGTCGAGGAGCTCCTCGCCGCGCAGCCCCGGGAAGTTCCGGCGCACCATCTCCTTCGCGTAGAGCCGCACGAGATAGCGCAGCTTGAGCGTCTTGGCGCGCGAGGCGAAGACGTAGTCGCGGTGGCCGCTGTTAACGACGATCACGTTCGTTTCGGCGTCGAGGCGCGAGCGCCAGAGCTTGCCCGGCGCGTGCTCGAGCGTGTAGCCCGGCAGCCCGTGGCCCGCGGCTTCACGGCTGCGCGACTCGGGCAGGAGGCTGTCGGTCACCGTGACGAGCGCCTCGGCCTCGCACGCGGTCTCGCCCTGGCGCGCCGTGACGGCAATGCGGACCAGCGCCGGCTCCTCGGGCGCGCGGTACGCGACGTATTCGGCCGCCGGATTATCGAGCGCCCCGCCACCCTCGACGATGCGCCAGGCGTACTCGATGCCCTCGCTCACGTGCCGGCGGCTCGCGTCGCGCGCGAGCGCGCGGAGCCTCCGCTCGCCGCCGACCGCGACGGTGCACGCCGCGGGCGCAATGCGCACGCTGTGCAGCGGCCCCGCGAACTCGAAGAACTGGCGCTGCGCGGGCTGCGGTTCGCCTGAGATCTCGATCCCGCCGGCCGCCTCGTCGCCCGCAGGCGGCTCTTCGCCGTTGCCGGCGGCGGCCCTCCTGCGCGCGCTCACCTCGAACCAGTCGTAGTCCTCCGCCGGCAGCGTGAGCAACGCTTCGCGAAACGCGCGCTGGATCGCGCGCAGGGTATCGCGCGAGCTCCTTTCCTCCTCGGCGCGCCGGCGCTCTTCGATCAGCTCGAGGAGCCGCGCCTCGACCGGCACGAGCGCCGAGGCGAGTGCCTCGAGCGCGCCGTCGTGAATGACCCCCGTGCGTGTCGCCGGCGTCAGGTTCAGAAACGGCGCGTCGATCATCCCCTGGAGCGAGCCCTCGGTCCAGGGCGGCCTGCTGAACGCCTCAAGCTCGGCAATCGAAGCGAGGATGCGCGTCCCGGAGCGGTACAAGCCGACCTCGTTCGCCGCGTCCGGCGCCGCGAGGTAGAGCTCCACGTAGATCTCACCCGGCGCCGGCCCCGGCGCCGGAAGATGGTGCAGCAGCTCGCCCGCGAACTGGCGCGGCTCGACCGGGAGCTCCTTCCTCGCCTGCCGATCGAGCACGCGCACCGCGGCGCCGGACTGGCGGATGCGCTCGCGAAGCTCCGAGGCGAGGTAGCGCTGGATTTTCTCGCCCGAGAGCTGGCGCACGCCCGGCAAGAGCGGCCGGATCTTGACGCGCGTCCCCGGCTCCGCCAAGAGCGCGCGAAGCCGCGCGACGCTGTAGCCCGGATCGTGCTTGCGCATGCGCATCTCGTAGACGTGTCCGTCGGCGCCGCCCGAGCTCATTGCCAGCTCCTCGCCCACGGTCCAGAACGAGAGTAGGCCGATGCCGTACTCGCCCTGGATGCCGCGCGCGCCTTCGGCCTTGAGCCTGCGCTTGAGCGAATCGCAGATGTGCGTCGCGACGTAACGGAAATCGGGCCGACCCTCGGCGTCGCGCGGCACGCCGCGGCCGTCGTCCGTGACCTCCAGGTAGTGCTCGCCGCGCTCGCGGCCGCGCGTGATCGTAATCCGCCGGGCACCCGCGTCGATCGAGTTCTCGACCAGCTCGGCAACCGCCTTGAGGGGATTGTCCTGCGAGAGCGCGATGATTGTGATCGCGTTCCAGTCGTCGCCGATGCGAAGCCTTCCGCCCGCGGCCGGGCGCTGCGGGCGCGGGACCGGTGCGGCTTCGCTCGACTCGCTCATGCGCGTCTCGCGCCCTCCTTCCGGCAGCCCGCGTCGCTTAAGCGGGAAAGAGCGCCAACACGGTGACCGCGACCCCGGTCAGCGCCCGCATGCTCACCGTCTCGTCGCCCGACGCCGTGAAGCTCATCCGGTAGCCGGCCGGGTCGGGGTCGCGATAGACGCGCACCGCGCGCTTCTCGAGGTCGACCACCCAGGCCTCCGCGATGCCCGCTCGAGCATAAAGCGGGATTTTCGTGGAGAGATCGAATTGCAGCGTCGTATCCGAGACCTCGACGACGAGCAGCACGTCCGCCGCCGTAGGGTGTGAGCTTCTGTAGCTGTCCGTGCGCGGCGTGAGGAGCGCGAGGTCCGGCTGCGGCATCGACCGCTCGCCGAGGCGGAGCGGATTCTGTACCCACACGATCGCCCGATCGCCCGCGGCGCGAGCCAGTATCCGGTCAAGAATCGCCACGGTACCGGCGTGCGGGCTCCCTATCGGCGCCATTTCTATGATCTCCCCCTCGATCAGCTCGAACCGCGCCTCGGGCGCGAACACGCCCGCCTCGCCCATGCGCAGGTACTCCTCGGCGCTGATAGCGTGCTTGTGCGGATATTCCAGAACCGCGCTCATCCGGATTCGTTTCCCGTCGAACCTTCAGCCGCGATCTTACCGCGCCGGCGAACCCTCGCCTACCAACGAAGAACTGCCCGCGAACGGCCCGCGCCCCGACCTCTCACCAGGATTTGTCCCAGATAGGCCTGGCCCTTCGCCGGCCTTGAGTGCCCCGCTCGCTCCACCACCTCGCGCATCGCCCACTCCAGCAACTCCGGGTCGTAGTTACTCCCACCCTTCACGGGCGCGGGCTTGCCGGTGATCGCCTCGAATTTGCGCTGCAGGTAGCTGTGTCGCGCTCCGTGACCCGTCGACCCGAGGTCCTTTTTCGTGAGGCCGCACTTTCTCCTCACCACGTAGTAGTAATGGTCCTTCCAGCGATCGAGCGTGTACTCGCGCGGAATCATCGTCCCGGTGCGCGAGACAGCTGGCTGGGCGGCCCTCGTAAGGACTTCAAGCGGCCACACCTGATCCACCGTAACGCTCCGCGGGCGACCGCCCTTCGTCCCGTGTTCGATGAGCACCTTTCCCGTTCCCAAGGCCTGCCGCAGCGCCGTAACGGGCCGCAGCAGGCACGCCTCCTCCATGCGGATCCCGAACGCCCATTGGAGCTCCAGCTGCAGCGACACGACCTCATCGTGCCGCGCCACGCGCTCGAGGAGTTCTACCGGGTCGATGCCGTTGCCTTCCCAGGACTTGTCCACCTGCGCCGCGCCGGGCCGCTTGAAGCTTCCCGACTTCGCGCTGTACGTCGCACCCGCGCCGATCATGCCCGGCTTCCCCACCCACTTGCACAGGGTCCGCAGGTACGAGAGTTTGTTCTCGATCGTGCCGACGGTTTGACCTTCTGACTCCCAGCGCACGACGAGGGCGGCAACGTGCTTCTCCTTCAGGTTATAGATCGACTCGATCTGGTAGCCGACCTGTGCGAGGTCTCGGAGTGTCGCGCACACGTTCACGAAACGCCGGTAGCGCGTCTTGTGCGAGACGAGCGCATCGGTACGGCGCCTCTTGCCCGGCTGGCCGTTCAGCTTCTGGAAAAGCCCCGCGAGCTCCCGCTCGAGCCTCGCCGGGAAGCCGTAACGCTCGATCTCGCGCCTGTAGTCCAGAATCTGCATCGCCACGCCCCCCTTCACCACGGACAAACACACGCTCGCTCGCCACGGCGAGCGACGCACCCGCAGGCACTTCTTGCTGCCGCCAGCCTGCCCGGCGTCTCGGCACCTTTGTCATCGCCGGTGACCGGGGCGCCGTCCCCGCGCTCAGCTACAAGGCCGCTGAGAAGGCTCCGTCGGCCACAAGGGCCTCGAACACCACCCCGTCGCTTAGCGAATGGAAACCGGTCGACGTGTGCCAGGGGCGGGGCACAGCGTCCGGCGTAACTTCCGCCTACAGGCGACCGCGCTCTCCGCGCATGTCTCCTGTCCGAGGGCGAACTTCTAAAGCGCCGGCCCTGGGCGCTCGGAATCTTCAGAGGACGCGGCCATTCACGGCCGCTACTCCCCCCGCTTGCCTTCCACTCGGCCTGCCCCACGCGGTCGCACCTCCTCGAGAGGCGGCGGTGTAGGCCCGGCCGAGCGCCTTACCAAGGCGCGGCAGCAGTGAATTTCTCGGTTGTCCAGTCGCTTTCATCACGCCTCAGTATGGAGGCGCGATGAATTGTTGTTGTCCTTCACTACTGTCCGACACGTTTGAGGTTGATCGATTGCAAGTGAATGTCCCGACGAGTGATTTTCGGATTTTGTGAGTGTTAGCGATTTGAACGGCAGTCGCCTACCGGAGGCGAGCTGCGCAGCTTCAAAGACGGTAAGCGCCGAATGATCTCGGCCAAGGCCGCGCGCGAGTTTATCGCTCTGCGGGAACGCAAAACTGAAGAAGCGTAGGCGCCCAAACCGGCGCCGGCCACGGTGAGGTTCTGCCGCGGATCGGCCGCCCGGGTCTACTCGGTGAGTCTGGCGACGGCCTCGGCGGCTTGCCCTGGCCTAACATGCGCATAGCGCAGCGTCAGAGCGAAGTCACCGTGCCCGAGTAGTTCTCGCACGACGGGAAGATCCACTCCGCGCTGCACGAGTTTCGAGGCGAACGAGTGGCGCAGATCGTGCCAGCGAAAGTCCCTGATGCGCGCCTCTTTGAGCAGCCGCAGCCATGCCGTTTTCACTGAGGCGATCCGCGAGCCATCCGGGTTTGCGAACACCAGCCCGGTGCCCCTGCGCTGCGCACGCCAGCGCCGCAGCACGTCGAGCGCTTGCGCGTTCAGCGGCACGTGCCGCTTCCTCGCGCCCTTCGAGGTGCGGCCAATGACGGTGAGCACCTTCGCCCGGAAGTTGACCGCCGGCCACTCAAGGCCAGCGAGCTCTCCGTAGCGCAGGCCGCTGTTCAGGCTCACGAGCACCATGGGCGCGAGGTGGTCGCTGAATTCTTTCTCGCCGATCTTGGGCAGCAGCTCGTAGCCCCGCTCGGCGCGCCAGGCGTTCGCGCTCTTGCGCTCGGTCTGCGCGCGCGCTTCGCGCTCATCGAGTGCCTTTCGCAGGCGTTCCTCCTCCTCCGGCTCCAGGTAGCGCGTGACGCCGTTGTCCTCGGCCTTCGGCTTGCGCCACCCCTTGAACGGACTCACGCGCGCGTAGCGTTTCTCGACAGCGAGCCGCATCACACCCTGAAGCGTGTTCAGCTCGCGCGCGATCGTCGCGGTCGAAACGCCATCGGCGCGCCGCGCGGCCACGTATCGGTCGAGGTCATCGCTGCGGATGTCTGTCAGGCGCTTGTCGTAGAGGTCCCCGAAGTTGCACTTGAGCCGGTTCAGGTCGTCGAGAGTCTTTTCCGCGCGGCGCCGGTTCGCGCGAAGCCAGGTCGCGTAGAGCGACTCGATGAATCCGCCGAGCCTCGATTTCTGCGGGTCGCTCTTCAACGCGCCGCCGTCCTGCTCTTCGTTGAGCTTCGCGCGGGCAAGATATTCGGCTCGCGCAACGGTCATTACTTCGGCGTTGCCGAGCCGCTCGCGCTTGCCGCGCCGGATCTGCACGTAAAAGGTCTTCTTCCCGCTCGGCTGTACGCGCAGGAGCAAGCCGTGCCGGCCGCGGATCTCGTAGGCTTTCGCCTTCGCGCCCGCGCGTTCGATGCTGCCCGTCGTGATCTTGCGTCCCATGCCGCCTCCCCGCACACTGAAAGAGTTGTGCTTACGGGAGCGAGAATTTCGCGAAAAACGTGATCCTCCCTCTTTGAACGAGCGACCGTCCCCTTTCAAAAAGTTGGAACCGTAAGTGCAGCGTAAGTGCAAACCGTACCACAATGCGGGATGAAACGGGATGCTGCGGGACGGTAACTTGTTGATTGTTATGCTATGTGCTTGATTCGCTGGACCCCTATTTCTCCCTCCTAAGGGGCAGGTCGCACGTTCGATTCGTGTCCGGGGCGCCAGCCGGGCGCTCAGCGCACGACCGAATCGATCACGACGCGCACGTCGCGCGCGTCGTTCGCGACCGGCTCGCTCAGGCCCTGCAGGTCCCCGGGGCTGGGCGTCGCGCTCCCGGACTTCGAGATGCGCGCCCCGACCACGACCTTCTGAAAGCGCGACAGCGCGAGGCCCGGCGCCATCGCCATCGAGTCGTCGAGCGAGAAGGCGACCGGCAGGTCGCGCACGCGCTTGCGCAGCACCGCGAGCGGCATCGGCGGCCCGTCGGCAGCGCGCGCGTAGATGAACACGCTCTCGTCGGGCGAGGCCTTGGCGGCAAGCGCGGGCGACAGCGTGACCGTTCCCGTAAGGGGCGCGAGCGACGCCGCCTGCGGGGCTGCCGCGGGCGCTTCGGCGGCGATCGGCGGCTCGCCGGCGCGCGCGCGCGCTTCGTTGACGTTCGCGAGGAGCGCCCTGGCGTCCTCCGAATCCGGCGGCACCAGCGGAAGGATGCGCTGCCAATAGGCCGCGGCGGACTTGTAGTCTTGGCGCTGGAACGCGGCGGTGCCGGCGAGCGCGAGCGCCTTCACGTTGCGCGGGTCGATCTGCAGCGCCTTGGCGATCAGCTCCTCGGGCTTGCCGATGAGGCGCTTGCCCTGCGCGAAGCCGAGCACGTCGGCGTAGTCGGCCAGCAGGTCGGCGTTCTGCGGCTCGAGCTTCACGGCATGGGCGTACGCGTCGACCGATTCGTCCATGCGCCCGAGCGCCGCGTACGAGCGCCCGAGCATGATCCACCCCTCGGCCTCGTCCGGATGCTCGCGCATCCGCGCGGCGAGCTTGGCGACCATCGCCTCGACCTCGGCTTGCGTCACGCCGTGCGTGGGCGGCTGCGCAGTATTGCTCGTGCCGACGAGCGCGCCGGGATTGCCCACCAGCCCGTACAGCCCGAGCGCGAGCACCGGAACGGCGAGGCCCAGCGCGATCGCCGCCCAGCGGCCGCTGCGCCGGGAGGGTTGGGCCGCGGGCTGCTCGACGTCCTCGAGCAGCCGCGCCTCGAGCTCGCGGCGCGCCTTGTCGTGCTCGGCGGCGCTCAGGCTGCCGGCGCCGAGCTCGGCGTCGAGCTCAGCGATCTGGTCGCGGTACACCGCGATGTTGAGCGCGCGGCGCGAAACGCGCCCGCCGCGGCGCGATCCGAGCAGCGGCATCAGCAGGACGAGCAGCACGATCGCCGTCAGCGCGGCGACGCTCGCCATGAACGCCGTCATGGCGTCTCCGGATCGCCGGGGGACTCGAGCAATCGCGCCGCGCGCGCGCGCTCGGCCGCGGAGAGCTCGGGGCCGGGCGCCCCGCTCCGGCGCCGGATGCGCCGGAAGAGAGCGTAGCCTCCGGCGAGCAGCAGCAGCAGCGGCCCGAACCACAGCAGCACGGTGCTCGCCATGAGCGGCGGCTTGTAGAGCACGAAATCGCCGTAGCGCGCGACCAGGAAAGCGACGATCTGCTTGTCGCTCTTGCCCTGGCGCATCATCTCGCGGATCTCCTCGCGCAGGTCCGCCGCGAGGTCCGCGTTCGAGGCGGCGAGCGACTCGTTCTGGCACACGAGGCAGCGCAGCTGCGAGGCGAGCGCCAGCATGCGCGCCTCGATCGCCGGGTCGGCCGCGGCAGGCGGCGCCTCTTTGGCCCAGGCGACGGCCGAGACCAGCAGCATGGCGAGCAGCACGAGCAGCCTACTCACGCTCGAGCTCCCGCATCATCGGCAGGATCTTGCGCTCCATGAGCTCGGAGCTGACCGGGCCGATGCGCTTGTAGCGGATGATGCCGCGCTTGTCGATCAGGTAGGTCTCGGGGACGCCGTAGACGCCGAAGTTGATGCCCACGCGCCCGTCGGCGTCCGAGACGCTCAGCCGGTAGGGGTCGCCGAAGTCGCGCAGCCACTGGAGGGCGTCCGCGCGCTTGTCCTTGTAGTCCAGGCCGTAGATCGGCACGCCGCGGTCCTTGGCGTACTCGACCAGCACCGGATGCTCGTCGCGGCACGACACGCACCAGGAGGCCCACACGTTGAGCAGCCAGACCTTGCCGAGCATCTCCTTTCCCGAGAAGCTCTTGTGCGGGTCCTGCAGCACGGGCAGCTCGAATTGCGGCGCCGGCTTGCCGATCAGCGGCGAGGGCACCTCGCTCGGGTTGAGCCGCAGCCCGACCGCCAGCACGATGACCAGCGCTACAAACGCGCCCACCACGATCCAGGTCGTGCGCATGCGCGGCAGCGAAGCGGCGCTCATCGTGCGGCCTGCGCAACGGCGATTTCAGCGGCGCCGGCGCGACGGATCGCCGCGGCCACGCGGTAGCGCCGATCGGTCGCCGAGAGCAGGCCGCCGATCGCCATCACCAGGCAGCCCAGCCAGATCCAGCTCACGAACGGCCTGACCTGCACGCGCACGATCCAGGTGGTCGCGTTCAGGGGATCGCCCAGGGTCACGTAAAGGTGGCGGAACAGCCCCGCGTTGATCGCCGCGTCGGTCATCGGCATCTGCTGCACCGTGTAGATCCTGCGCTGCGGGTAGAGGTTGGCGACCGGCCGTCCGCCGCGCGTGATCTCGATCTGCGCCTGCGTCGCGGTGAAGTTCGGCCCCTGCACCTTGGAGATGCCGATCATGCGGAACGTATAGCCGGAAAGCTCGACCGTGTCGCCGGCCTGCATGCGCACGTCCTTCTGGCTCTCGTAGCCCTTGTCCATCGTCACGCCGACGATGAACACCGCGATGCCGAGGTGCGCGAGGAACATCCCGTACCAGGCGCGCGGCGTGCTGCGCAGCCGCGCCCAGGCGCTCGCGGCCGAGCTCGCGTGCCGGAGCCGCTCGCGCAGCGTCACCACGCTCGTCGCCACCACCCATACCGCGAGCGCGAGCCCCAGGCCGATCATCGGGCTCCAGCGCCCGAGCACGAGCGGCAGCAGCACGCCGCAGGCCACGCTCACGGCGAGCGCCCAGCGCAGCAGCACCGCGAGCTCGGGTAGGCTCGCGCGCTTCCAGCGCGCGAGCGGCCCCACGCCCATCAGGAACACCGCCGGCGCCATGAGCGGCACGAAAACCGCGTCGAAGTACGGCGGCCCCACGGAGATCTTGCCGGCGCCGAGCGCGTCGAGCGCGAGCGGATAGAGCGTGCCCAGGAGCACGCTCGCAGCGGCCACCGTGAGCAGCACGTTGTTGGCGAGCAGCGACGACTCGCGCGACACGACGTCGAAGCTGCCGCCCAGGCCGATGCGCGCGGTGCGCGCCGCGTACAGCACGAGCGAGCTGCCGACCAGCGCCGCGAACAGGATCAAGATGAACACCCCGCGCCGCGGATCGACCGCGAACGCGTGCACCGAGGTGAGCACCCCCGAGCGCACCAGGAACGTGCCGAGCAGGCTGAGGGCGAAGGCGCAGATCGCGAGCAGCACGGTCCAGCTTCGGAAGCTGCCGCGCTTCTCGGTCACCGCGAGCGAGTGGATGAGCGCCGTGCCGACCAGCCACGGCATGAACGAGGCGTTCTCCACCGGATCCCAGAACCACCAGCCGCCCCAGCCGAGCACGTAGTAGGCCCAGGCGCTGCCGAGCGCGATGCCCAGCGTGAGGAACATCCACGCCACCAGCGTCCACGGCCGCGACCAGCGCGCCCACGCGGCATCCAGGCGCCCCGAGAGCAGCGCGGCGATCGCGAAGGCGAACGCCACCGAGAAGCCCACGTAGCCCATGTAGAGCATCGGCGGATGCGCCACCATCCCGGGGTCCTGCAGCAGCGGATTGAGATCGCGCCCGTTGGGCGGCGCGGGCAGCAGCCGCGTGAACGGATCGGAGGTGAACAGGATGAAGGCGAGGAACCCGGCGCTCACGATCCCCATCACTCCGAGCACGCGTGCGACCATATCCTCGGGCAGGTGGCCGCTGAACAGCGTCACGGCGAACATCCAGGCCGCGAGCAGCGTGGTCCACAGCAGCATCGATCCCTCGTGCCCGCCCCACACGCCCGTGATGCGGTAAACGAGCGGCAGCGAGGTGTTGGAGTGCTCGGCGACGTAGGCCACCGAAAAGTCGTTCGCCACGAACGAATACGTGAGGCACGCGAAGGCGAGCGCGAGCAGCGCGAACTGCACGCGCGCCGCCGGGCGCGCGATCGCCATCCAGGCGGCGTCGCCGCGCGCCGCGCCTGCAAGCGGCAGGATCGCCTGCGCGAGCGCCACTGCGAGCGCGAGGGAAAGGGCGAACTGTCCGATCTCGGGAATCATTGGGCGAGCCTCGCGCTGTGGGCCGCCTTCAGCGCCGCGGCGGCGTCGGGCGGCATGTAATTCGCGTCGTGCTTCGCGAGCACCTGGTGCGCGACGAATACGCCGTCGGGCTCGAGCCGCCCCTGCGCCACCACGCCCTTGCCCTCGCTGAACAGGTCGGGAAGGATGCCCTTGTAGCGCACCGGGATGCTCTTCGCGGTGTCGGTGACGACGAATTGGACCGTGACGCCGTCGGGGAGGTGCTTGAGGCTGCCCTTCTCGACCAGCCCGCCGATGCGGAAAGTCTTGTTCACCGGCGCCTCGCGATCCGCGACCTGGGTGGGGGTGAAGAAAAACACCAGGTTGCTGCGGAACGCGTTCAGCACCAGCGCCGCCGTGATCGACAGCGCGGCGAGCCCCGCTGCCACGAGGATGAGCCTGCGGTGCCGCGGCTTCATGGCCTGCGCTGCGCTGCGCGCCAGCGCCGCGCGAGCGTCCCCAGCTCGGCCGCGATGCACAGCGCGGCGACCCCGTACGAGCCCCACACGTAGAGCGCGTAGCCGCCCATGTGCAGGAAATTGCCGAAGCTGCCCCAGCTCATTCCTGCCCCCTGAGCTCGCGCACCCATGCGGCGTCGCGCTCGCGCTCCAGGATGATCGACCGCACCCGCCACAGCGCCACCGCGATGCTGTACATCCAGGCGGCAAGCGCCATGAGCAGCATCCCGGTCAGCATGGTCGTCGCCATCGAGGGCGACTTGGTGAGGCTGACCGAGGCGCCCTGGTGCAGCGTGTTCCACCACTGCACCGAGAAATAGATGATCGGGATGTTGATCACGCCGACGATCGCGAGCAGCGCGCCGGCGCGGTCAGCGCGCCGCGGATCGTCGATCGCGGTGGTGAGCGCGATGAACCCGAAATAGAGGAAGAGGAGGATCAGCTCGGAGGTGAGCCGCGCGTCCCACACCCACCAGGTGCCCCAGGTCGGCTTGCCCCACAGGGCCCCGCTCCACAGCGCGACGAAGGTGAACATCGCGCCCGTCGGCGCGAGCGCCGAGGCCATCATCCCCGAGAGCCGCGTATTGAGGACGAGCCCGAGGGCCGCCCAGCCCGCCATGACCACATAGATGAACATCGACATCCACGAGGCCGCAACGTGGATGAAAATGATGCGGTAGACCTCGCCCTGCTGGAAGTCGGTCGGCGCGACGAAGAAGCCCACGTACAGGCCGGCGGCGCCGAGCAGCGCGGCGAGCGTCCCGAACCAGGGGATCATCTTCCCCGCGAGCGGAAAGAAGGCCTGCGGCGCGGCGTACTTCATCAGCCAGTTGCCGTGGCTGCCGGCCTGCGCGCCGAGGGGGTAGCTCTCCGTCGTCAATGCCGCCGTCTCCGTCGTCCGTCAGTCACACGCGACCCTCAGAGCCGCGCTCGTCGCCCAAGGGGCCACCACGCATGATATCGCCAGGAACGCGCCAAGCAGCGAGAGCTGCGCCCCGGCGCCCATTCCACTCAGAGCCGCGCCGACGCTGCCGGTTCCGAAGATCAGCACCGGCACGTACAGCGGCAGCACGAGCAGCGCGAGCAGCACGCCCCCGCCGCGCACGCCGAGCGTCAGCGCGGCGCCCACGCCGCCGATCAGGCTCAGCACCGGCGTCCCGATGGCCAAGGATAGCGTCAGCACGGCGAGCGCTTTTTGAGGCAGGTCAAACTGCAGCCCCAGCACCGGGGCGAGCAGCGTCAGCGGCAAGCCAGACAACAGCCAGTGCGCGACCATCTTTCCGATCACGATTAGCCCCACGGGATGTGCGGAAATGAGCATCTGCTCCAGCGTGCCGTCGGCATAGTCCGCGGCGAACAGGCGCTGCAGCGAGAGCATCGCAGCGAGCAGTGCCGCCACCCATACGATGCCCGGTGCCATCGTGCGCAACAGCGCGGGCTCGGGCCCCACGCCGAGCGGAAACAGAGTCACCACGATGACGAAGAACACCAGGTAGTTGAGCACCTCGCCGCGGCGGCGCATCGAAAGGCGCACGTCGCGGGCGATGATCGAGCGCAGGCCGCCGAGCACGCATCCCCCTCAGAGCCCGAGCGCGATCGCGTAGCGCGTGCGCGCCGTGATCGTCACTTCCTGGTGGGTCGTCAGGATCGCCGCGCCGCCGCGCGCGAGATGACCATCGACCAGCCCGGCCACGGTCTGCAGCGCGGCCGCGTCGAGCGCCGCGAACGGCTCGTCGAGGATCCACAATGGCATGTCCGCGCCGATGCACAGCCTCGCCAGCGCCACGCGGCGCTTCTGGCCCTGCGACAGAAAGCGCGCTGGCAGGCGCGCCCGCGCGCCCAAGCCCATGCGCTCGAGTGCCTCGGCGCGCGCCTCGGGCGATGCGCGCCTGCCGCACAGCTCGAGCGCGAGCGCGAGATTCTCCTCGGCGCTGAATTCCTCCTTCACCGCGTTCGCGTGGCCCACGAAGAGCAGGTCGCGGGCGTACGCCTCGCGCAGCTCCGCGATGTCCTCGCCGCACCAGCGGATCGAGCCCGCCGCCGGGCGCGAAAGCCCCGCGACCAGGCGAAGCAGGCTCGTCTTGCCGCTGCCGTTCGGGCCCTGGACGAGCAGCAGCTCGCCCTCGCCGAGCGAGAACTCGAGATCGGAAAAAAGCCTCAGGTCGCCCCGCTCGCAGGCGAGGGCGCGGACTTCGAGCATTCGGGGGGCGGGGCCAGGCGCGCAAAAGTTGAGAGGATACCCCAGCGCGCAGTCCAAAACGAAGGCCGGTCGTGCCGGCCTTCGCGTTGCCCGCCTGCTCGGGGCGGCCGCGGTTGCGCCGCCCCTCCTGCCCGCTAGCGGAAGGTGTAGATGTAACGGCCCATCAGCACGGTCACGCGCTGGTTCGGGTTGAGCGTGATCGTCGTGTTGTCGGCGTAGGTGAACGGCACCCCGGCGTAGCCCCAGGTCCACTCGTTCAGACGGTCGTTCTGATGGATGAGGTCGACCCGCACAGCCGAGTTCTTGTCGAGCGCGTACTTGCCGAACAGACTGAGCCTGGTCTGGCGGAACGTGACGTCCGGGAGGCCGCCCGATAGCGCGAGGAAGTTCACGTTCGCGGCGCTCGCGGTCGGGCCCATCGACCGACGACCGCGACCCCGACCCCCAGCGTCACGCGCGAGCAGGTCGCGCAGCGCTCCTTCAGCCTTTGCCACCATCCGCCGAACATCTGGCCTCCCCGGTTCTCAGGCGAGGCGCGTTCAGCGGCTCAGGATCCAGTCGACCAGGTTCTTGATCGCCGCCGGGTCCTTGATCTTCACCATCGGGTGGTCCTGCTCCTCGCCGTCGACCTTCACCTTGTTCGGAACGGTGACGTGCTTGATCAGCTTGTCCTCGGCGTCGGCCTTGCCCTTGTATTTCTCGGCGAGCGAGTGATACGAGGGCCCCTCCTTCTTCTTGTCGACCGAGTGGCACTTGAAGCACTTGCTCTGGCGCGCGAGGTCCGTGGCGGCGTCCGCGTCGACGCCGGCCGCGAAGGCCGCCCCCGTGCCGGCAATCAGAGAGGAGGCCAGGGCGGATGCAAGGATCTTGTTGTTCATCGAATACTCCATGTTTTTTTCGCTGTTTCCAGTCGTTTCCCGGGGGAACGTTGACAAATGTCAAGACACCTTCAGCCGGGAGTGCTCTTATTGACGCAGTGCATCAACGGGATCCATAAGGGAAAAATGCGCGCACTGCACCGCAGCGACAGTCACCGGGATCCGTCCCGCATTCGCGGATTGATCGCCCACCTGGCGGTGTTCAGCGAGCTGGCGGAGGCGCAGGTGCTGGAGCTCGCGACCCGCGCGCACCTGCTGCCCCTCGCGCGCGGAGCGGCGCTCGTGCGGCGCGGCGACACCGTGCCGGGCGTGATGGGGGTGAGCTACGGGCTGCTGAAGCTCGCCGCGCGCGGCACGAACGGCGAGGAGCGCGTGCTTCGGCTGCTCGGGGCGGGCGAGAGCTTCGGCGCAGCGTCGGTCCTGCTCGGCCGGCCCTGCCCGGTCGACGTCGTGGCGGCCGCCGATACGCTGGTCATCGGCATCGCGCCGGCGCCGATCCTCGAGCTTCTCGATCGGGACCCGAAATTCGCTCGCCGGCTGTTGATTGCGCTCGCCGAGCGCACCCTTGGGCTGCTCTCGGAGTTCGCGGACAACGCGCTGCATCGCGGCATCCAGCGCCTCGCCGCCTACGTCGAATCTCTTGCGCGGCCGTACAACGGCTCGGGAAGCCACGTCGCGACGCTGCCGGTCGCGAAGTCGCTGGTCGCGTCGCGCCTCGGAATGAAAAAGGAGACCCTGTCGCGGTTGCTGCACGAGCTCGCCGAGGACGGCCTGGTGAGCGTGTCCGGCCGCGAGATCACGATCCTCGACCGGGCGCGGCTCGCCGAGCTCGCGCGCAACGGCAGTCACCCGCTGACCGGCGAGGGCACGCCCGCCGGGCGCGTCTCGGCCGAGGAAGGCCGTGCTCTCGATCGCGTAGCTTCCGCGATCGATTCACCAGTCTAGACGGGCGCCGCGGTCAGGCTTACGCGCTCAGGCAGGCGTCCAGCTGCCAGATCCCCTTCGCGAGCTCGATGCGCACGCTGGCGAGGTCGGGAACCGCGCCGCGCGGGGCGGCCCCCTGCACCGGCCCGGCCCGCAGCAGCTTGGCGCAATGGCAGATGAAGTCGACCAGGAAGCGCTCCCGCTCGCCGAGGCCGGCCGCGCGCAAGCGCTCGCAGGCCGACTCGATCAGGTCGAGGGTCGCCGCGGGCTCGGCCAGGCCGCTGAGGTAGCGCTGCACGGCGCGGTCCACTGACTGGACCAGCGCGCGCGGCTCGCAAAGCTCCGGGGGTGCCATCGTTCGGTGAGTGGGGTACCGGCGAAACGCGATTTCATCAGCACGGGTGCGGCGTCACAAGCGTCCCTGCGCCGTTCTCACAGTTGTTCACGTTTGCCCCCCCACGCGCACGCGGGCGACTCGCGCGGAACCTGCTAGAAATCGATGTCTTCCTCCTCCGCAATCGCGCCGCGCCGCTTCGCGCGCCGGTGCTGCCAGAGCGCGAGGATCACCGACAGCACCGAGGCCCCGAGGAGGCCGCCCGAGATCGGATGCGTGATGAACAGCCACGGGTTTGGGTCGTTGGCGATCGCGCGAATCAGGTTCACCTCGATCTGGTCGCCCAGGATCAGCCCGAGGATGAGCGGCGCGAGCGGAATGCCGATCTTGACCATGGCGTAGCCCACGACGCCGAAGATGAGCAGCACGTACACGTCGTCCATGATGTTGTTGAGCGCGAAGGCGCCAATCACGCACAGCACCAGGACCACGGGAACGAGGATGGACTTCGGCACGCTGATCACGCGCATCCAGGCGCGCGCGCCCGCGGCGATCGTGAGCACCATCAGCGGCAGCGCGACGAGATACGCCGCGTAGATGCCGTAGGCGATCGCCGGGTGCTGCGAGATGAACAGCGGTCCGGGCTGAATGCCGTGGATCGTCATCGCGCCGAGCATCACTGCGGTCACCGCGTCGCCCGGGATGCCGAACGCCATGATCGTCACGAGCGACCCGGCGACGTTGGCGTTGTTCGAGGATTCCGAGGCGATGATGCCCTCGGGAATGCCGGTGCCGAACTTCTCCGGGCGGCGCGAGAACTTCTTCGCCTGGTCGTAGGCCATGACGTTCGCCGCGCTGCCGCCGATCGCTGGCAGCACGCCGATGAGGATCCCGATCCACGTCGACCACAGCAGCAGGAACGGGCGGCTCAGGATCTCCCACAGCACCTTGAGCTGCGACACCTTGAGGCTCGGCGGCGGTCCGCCCGCACCGCCCGAGCGCCCGGCGCGCAGCTTCTCGATGTCCGACATGAGTTGCGCGAAGGCGAAGATCCCGATCAGCACTGGCAGGAACGGGAACCCGCCCTGCAGGAAGTCCGAGCCCATCGTGAGGCGCGGCACCCCGAGGATCGGGTCGGCGCCGATCACGGTGATCACCAGGCCGATCGCCCCCGAAAGCAGCCCCTTGGTGAGCGACGTGCCGACGAGGCCCGCGACCATGGAGAGCGCGAACACGAACAGCGAGAAATACTCCCAGGGACCGAACTTGAGCGCGATCGAGGCGAGCGGCCCGGTGGCGGCGATCAGAAACAGCCCGCCGAGCGCCCCGCCGAGGAACGCCGCCCACACCCCGACCCAGACCGCGCGGCCCGGCTCGCCCTTGCGCGTCATCGGAAAGCCGTCGAAGGTGGTCGCCACCGCCGACGGCGTGCCCGGAATGCCGATGAGGCTCGCGGTGATCGAGCCGCCCGCCGAGCCGCCGACGTACACGCCCGTCATTGCGGCCAGGCCCTGCAGCGGATCCAGGCCGAAGGTGAACGGCAGCACCATGATGATCGTCATGGTGATCGTGATGCCCGGCAGCGCCCCACCGATCACGCCGGCGATCGTGCCCAGTAGCAGCGGCACCAGGTACTTGAGGTGCAGGATTCCGAGGATGCTCGCGAACAGGTGCTCGTAGAGGACTTCCATCGCCTACATCCCCGTCCACGTCCCGCGCGGCAGCAGCACCGAGAGGTAGCGCTCGAACGCGAGGTAGGTGAGCCACGTGGTCGCCAGGGCCACTGCAAGCACGAGCGCCCAGCGGCGCGAACCGCGCGGCGGCTCGAGCACGACCTGGAGCACCGCGACGAACAGGAAGGTCGCGATGCGAAAGCCGAGCGGCGGCAGCAGCGCCACGTACGCGGCGAAGATGGCGAACGTCGCCGCGACCAGGCGGTAGTTCGGCTGCACGGCGGGCCTGGCCACCACGGCGCGCGTGCCGCGCCGCCCGGCGATGACGTCCGATACGACGAGGATTGCGCTCAAGCCCGCCATCAGCGTGAGCACGATGCGCGGGTAGAAGCCGGGGCCCACCGGCAGCATCGAGGGCGCCGGCAGGCCGCGGGTGAGCGCGAGGCCGAAGAGACTCAACGCCAGGCAGACGAGCCCGGCGATGCCGTCGCGGCCGAGCATCAGTGCTGCTTCAGCAGCCCGAGATCCTCGGACACCTGCTTGTAGAGCGCGTCATCGGTCTTGAGAAACTCGGCGTAGCCCTTGCGGTCGCGGAAGTCGACGTCGGTGCCCTGCAGCGCCATCGCCTTGGCGAACGCCGGATCCTTCGCCGCCGTCGCGCACGCCGACTCGAGCTTCGCCTCGGCCGCGGCCGGCGTACCCTTGGGAACCATGAGGCCGCGCGAGACCGCGTACACGACGTTGTAGCCGAGGTCCTTCATCGTCGGGACGTTCGGAATCTCGGGGTTGCGCTTCTCGCTCAGGATGGCGATGAACTTGAGCAGCCCCGCCTGCACCTTCGCCTTCTGGGTGAGGTTCGAGTCGGTGATGTCGATGTGCCCGCCGAGGATCGCGTTCATGCGCGGCGCCAGGCCGTCGTACGGGATGTACTTGAACTTCAGGCCCGCGGCCCTCTCCACCAGCGCCATCGAGAACTGGCTCGTCGAGCCGAGCGAGGCGCCGTCGGTGACCTCCCCGGGA
>JAKALD010000040.1 GCA_021813275.1 Pseudomonadota bacterium | reverse complement strand
GCGGGATGAACATCAACGCGGCCGAGTACATGGCCGCTACCGACGACATCCTCGCCGCGCTGCGCAAGCGCGGGATCGACGACCAGACGCAGAAAGACGTGCTCGCGATCGCCTACGCGCTAAAGGGCGAGATCCTGCACATGTGAGCGCCGGAGCGGCCCGCGCCGTGTCCGGCGCGGGCCGTCCGATTCACGCTCGGGTTCGGAGCGCTCGGCTATCGGCCACCGCCGCCACCGCCGCCGCCACCACCGCCACCACTGCCTCCGCCGCCTCCGCCTCCGCCTCCGCCTCCGCCGCCCCCACCACCACCGGATCCTCCGCCGGAGCCGCTGCCTCCGCTTCCGCCTCCGCCGCCCCCACCACCACCGGATCCTCCGCCGGAGCCGCTGCCTCCGCCGCTTCCCGTGCCGGCGCCCGCGGCGCCGTCGTTGGCGCTCGCCGCGATGCTCAGACCGGTGCTCGAGTTGGTGACGCCCGTGGCGGACGGCGCGGCGGAAGCGGTGTTCGCGACGAGCCGCAGATCGGACGAGATCGTCCAAGGATTGAGCGTGAGCGCCGCGCCTGCCACGGCGCCGATCAGGACGCGCTTGCGCATCGGTGAATCGAAGCGCTTCATGGGTATCTCCAATCGATTGTCGGATTCCCCTCTGCGCGGGGAATGCTAGCGCCGCGAGCGCCGCGCGGAAACTGTCGCAGTTCCCCGACGTACGGTTACAAACGGAAACGACGTTTTACGTTTCAGTGCGTTCCTTCGCGCCCGGAGGTTGCGCTAGATTGGGTGTTCCGATTGCAATCAACGGAGGCAATCATGCGTAAATCGACTCTTCTGCTGTTGTGCGCATCGGCCGCGATGGCGTTCAGCGTGGGTGCGGACGCGCGTGGACCCGGAGGCGGCGGCGCAATGGGCGGTGGGTTCAGCGGCGGCTTCGAGCACGGCTCGGCGGCCGGCCCCGGCACGAACGGCTCGGCGTACGAGAATTCGAACGGACGCTTCGCGCAGGACCGCGACCAGGGCCTCGGGCGCGCCGAGGACCGCATGAGCACCGAGGGCCTCGATAACTCGAAGGCGAGCGACGCCCAGGCGCAGCGGCGCAATGGCTCGCATGCCAGGACCGAGCGCCGCGCGCCTCAGCGCGACAGCGACCGGTAGAGAAACGGCAGGCTGACGTCCATCCGGTAGTCGATGTCGGAGTGGTCGTCGTCGAACTCCTCGTAGCGGTGGCGGATGCCGGCCGCTGCGAGGCGCTTCGAGAGGATACGCGCGCGCCAGTGCGATGTGCCCTGTCGGCGGATCAGCTGCGTCCGAACGGCAGTTTTCTGACTCTGTAGCGCGAGTCTTCCACGAGAACCAGCGCGCCGCTTTCGAGCGCCGCGGACTGCTCCGCGAGCACCGCCACGAGGCGTCGATTCACCGTCGCCGCGGTTTCGTCCGCCAGACGGCGCTAGGCCGCTCCCGAATGCCGAGCGCCAGCAGCGCGCCGAAATCGAGATCGAACGTGAGGACGACACGGGCCTCTTGCTGGGCGCGTTCCAAGACTTCGCGGTCCGGGGAGCGCTGCATCCCGTAGTCGCGCACATGCGCGGCATCGTGGCCGGATTGCCGCAGGTATTCGACGGTCCTGGCGAGATCCCCGCGTCAGCGAGGAACCGCATCACTTGCCCGCTGGAATCGGATGGACCTGATCCTCGGCGATCGCGGCCGCGTAGCCGAGCGCCTGGCGGATGTCCTCTTCCTCGAGATCCGGATATTCGGCAAGGATCTGCGCGGTGGTCATGCCGTTCGCGACGAGGTTGACGACGTGCGCGACGGAAATGCGCAGCCCGCGCAAGGTCGCGCGCCCGGCAAGCACGTTGGGATCATGCGTGATCCGATCGAACATGCGCCGCATTGTAGCGCTTGCCGGGCGGTTCCTGGCCCGCGCGGGGGACCGCTAAGTCTTCAGCGCGCGGTACAGGAACGGCAGGCTGACGTCCATCCGGTAGTCGATGTCGGAGTGGTCGTCGTCGAACTCCTCGTAGCGGTGGCGGATGCCGGCCGCTGCGAGGCGCTTCGATAGGATGCGCGCGCCGTAGTGGATGTGGTACTGGTCGCGCCAGCCGCAGTCGATGTAGATCCCGCGCAGCGACACGAGGTTGCGCCGGTACTTCGCGACCAGATTGATCGGGTCGTGCGCGCGCCACTTCTGCCAGCGCCGCTCGAGCGCCTCGCCCGACTCGAGGTTGAACGGCACGCGAAAGCCGTTCGGTGCGCGCGGATCGGGGTCGTAGGTCGCCGCCATGGCGAGGTTCATGAGGCAGTGGCCCTCGGCGCCGGAGAGCTTTTCCTTCTTCCAGACTTTTGCGAGGAAGCGCGCGATGCGCCCGTCGTCCAGGCCCTCGGCGAGGCCCCTACGGCCCGACTCGCGGCGCGCATCGTAGGCTCCGGCCTTGCGCGGCGGCACGCGGTGCCTGGCGAGCTCGTCGAGCGTGTTCGGCCAGTCGTGCCAGTACACGAAATCGAAATAGGCGTCGCCCGAGTGGTCGGCGATCGCGCCCCAGTGCTCGGCGTGCTTCATGCCGTGCACGATCGCGCCGTAGCCGCCCGAGGACTTGCCGAAGCAGCCGCGGTGCTCGCGCGCGGCGAGCGTGCGGAACTCGCGGTCGACGAACGGGATGATCTCGCGTGTAAGGTAGTCGGCGTAGCGCCCGATCGCGGACGAATTCACGTACTGGTTGCCGCCGAGCGCGGTGAAGCAGTCCGGGAAGACGAAGATCGCCGGCCCCATCTTCTCTTCGTGGATGAGCCGCGCGGCGCGCTCCGGCACGTTGTCGCCGAAGGGCTTCCAGTTCGTGTGCGCGAGCCCCGAGCCGGTGAAGCCGACTAGGTCGTAGAGCACCGGGAAGCGGCGCCTCGTGCCGTCGTACTGCGGCGGCAGCCACACCGCGAGCTTGCGAACGTGCGGGTCGTCGAGCGGGTTGCCCCTCAGGATCTTCGAGTCGTGCTCCAGCACGACGAGCATGCCGGCAGGGCCTTTCGGTCTCTTGAGCGCCATCGGGAATCGCCTCTCGGGGTGATCGCCCGATTGTCGCAGAACCGGATCAGGGCTCGAACCACTTCACCAACTCGAAGCGCCTGCCTCGCTTCAGGCGAAAGGTGCTGAAGTCGCGCACGTCCACCGTCAGGATGGATCGGCAGCCGGTGGCTTCGGCGAGCCAGACGATCGCGGCGTCGGTGAAGTCCGGGTCGAGGTCTGCATAGCGGGCAAGGATTTCCCCGACTTCGGGGTAGGCGTACGCCGGCACCTCGAGGACCCTGCGCGGAGTCTTTCGCACCCACTGGAGCAGGCGCACCTTGCCGGCGGTGGAAAGAAAATAGCAGGATTCCGAGATCGCCGGTGCCGGGACGAGCAGCGCGCCTCGGTAACTGTCCAGGAACTCGCGCGCCGCGCGATGTCGAGGGTCGCGCTCGATGCCGAGCGCCACCAGGAAGCCGCTGTCCGCGAGGACCTTGCTCACCGCTTGCGCCCGCGAAAGCGGGCGCGCAGCGCCGCCTTGATGTTGCCGGAGACGTCGGAGCCATCGCCCTTGTCTCCACCGATGAATGGGTGGCGCGCAGGCCTGCCGACGACGTCGGGCAGTCGCATGAGCTCCTCCAAGGCGAGCTTCACGGCCTCGCTCTTGGTGATCCGGCGCTTGACGCAGTATTCGGCCAGCTCCTGCTCGACCCGCGCAGGCAGGCGCACGGTGAGGGTCATTCGAGGTCTCCGCTGTAATACAGATGACGCAGAATTGTATTACACCGACCTCGGTCCGCCCAGCTCACGCGCTGCCGCCCGACTACTTCTTCCCGGACGGAATCCCGAGCTCCGCGCAGATGCGGGTCACCAAGGCCCGCAGCTCGGCGATCTCACCCTCGAGCCGCGCGACGTTCGCCTTGAGCGCCGCCATCTCGCCGAGCGAGACATCGCCGCCCGCCTGCGCCTCGGCTGCGCTCGCCTCCCGCGAGGGCGTTCCGCTCAAGAGGTGCGCCCAGCGGTTCTCTCTCGCCCCGGGCAGGCGCGGCAGCTCCACGACCAGCGCGCCCGCCGGCCGGGCCGCGAGCTCATCGAGGAAGCCCTCCACCGCCGAGATGTCGGCGAAGCGGTGCAGCCGCTCGCAGGCGATGCGCAGCTCGCCCGCGGTCTGCGGGCCGCGCAGCATGAGGGCGGTGAGCAGGGCGGCCGACTGGGCAGGCACCTGCAGCACGCGCTCGAGGTTGTGGGCATAGCGCGCGACGCGCCCGCCGCTCGATTCGACCACCAGGTTGGCGCGCTTCAGGCTGTCGAGCGCGGCCTGGACCTCGGCCTCGCTCGCCTGCATGACCGGGTCGCGGCTCGTCTTCTGGTTGCAGCCGGCGACGAGCGCATTGAGCGTGAGCGGATAGGTGTCCGGCACGGTGCGCTCCTTCTCGACGAGCGTGCCGAGCACCCGGGTTTCGAGGAGCGAGAGGGTCGGGAGCGGATTGGACATGGCGTGCCGCGCGTTTCAGGTCTTGAGGCGGTATCCCGTCCTGAAGATCCACGCCACCACCGCGAGCGAGGCGGCGAGGAAGACGAGGATCATCGCGAGGCTCACGGCGACGCTCACGTCGGCGAGGCCGTAGAAGCTCCAGCGAAAGCCGCTCACCAGGTAGACGACCGGATTGAACAGCGACACCGCGCGCCAGAAGGGCGGCAGCATGTGGATCGAGTAGAAGCTCCCGCCCAGGAAGGTGAGTGGCGTGACGAAGAGCAGGGGAATGAGCTGCAGCTTCTCGAAGCCGTCGGCCCAGACGCCGATGATGAAGCCGAACAGGCTGAAGGTCGCGGCGGTGAGCACGAGAAAGAGCAGCATCCACACGGGGTGCTCGACGCGCAGCGGCACGAACAGGCCCGCGGTCGCGAGGATGATGAGACCGAGCAGGATCGACTTGGTCGCCGCCGCGCCGACGTAGCTCAGCACGACCTCGAAGTACGACACCGGCGCCGAGAGCAGCTCGTAGATCGTCCCGGTGAACTTCGGGAAGTAGATCGCGAACGAGGCGTTGGAGATGCTCTGGGTGAGGAGCGAGAGCATGATGAGTCCCGGCACGATGAAGGCGCCGTAGCTCACGCCCTCGACCTGCTGGATGCGCTCGCCGATCGCCGCGCCGAACACGATGAAGTAGAGCGACGTGGAGATCACGGGCGAGATCACGCTCTGCATGATCGTGCGCCGCGTGCGCTCCATCTCGTGCCGGTAGATCGCGAGGATCGCGTAGACGTTCATCGCCGTTCGCTCACCAGGCCGACGAAGATGTCCTCGAGCGAGCTCTGCGTGGTGTGCAGGTCGCGGTAGCGGATGCCGGCCGCGGCGAGGTCGTTGAGGAGCGCGCTGATGCCGGCGCGATCGCGCTCCTCGTAGGTGTAGATCAGATCGCTGCCGCGGTTGGCGAGCTCCAGGCGGTAGGCGGCGAGCGCCGGCGGCACGCGCTCGAGCGGCTGCGCGAGGTGCAGCGTGAGCTGCTTCCTGCCGAGCTTGCGCATCAGCTCCACCTTGTCCTCGACGAGCACGATCTCGCCCTTGTTGATCACCCCGACGCGGTCGGCCATCTCCTCGGCCTCATCGATGTAGTGGGTGGTGAGGATGATGGTGACGCCGCCCGCGCGCAGCGCGCGCACCAGCGCCCACATGTCGCGCCGCAGCTCGACGTCGACGCCCGCTGTCGGCTCGTCGAGGAACAGCACCTGCGGCTCGTGCGCGAGCGCCTTGGCGATCAGCAGCCGCCGCTTCATGCCGCCCGAGAGGGTGACGATCTTGCTGTCCTTCCTGTCCCACAGCGAGAGGTCGCGCAGCACCTTCTCGAGGTGCGCGGGATCGGGCGGCTTGCCGAACAGACCGCGGCTGAAGGTGACATTGTCCCAGACCGACTCGAACGCCTCGGTCGTCAGCTCCTGCGGCACCAGGCCGATCAGCGAGCGCGTCGCGCGGTACTCGCGCAGCACGTCGCGGCCGTCCACGAGGATCGTGCCCGCGCTCGGCGTGACGATCCCGCAGATCGTGCCGATGAGAGTCGTCTTGCCGGCGCCGTTCGGCCCGAGCAGCGCGAAGATCTCGCCGCGCCGGATCTCGAGGTCGATGTCCTTCAGCGCGCGGAAGCCCGAGGCGTAGGTCTTCGACAGGTGCGTGACGCGGATGATCGGCTCCATCGGCGCGCACGATAGCCGATTTGCGGCCGGCGTGCCGCTGCGAAATGCGGTAGCCTCGGGCCCGGAGGGACGATGCCGGGACGGACGCTGATCCTCATCCTTGGCCTGTGCGCCTCGGGCGCGGCCTGGGGCTGGGGACAGGAAGGGCACTCGATCGTCGCCGAGATTGCGCAGCGCCGCCTCGCGCCTGCCGCGGCGGCGATGGTCGAGCGGCTGCTGGGCAAGGGCCACTCGCTCGCCTCCGAGTCGAGCTGGGCCGACGACATCCGCGACGAGCGGCCCGACACCGCCCACTGGCACTTCGTCGACATTCCGCTGCGCGCGAAGCGCTACGACGCGCGGCTCGACTGCAAGCCGAATCCCGCGCGCGGCGACTGCGTGGTCGCGGAGCTCGAGCGCCTCGAGAACGAGCTGCGCTGCGCGCCCAGCGACGCGCAGAAGCGCGATGCGCTGCGCTACGCCGTGCACTTCGTCGCCGACGTGCACCAGCCGCTGCACACCGTGCGCGACAGGCACGGCGGCAACGGCATCGAGGTCGAGGTCAGGATCGACGAGCCGAAGTGCAGGCGCCGCTGCCGGCCGACCGACTTCCGGACGAATTTCCACGCGCTGTGGGACGAGACGCTGATTTCGGCGACCGTGTGGAGCTGGGGCGCGTACGTGCGGCGCCTGGAGCACGGCTGGCTGCGAAGCCCCGAGGCGCGGGGCGTGGACGGCGGCACGCCGGCGCAGTGGGCGACCGAGACGCACGCCGCGGCGCAGGAAGTGTGGCGCATGCTGCCTGCCGACCGCGTCGTCGACGACGCCTACTACGCGAAGGCGCTGCCGATCCTCGACCGGCAACTGGGACTTGCGGGCCTGCGCCTCGCGAGGTTCCTTGACGACGCGTACGCCTCGAGCGCCTGTCCGCGGAAGTGAGCGGCCCGCCGCTTGTCAGGTCCCTCCGGCGGCCTGCGCAAGCGACTGCGTCAGCGCGGGCGCAGCCCGGCGCAGCTTCGTGTCTTCGGTCACCAGCCGTGCGCCCAGGCTGCGGGCGGCGGCGATAAGGACGGCGGTGTCGACGGCAACCGTGCGCGCGTCTCTACTCGTGGTCCGCATGGATTGCAGATTCGATCTCGCGCAGCGTGAGCGGGCCCCGGCCGCGCAGGCGCACCGGCTTGGGCGGCTTGCGCGGGGCTTCGGGTGCCGGGGCGTGCGCCAGCCCCGCTTCGATGAGCGCGGCGATCTCGTCCTTCAGCTTGCGCTTACGGTGCACGGCACGCAGTTTGATGCGCTGAAGCAGAGCGACGGGAAGGTCAAGCGTGATTCTCACGGAGCCATTTTCGCATCGAACCAGCTTCCTTAGGCTTGCCCGATCAGCACCCCGGCGGCGAACACGAGCAGCCCGCCGACGATCACCTGCAGCACCGCGAGGCCGAAGGGCGTGTCCATGTAGCGCTGCCGCACCCAGGCGATCGCGACGAGCTCTACCGCGACGACCGCGACCGCGAGCATGGTCGCGAGGTGGAACTGAGGGATCAGGTAGGGCAGGGTGTGGCCGAGCCCGCCGAGCGCCGTCATCACCCCCGTGACCGTGCCGCGGATCACGGGGCTTCCCCGGCCGGTGAGCGCGCCGTCGTCCGACAACGCCTCGGCGAAGGCCATGCTGATGCCCGCGCCGATCGCCGCCGCGAGCCCCACGAGGAAGGTGCTCCAGGTGCTGTGCGTGGCGAAGGCCGCGGCGAACAGCGGCGCGAGCGTCGACACCGAGCCGTCCATCAGCCCCGCGAGCCCGGGCTGGATGAACTGCAGCAGGAACAGCCGCCGCTGGGTCTCGCGCTCGGTGTGCATCGTCTCCGGCGTCAGGAACTTGTCGCCCAGGGTCTCGGCCTTCGACTCGTGCCGGCTTTCCTCGGCCGCCAGGTCGCCGAGGAGCTGGCGGATCGCCGCGTCGCTCGTGCGGCGCGCGGCCTGCGCGTAGAAGCGCCGCGAGTCGGCCTCCATGATCTCGGCCTGGGCGCGGATCTTGTCCAGGTCGAGCGGCTGCGCGAGCCACACTGGCTTGCGCGCGACGAAGCCGCGCACGTCCTCGCGGCGGATCAAGAGGATCCTCTCGCCGAAGCGCTCGCGGTACAGCTCGATCAGCCGGTGCCGGTGGCCGTCCTCCTCGGCGGCCATGGCGCGGAAGAGCTGCGCCGTGTCCGGGTAGTCGGCGGCGAGGGCGTCGGCGTAGGTGTTGTAGATGCGCGCGTCGTCCTCCTCCAGCGCGATCGCCAGGCTCATGATCTGCTGCTCGTTCATCCTTGTGAAGTTGAGGGTTGCGCCGTGCCGGCCGGCCAGCACGGGAAAGGACAGCAAGGAATCGAGCGCCACGGCGTCCTCCCTGGAAGGTCGCGGGTCGCGCCATTTTCGAACGGGCGCCGCGCGGCGGCAATTCGCCTCTTAGAATCGCGCCATGGAAGCCCCCGACGGCCTGCCGCTGCCGCAGCGCAACTGGGCGATGCTCGCGATCGGGCTGGCGGTGGCCATGTCGGTGCTCGACAGCGCGATCGCCAACGTGGCGCTGCCGACGATCGCGCGCGACCTGCGCGCCACCCCGGCCGACTCGGTGTGGGTGGTGAACGCCTACCAGCTCGTCATCACGGTGCTGCTCCTGCCGCTCGCCTCGCTCGGCGAGATCGTCGGCTACCGGCGCATCTACCGCACGGGACTCGTGATCTTCACGCTCGCCTCGCTCGCCTGCGCGCTCTCCAATTCGCTGCTCGTGCTGACGCTCGCGCGCGTGCTGCAGGGCGTCGGCGCGGCCGGGGTCCTGAGCATCAACTCGGCGCTCGTGCGGTTCATCTACCCCGGGCGGCTGCTCGGCCGCGGAATCGGCATCGTCGCGCTCGTGGTGGCGGTCTCGGCGGCGATCGGGCCGACCGTGGCCGCCGGCATCCTCTCGGTCGCCTCGTGGCCGTGGCTGTTCGCGATCAACGTGCCGACCGGCGTCGCGACGCTCGTCGCCGCGCGGGCGCTGCCGCGCACGCCGCGCGCTGCGCGGCGCTTCGATTCTCCGAGCGCGCTGCTCAACGCCTTCTTCTTCGGCCTGCTCATCATCGCGATCGACAGTGTCGGCCACGGCGAGCGGCCGCTCTACACCGTGGTCGCGTTCGCCGGCGCCGCGGTCTCGGGCGTTGCGCTCGTCGCGCGCCAGCTCAAGCAGGCTT
The DNA here is from genome assembly GCA_021813275.1 of Pseudomonadota bacterium. GTDB lineage: Bacteria > Pseudomonadota > Gammaproteobacteria > Burkholderiales > SG8-39 > JAKALD01. Next base: position 9,914 of record JAKALD010000040.1, on the reverse strand, counting down.
CGCCCCTGCTGCCGGTCGATCTTCTGCGCATCCCGCTGTTCGCGTTGTCGATCGCGACCTCGGTGTGCTCGTTCACCGCGCAGATGCTCGCCTACGTCGCGATCCCCTTCTATTTCCAGACCGTGCTCGGCCGCACCGACGTGGCCACGGGGCTTCTCATGACGCCCTGGCCCGTGACGGCTGCGATGACCGCGCCGATCGCGGGGCGGCTGGCGGACCGCTATCCGGCGGGCATTCTCGGCTTGATCGGGCTGCTGATCTTCGGCGCGGGGCTCACGCTGCTCGCGCTCCTGCCGCATGCGCCCGGTGACGCGAACGTGGTCTGGCGCATGGCGCTGTGCGGCGCGGGCTTCGGGCTGTTCCAGTCGCCGAACAACCGCGCGATCCTCGGCTCGGCGCCGCGCGAGAGAAGCGGCGGGGCGAGCGGCATGCTCGGCACTGCGCGGCTCGTCGGCCAGACCACCGGCGCCGCGCTCGTCGCGCTGATGTTCGGCCTGTTCGGCGCGCGCGCGAGCCTGTGGGCGCTCGGCGTCGCGGCCGGCGTGTCGCTCGTCGCCGGGGCGGTGAGCGCGACGCGCCTCATCCAGACCCGCGGCGCGGAAGGTTAGCGCCGCGGAAGCCCTCGGCTACTTCCCGCGCAGCACGCGGCGCAGGAGCTTGCCCGAGGCGTTCTTCGGCAGCTCGGCGACGAACTCGATCTCGCGCGGATACTTGTAGGGGGCGGTGACGCGTTTGACGTGCTCCTGAAGCTCGGCGGCGAGCGCGGGCGTGGCGGCGTGCCCGGGCTTGAGCACGACGAAGGCCTTGACGATCTCGCCGCGCTCGGCGTCGGGCTTGCCCACGGCGGCGCTTTCCTGCACCGCCGGGTGCTCGATGAGCGCGCTTTCCACCTCCATCGGACCGATGCGGTAGCCCGCCGAGCTGATGATATCGTCGGCGCGTCCCTCGTAGAAGAGGTAGCCGTCCTCGTCCATGCGCACCACGTCGCCGGTCAGCCAGTACTCGGCGCCGCCGACGCGCGTTGTTGCCGCGGCGGTGCGCTCGGGCTCGTTCCAGTAGCCGAGCATCATCTGCGGATTGGGCAGGCGGATCGCGAGCTGCCCGTCGATCACCTTCGCCTCGAGGCCGGGCAGGGGCTTGCCCATCGAGCCCGGCTTCACCCGCATGAACGGGTAGTTGGTCACCGTCATCAGCGTCTCGGTCTGGCCGTAGCCGTCGAGAAGCGGCACGCCCGTGAGCGCCTGCCAGCGGCGCACGATCTCGGGATTGACCGTCTCGCCCGCCGACACGGCGAGCCGCAGCGCCGCGAGGTCGTGCGCCGCGAGGTCCTCGTGGATCAGGCGCCGCAGCTCGGTCGCCGCCGCGCAGAACACCGTGACGCGGTGCTTCGCGAGCAGCGCGAGGCGCCGCCGCGGATCGAACGCGCCGTGGTAGAAGAACACCGCCGCGCCGCAGCTCCAGGGACCGAAGAGGATCGCGGTGCCCGCCTTGCTCCAGCCGGTGTCGGCGGTGCACCACATGAGGTCCGAAGGCTTCAGGTCGTGCCAGTAGAGCGACGAGTAGCGCCACGCCCAGAGCGCGCGCGCCGCGTGCGTCACGCCCTTCGGCGGGCCGCTCGAGCCGGAGGTGTAGTAGATCGCGACCGGGTCCTCGGCCGCGATGCGCTCAGCCGGGCATTCGGGCGATGCGGCCCCGACCGCGGCATCGAAATCGAGCCAGCCCGGCGCGCCGCCCACCGCCGCTTTCATCCTTAGCTTCAATCCGGAAAACTTCTCGGCGCTGGCGCGGGTCGTGATCGCACCGGCAGCGCCCGAGTGCTCGACGCGGTAGCGCACGTCGCCCGCGGTCAGCATGTCGATGCACGGAATGGGGATCACGCCCACGCGCAGGCAGCCGACCATGGCGAGCTGCCACTGCGGAGCGCGCGGCAGCATGACGATGCAGCGGTCGCCTTTCTCGAGGCCGCTCGCGCGCAGCAGGCTCCCCACGCGCCGCGAGTGCTCGGCGATCTGCGCGAACGTGTAGCGCGCCTCGCGTCCCGACTCGTCGCACCACAGGAGCGCGAGCTTCCCCGGGTCCTTCGCCCAGGCGTCGACCACTTCCGCGGCGAAGTTGAAGTGGTCCGGCACTTCCCAGCGGAACTGCCGGGCGAGCTCTTCGTAGGTCACCATGCCGCTTCGAGCAGCCGCATCACGTCCTCGGCCGAGCGGATCGGCCGCGGGTTCGCCCGCACCCAGGCGTTGTGCATCGCCGCCCCCGCGATCTGCGGCAGCTGCTCGCGCTTCACTCCGACCGCGCGCAGCGTCGCCGGCTGGCCGAGCGCGGCGACGAGCTCGGCGATCGCGTCCGCCGCCGGCACCCCGGACCGGCCGAGGGCCTCGGCGACGAGTTTCTGCTTCGCTCCGGTCGCGGGCTCGTTGTAGCGCATCACGTGCGGCAGCATGACGCAGCTCGTGTGGCCGTGCGCCACGCCGGCCGCGGCGCCGAGCGCGTGCCCGATGCCGTGGCTCGCGCCGTAGTTCACGCGCGCGATCGTCGAGGCGGCGAGCCAGGAGGCCTGCTGGCAGGCGAGCCGCGCCTCCAGGTCCTGCGGCGCGCGGCGCGTGCGCGGCAGCTGCTCGGCGAACAGGCGCAGCGCGTGCAGCGCGAGGCCGTCGCAGTACGGATGCGCGTCCACGGAGCAAAGCGCCTCGACCGCGTGGTCGATGCCGCGCACGCCGGTCGAGAGCCACAGCCATTCCGGCGTGTAGAGCGTCGCCGCCGGGTCGAGGATCACCGCGCGCGCGCCGATGTCGGCGCCGATGAACGAGTGCTTGATGCGCGTGCGCGGATCGGTGCCTCCGCCGAGGTTGGAGAACTCCGCGCCGGAGAGCGTCGTCGGCACCGCCACTTGGCGAACGGGCGAGGGCTTGATCTCGGGCACGATGCGCCTGCCGTCCGGCCCGATCGAGGCGTGCAGCGCGTCGAGCTCTTCGGGCGCGCGCACGCCGTGCGCGAGGCAGATCTGCAGGATCTTCACGGTGTCGATCGGCGTGCCGCCGCCGACCGTGAGGATAAGGTCGGGGCGCGCGGCGCGCACCGCCTCGGCCGCTTCGATCACGCTCGGCCAGGGCGTGTGCGCGACGCAGTTGTCGAACAGGCCCGCATGGCGTTCGCCGAGCGCCACGGCGATCGCGCGCACGAGGGGCGTCGCGCGCGAAAGGGTCTTTGAGGCGACCACGAACACGCGCCGCGCGCCGATGCGCGCGGCCTCTTCGGCTGCGGCCTCGGCCGCGGGCCGGCCGAAGACGACGCGCTCGAGGGGGAGATAGGCGTAGGCTCCGGCCATGCGCTAGTTTAGCCGGGGTGCGGCACGCGGCGCCGTGTTTTGCAGCCCGCCTTCTCGGGTCGCGGGCCTTGGCGGAGAATCCCGGTCTCCGGTCCCGCAGGACCTTATCCGAGGGGAAGCCATCCATGCTCACGCTCTTCTACGCTCCCGGCGCCTGCTCGATGGCGGCGCACATCGTCCTCGAGGAGGGCGGCGAGAAGTACGCAGCGCGGTGCGTAGACCTCGCGAAGGGCGAGCAGAAGACCGAGGCCTATCTCAGGATCCACCCGCAGGGGCGGGTGCCGGCGCTGCTGCTCGACGACGGCGAGCCGCTCACCGAGAACACGGCGATCCTGCCCTTCCTCGGCAAGCGCTACGGGCTGTGGCCGAACGACGCGACCGCGGCGGCGCGCGCGCTTTCGCTCGTCGGGTTCTTCGCCGCGAGCGTGCATCCGGCGCACGCGCACATCGGCCGGCCGGAGCGCTATACCACCGAGACGGCGTGCTTTCCGAAGATCCAGGAGATGGGCCGCAAGACCTTCCACGACTGCCTGAAGCACATCGATCAGCGGCTCGCCGGGCGCGAGTGGCTGTCCGACAAGTACTCGGTGCTCGATCCCTACGCGCTGGTCTTCTACGCCTGGGGCCTGCGCCGCGAGCTGCCGGTTGCGGAGCTCAGGAACTACACGGCCCTGAAGGACCGGCTCCTCGAGCGGCCGGCCGTGCAGCGCGTGCTGGCGGAGGAGGGCGTGAAGGTCTAGGCAGCGCGGTCGGCCATGATTTCCGAGAGCGCGCTCGTCAAAACGCTGTGGCAGGCGCTCGGCGGAGCGCCGGGCGACGCGCAAGCGCTCGAATTCACCGGCGCGGCAGGCGGCCTGCCCTCGAAGTTCGAGGTGAGCGCCTTCGCCTGCGCGACGATCGGCGTCGCGACGCTCGCCGCCGCCGAGCTGTGGGCGAAGCGCCGCGGCGAGACGCTGCGCCGCGTGACGGTCGACCGGCGGCTCGCGGCGGCAGCGTTCCGCTGCGAGCGGCTCGTGAAGCCCGAAGGCTGGACGCTGCCGGGAGCCTGGGACCCGATCGCCGGCGACTACCGCGCGGCGGACGGCTGAATCCGGCTGCACACCAATTACGCGCATCACCGCGCCGCCGCGCTCCGCGTGCTCGGCGTTCCCGGGGAGAAGGACGCGCTCGCGCGCACCGCGAAGCTGCTGGTCGATTTGGGACAGGGGGGCGATGCGAAGGCGCCGGGCCAGGGCGATGTCGAGGCGCTCCTGGAGCGCAGCGCGACCGCGTGGGGCCCGGTGAAGCTCGTGCCGTGCGCCGCGCGGATCGAAGGCTACGAGGTCCGCTGGCCGGTCGAGCCCGGGGCGCTCGGGCGGCATGAGGCGAGGTGGATGGGCGGGTGAGCAGCCTGCCAGGCTAGGGTCGTCGATCCGAGAAACCTGGGCGCTTCAGCGACGGCCGGCTCCGGCGAACGCCAGTCGCTCGATCACCTCATGCGCGGATGCGAATCGAGGGCGCAATCGCTATCCCGCAATCAGCTCCTCGAGCTCGCCTGGGCGCGAAACCCAGTGATCTGGAGAGAGGTCGGCGAAATCGGGCTGCGCGCATTCGCCGCCCCGGATGATGGCGACCCTGAGGCCCGCGGCGCGGGCACCGAGCACGTCCGCGCGGCTGTCGCCGACGAAGAGCACGCTCTGGGGCGCCATGCGCCATTCCCGCAGCACCGAGAGGATGCCCTCGCCACGCGGCTTCATGAAGGTCACGTCGTCGCGCGAGACGACCGGAGAAAGCCAGCGCGCGAAATCGAACCGCTCAAGCGCCGGCGCGAGCGCAGCGCGTCCAATGTTGCTCACCATGCCGGTCCGTATGCCCATCGCGGCAAGCGAGCGCAGCAGCTGCGCGGCTTCCGGGCGCGCAGCCCAACGCGTTAACGCGTCCGCGTCCCAGCGGTCATAGACGGGCGCAATCGCGCGGCGCAGCTCGGCCATCCGGCCGTGCGGCGCGAGCGTCTCGGCGGCTGCGTTCCACATGCTCGCGTAGTTGGCGAGCGCGAACGCCTCGCCCTCGAACCCCAGCTTCGCGAACTCGCGGCGCAACTCGGCCTCGGCCGGACCGAGCTGCCACTGGAAGTCCACCAGCGTACCTTCGAAGTCGAAGATGGCGGCAGCGAAAGCGTCCTTCTCTCGGCTCATGCGTTCAGGTCCCTCAGGCTCCGCAAAGCAGCTGCAGTCCGGGCAGGTCGGTTGCGAAGGATAGGATAATCATCCGGCATTGGCTACGCATCGCCTGCCGCGCGTTCGGCATGCCGGAGCCGATGACGGGCTGGCTCGCCAACCTGGCGCGACAGCCGAACTGGCGCGCTTATCTCGGGCTCGACGGCGGCCGGGCGGTGGCAAGCGGCTTCCTCTATCTGTGCGGTGACGACGCCTGGCTCGGCATGGGTGCCACGCTCCCGGAGCACCGCGGCCGCGGCGCGCAAGGTGCGCTGATGGCCCTGCGCATCCGCGAGGCGATTGCCGCAGGCTGCTCGCGCATCGCTACCGAGACCGGATGCGCTTCGAGGTCGGTCGCCATGGTGTCGTTCCAGCGGTTAAGATAGCCGAGGAGCGCGCCCCGGAACACGGCCGCCGCGCAGGGCTCCTCGAGAGCCGCATTCCATTTCGGCGAGATGTACGGCGAAGGCCTGGGCGTTCGGCGCGATGATGTCTGCGCGTATGCGTGGCTGACGCTCGCTGCGAAGCGGGGGAACGGGCGGGCGCGCGGAGCGCGCGTCGCGCTCGCGCGCAAGATGTCGGCGGCGCAGCTGAACGACGTCCGGTCACGCGCGCTCGCCTGGACGTGATTGCCGCAGGAATCCAACTCCCATTCTTTGCATGATTATCAGAAAGGCTGCAAGATCGGCGAAAGTGTTTGGGTCAGTGGAAAGTAAGCATTCTCTCAAGTTCGTGCGCGCGTACGCGCGTAGAATTCCGCTCCCCCACGTCACGCGAAGGAGTATCGCAATGAAGAAGAGCCTCGTCATGCTGAGCATCCCGCTGGTCGCCGGACTGCTCGGCGGCTGTGCGACGACCGGCGAGCTCGATGCGGCCAAGGCATCGGCAAGCCACGCTCAGCAGACCGCGGATCAGGCGAAGCAGACCGCCGACGCGGCGCAGAGCCAGGCGGCGCAGGCGAGCCGGAAGGCGGATCAGGCCGTGCAGACGGCGAACGCGGCGTCGGCCACGGCCGACAAGGCGATGAAGGAGGTCGAGCAGCTCAGCGAGAAGATCGACCGCATGTTCAAGAAGAGCATGCGCAAGTAGCAGGCTCCGGCAGCTCGGGGGGAGCTGCCGGCTCAGCGGATCACGACCCGCGTGCCCACGTGCGCCCAGCGCGAGAATTCGCGCATCTGCGCGGGCGCGAGGGCCACGCAGCCGTCGGTCCAGTTCACCGAGCGCTGGATCCACGGCGGCGCGCCGGCGCCGAGGCCGTGGATGCCGAGCTCGCCGCCGAGCGGCGTGTCCTGCGGCGCAATGCGGTGCTCGCGAAAGGCCTCGACGATCGCGTCGAGGCTTGCCCGGCCGATGCGCCCCTCCAGGTAGGCGCGCGCGGCGACCGCCGGCGTGGGATAGTTCAGGCCGAAGAACAGTCCAAACCTGCTGTGGCGGTCGATCCACGCGATGCGGTATGTTCCGCGCGGAGTCGTTTCGTCGCCCCGGAAGTGCACGTCGGCCGCGCCGTTGCTGCCGATGGCGACGTTGCGAATGCGCGCGATGACGCGATCGCGCGGGGAAAGGATGCTCACGCTGAGCGAGTGCGTATCGACGAGGATCCAGGGCGCCGCCTGCGCGGCGAGAGCGGCCGAGGCGAGGCACGCGAGCGACGCGACGAGGCACGCGCGCCGCGCGAGCCGCAGCGCCCAGCGGCGTACGGCATGACTCGCCTGTGCGCATGCGCGAGGTACGCGGCGGCAGGGGCCCGGCGCGTCGCACGGTACGTAGCGCTCGTCGCGCTCGCGCTGGTCGTCGCCCCCGCCAGAGGGGCGAGCTTCGCCCTCCCCGCGGACGGCAGCAGCATCGTCGGCCGCGTGCGCGTCATCCGGCTCGACGACGCGCGCAACACGCTCTTCGACATCGCGCGCCACTACGACCTCGGATACAACGAGATCACCGCGGCCAATCCGGGCATGTCTCTCTGGCTTCCCGGAGCGGGGGCGCGCATCGTCGTTCCAACCGAGTTCATCCTGCCGCCAAGGCCGTGGGTGGGCATCGTCGTCGACGTTCCGCGCCGGCGACTGTACTACTTTCCGCCGCCCGGGAGCGGCGCGCCCGCGCGCGTGGTCACTTTCCCGATCGGCATCGCGCAGCCGGGCTGGCCCACGCCGCTCGGCGAGACGCGCATCATCGCCAAGTACAAGGACCCGTCGTGGATCGTGCCGAAGAACATCCTGGAGGAGCACCGCAAGGCGGGTGAGCCGAGCTTTCCGAAGTATTTTCCGCCCGGGCCCGACAACCCCATGGGAATGCTCGCGATGGAGACCGGGTTTCCGGAGGTGTTCATTCACGGCACGAACCATCCCTGGGGAGTGGGCATGCGCGTGAGCCACGGCTGCCTGCACCTGTATCCGGAAGATGCGGCGTACCTCTTTGCGCGCCTGAAGGTCGGCACGCCGGTGCGCGTGATCGACGCGCCGGTCCTCGCCGGCGAGCGCGGCGGCGCGCTCTACCTGAGCGCCTCGCCGCCGGTCGCGGACTACGCCTCCGCGGAGAGCCTTCTCACCCGGGCGGTCGCGGCGGTCGCGCGCTATCGGAGCAGGCACCCGGCGGCCGGGCGCGTGAGCTGGGACAGGGTTCTCGCCGTCGCCCAGGCGCAGCGCATCGTGCCCGCTCCGGTGAGCGCGGGAGCGCCCGGGCTCGCGGCCCGGGCCGCGGCCCTGCACCCCGAGGCGTACGCGTTCGCTCCCTACGATGCGGACGCCAACGACGCCGAGGTGCCGCCTGATCCGCGCTGAGGCGCGCGGCTGTCGGTCGGCTTTCCACGACACTTGACACGGGCGCCGTGCGCGCCGATACTAAACCACATGGTTAAGTATTCGGACGACGAGCTCGACGCCGTGTTCGGCGCTCTCGCCGACCGCACCCGGCGCGACATCCTCGAGTCGCTCGCCGGCGGCGAGCTCGCCGTGTCCGAGCTCGCTGCGCCCCACGACATGTCGCTGCCCGGCTTCCTCAAGCACCTGCGTGTGCTCGAAGAGGCGGGGCTGGTCGCGCGCACGAAGGAAGGGCGGGTGGTGAGCTGCGAGCTTTCGCCCGAGCCGATCAAGGCCGCCGCCGACTGGGTGTGGCGCTACGAGAAGTTCTGGTCCGAGAAGCTCGATTCGCTCGCCCGTTATCTCACCCAGCAGGAGGAGCTGCAACGATGGAACCTACCCGCGTCAAAGAAGCGCCCTTCCTCGTCATCGAGCGCCGCTACCCGGCCACTCCGGAAAAAGTCTGGCGCGCCTGGACGGACCCGCAGGCGCTGAGGCGCTGGTTCGGGCCGGGCGAGGGCGAGCCGGTGTCGGCCGCCGACGTCGACCTGCGCGTCGGCGGGCGCTACCGCATCGTCTTCGGCGGCGCGGACGGCACCGCGCACGAGTGCGCCGGCGTCTACAAGGAGATCGTCCCGAACCGCAAGCTCGTGTTCACCTGGAGCTGGCCGAGGACCACCCCGGAGCGCGTGTCGCTCGTGACGATCACCCTCACACAGATCGGCAGCGGCACCGAGCTCGTCTTCCGTCACGAGCAGTTCTTCGACGAGGCCGCGCGCGACGGGCACCGGCGCGGCTGGAGCGGCGCGTTCGAGAAGCTCGAGCGCTTCCTGCAGGAATAGCCGGAGAGACCGCCCATTTTCGTAATTGAGGACGACCGTCATGGCAACGAACACCATCCGGCTCCACCGCGTCCTGCGCGCGACGCCCGAAAGGGTCTACCGCGCTTTCCTGGATGCCGACGCAATGGCCAAGTGGCTGCCGCCGAACGGCTTCACCGGCAAGGTTCACCACCTCGATGCGCGCGTCGGCGGCACCCCCAGGATGTCGTTCACGAACTTCACCACCGGAAAGAGCCACTCCTTCGGCGGGAAGTATCTCGAGCTGGTGCCGAACGAGCGCATTCGCTACACCGACGCGTTCGACGACCCGAACCTTCCCGGGGAAATGCGGCTGACCGTCACCATGAAGAAGGTCGCGGCCGGCACCGAGCTCGCCATCGTGCAGGAAGGCGTGCCCGAGGTCATTCCTCCGGAGGCCTGCTACCTCGGCTGGCAGGAGTCGCTCGCGCTCCTGGCGAAACTCGTCGAGACCGAGATTCCCGATCAATGACGCGATTCTGAGTGAAGGAGACGCCATGCAGATCCAGCCCTATCTCTTTTTCGAAGGCCGCTGCGAGGAAGCGCTCGAGTTCTACAAGAAGGCCGTCGGCGCGAAAGTCGAGATGCTCATGCGCTACAAAGACAACCCCGAGCCGCCGGAGGCGAGCAAGGCTCCGCCGGGCTCGGAGAACAAGGTGATGCACGCGAGTTTGCGCGTCGGCGAGACGACCGTGCTCGCCTCCGACGGCATGTGCCAGGGAAGCCCGCGCTTCCA
>JAKALD010000039.1 GCA_021813275.1 Pseudomonadota bacterium | reverse complement strand
CCGATGCAGCCGCTCGGCCAGCGTGCCGACCGGCACCATGCGGATGCGCATGAGGTCCTGCTGCAGCTCGCGCGTGAGCCGGCCCTGCGCCGCAAGCGCCGCCTCCGAGCCCTCCAGGGCGCGCGCCAGGTTGTGTTGCACGGTCGCGACGTCGTTCACGCTCTCGGCCATCATGCGCGTGAGCTCCTGGAAGCGCGTGTAGCGATCGAACTCGAGCGGATCGAACTCGCGCGCGCGCTCGCCGGCCTCGCGCACCCGGGCCTGCAGCTGCGATTCGGCCTGGATCTCGATCTCGCGCAGCTGATGGCGCAGGCGCGCCACGTTCTCGGTCAGCTCGCCGAGCGCCTGCCCGAGGCTGCGCATCTCGCCCTCGGCGCGCGTACGGGCGATCGCGACCTCGCCGGCCTCGTTGACGAGCTTCTCGAGCATGTCGGCGCGCACCCGAAGCAGGGCGCGCGAGCGCGTCGACTCTTGGGAAGCCTGCGCGGGCGATTCGTGCGCTGCCGCCTGCGGGGCGGGCGGCTCCTGCAAGCGCTCGAGCAGCAGCGCGACGCGGTCGCAGGACTGCTCCAGCTCCTCGAAGAGCTGCTCCGGGGCACGCTTTCGCGCGAGCGCGTCCTCGACGCGGGTTTCCATCCGATGCACGAGCTCGCCCAGGCCCATCGCGCCGGCCATGCGCGCGCCGCCCTTGAGCGTGTGCAGCACGCGCTGCAGCGCCTTGCCATGCTCGAGCTCGGACGCCTCCGCGCGCCAGCTGGCGAGCAGCTCCGCCGCGCGCGGCGCGAGCTCCTGGGCCTCCTCCAGGAAGGACGGCAGCAGCTGCGCGTCGATCTCGTCCTCGAGGCGCTGCGTGCGGCGCTCGCCCACGATGGCCTCGGGTTCCGGGGCGGGCGGCGGCTGTGCGGGATCGAGCTCCGCGCGCTCGGGCTGTGCAGCCTCCCGCCGCGCCGCTTCGACTTCGAGCGAATCGAGCGCGGCGACCAGCTCGCCGCGCGGCGCCGGCGCGCGTTTTTCGAGCACCGCGCCGTACATCGCGCGCAGCGCGGCGGCGCCTTCGGTCAGGCGGGCGAGCGCGGCGCCGGACAGCGCCGTGCCGCGCAGCCGGAGCAGGGCTTGTTCCGTGGCCTGGCCGAGCGCCTGCATGGCGTCGATCCTCAGCGTGCCGCAAATGCCGGCGAGCGTATGCGCCGCGCGCAGCAGCGCCTCGCTCGGCTCGTCCGCGGCGCTCGACGCGGCGAGCTCGCCCTCGAACGCCTCGATCAGCCGGCGTGCCTCCTCGACGAACGCCGCGTAAAGCGAGGGCGACACGCGCGATACGCCGATCGCGACGAGCTCCTCGCCCGGCATGCCGGGCGACGTCCCGCGCCCGACGCGTTCGGCCGCCGCGATGAGCGGCGCCGCGTCCGGCTGCGGCTCGCCGGCGCGCAGCCGCCGCACCCAGTCCGCGAAGCTGGCGTGCCCCGTCTCGATGAGCGCGAGCAGGTCCGGCGTCGCGCCACGCTCTTCCTGCAGCCACAGGTTCATGACCTGCTCGAGCGCCCACGCCGCCTCGCCGAGCCGCGTGAGACCGACCATGCGTCCGCTGCCTTTCAGCGTGTGGAAGCCGCGCCGGATGGCCGCGAGGTGCACGATCGACCCGGGTTCGCTGCGGCACTGCGCGAGGCTCTCGGCGATCGAGCCGAGCACGCCGCCGGCCTCCTCCAGGAAGATCGCAAGGAGCTCGCGATCGATCGTCTGGTCGCTCGCCTGGCTGAGCTGCTGCGCCTGCGCGGAGGGCTGCGTCGACGGGGCGAGGCCCGCCAGTGCTTCGCCCAGCTGCCGCGCGAGCTCCGGGCCACCCGTGGCGTCGAGCTGCGCCAGTGCGCGCCGCGCCTGCTCGCCGAGCGATTGGTCGGCGATCAGCTCGGAGTCCGCGCGGATCGCCTCGAGGCTGCCCTTGAGGCGGGCCGCGAGCCGCGGGTTGCGGGGCTCCTGCTGCCAGGCCTGGAGCGCCGCCTGCGCCTCGTGTTTCGCGCGCGCCAGATCCGCCTCGACGCTGGGAGCGGCGCGCGCCGCGCGCATCGGGCGCATGATCGCAGCGAAGTCCGCCTTGCCGTGGCGCAGGGCCTCGATGTAGAAGCCCAGGCCGGACAGAATTTCGGCCACCTCCTCGAATTCCTCGAGCGGCGCGCGCCGCGCCGCGGCGCCCCAGGCGCGGATCATCTCGGCAGCGCGCGCGAGCGCGCCGCGCGCGTCCTCTTCGCCGAGCACGCCGAGCGCACCCGAGACCTGGTGAACCAGCGCCTCAAGTAGCGCCAGCTCGATCCCCACTGCGGGATCGCGAAAGTAGGCGTCCAGCATCTTCTCGATGTGCTGCAGGTTGGCCTGCATCTCGGCGAGCGCGCTGCCCAGGGCGAGCTTTTCCTGCGCCCGCCGCGTCATCTCCTCGACCAGCGGCTCGGTCGGCAGCGGCTCGGCGCCTCGGGCTCCGGACAGCGCGGCGCGCAGCCGCGTCAGCATCGTGGCGAGCTGCCGCGCGAGCTCCGGCAGCCGCCGGTAGTTCTCGGCGGCGTCCTCGATGACGAGCAGCGCCGTGGCGACCGCCATCGCGACCGCATCCGACATCTTTTCGGGATGGGCTTGCAGCTCGAGCGCGGCGCGCTCGAGCTCCCCGGCGAGCGCGGCGAACTCCGCGTTGGCGAGACGAGGCGCGCGCTCGGCGATGGCGCGTGCCTGCTGCGCGAAGGTCGCGCCCGCAGTCTCGGCGCCGGCCGCGAACTTGTCCCACGCCTCCTTCGCACCATTGATCACCTCGTGCAGGCCGCGCGCGATGATGAGGCGCTGCGAGAGATCGGCCTCGGATTCGCGCTCGCGCAGGCCGCCGTCCAGGGCGAAGGCCTGCTTCACGGCGCGCGCGCGATCGCTGGCAATGCCGGCCTGCGCGAGCCAATACAGTACCTCGCGGTGCAGCCGCTCGGCCACCGAAGGCGAGCCCTCTGCCAGGCGGCGCAGCTGCTGCTCGATGCGCGTGCAAAGCTGTCGCACCGCCGGTTCGGGACCCAGGTCGCGGAGCGCGAGCGCATCGAACAGCGCGCCGGCCGCCCACCAGAAGGCGCGCTGCGCGGCAACGGTCTGCGTTTCCTCGACCGCGTCGGCCGCCGCGCGCAGCTCCTCGAGCGCGGGGACGTCGGCTGGCTCGCGCAGCCACCTCACCAGGGCGCGCTGGAAACGCGTGCGCTGGGCGCGCAGGCACGACTCGAGCTGCTCGCGCGGCAGCCGCGCAGCGGGCTTGGCGCGCGGCGGGGGCGGCAGCGACAGGTCGGGGAAGAACAGCTCCGCCGCGGCGGGCTCCGGTGCGCCGCGCGCCTGCGCGAGGGCGCGGTACTCCGGAAGCAGCCGCAGCGGCTGGTCGGTCGCGCCGTCGAGCAGCTCCGAGAGATACCTGCCGATCGCCGCGATGGCGCGCTCCAGGGCATCGAGCGCCGCCGGCGACGGCTCGAGTCTGCCGGATTCGAGATCCGACACCAGGCGCTCGGTCTCCTCGAAGAAGCGCGACGCGCCCGCGAGCCCGACGATCTGGACCGCGCCGGCGGCCTGATGCAGGCACGCCGCGCAGGACTTGAGCTCGGTGCCGAGCCCGGTGTCGCCGCCGAATGCGCGTAGCGCCGCGCGCGCCCGCTCGAGCGAGGAATCGATCTCGCTCTTGACCCAGGTCAGCGGACCGATGTCGAACGGTGCGCTCATGGCGATTCGGCTCGTACCTGGCTCAGAGCTTGAAGTTCGCCACCGAGCCCTTCAGGTCGCGCGCCAGGCCCGTGAGCTGGCCAATCGAGGCCGCGGTGCGCTGCGTGCCCGCGCTCGCCTGCTCGGTGACGCCGAGAATGTTGCGCATGCTGCTCGCGACCGCGCCCGCGGACTTGGCCTGCGTCTGCGTGGTCTGCGAGATGGTCTCGATCAGATCGGCGAGGCGCCGCGACACCGCGCCGATCTCGGCGAGCGCCTGGCCTGCGGCGTCGGACAGCTTGGCGCCTTCCACTACGCCCTGCGTGCTCGTTTCCATGGCGCTCACCGCGTCCTGCGTATCGGTCTGGATCGTCCTGACGAGCGCCCCGATCTGCTTGGTGGCCTCGGCGGAGCGCTCGGCAAGGCGCTGCACTTCTTCCGCCACGACGCTGAAGCCGCGTCCGGCCTCGCCCGCCGAGGCAGCCTGGATGGCGGCGTTTAGCGCCAGCACGTTGGTCTGCTCGGTGATGTCGGAAATCAGCTCCACGATCTCGCCGATCTCCTGCGAGGATTCGCCCAGGCGCTTGATGCGCTTGGCGGTCTCCTGGATCTGCTCGCGGATCTCGTTCATCCCCGAGATGGCATCGTGCACGGCGGTCTGCCCCTTGCCCGAGGCCGCAAGCGAGGCGCGCGCCACCTGGGCCGACTCGGTAGCGCGCGCCGAGACGTCGTTGATGGCGCGCGCCATGCCGAGCACCTGAGTGCTCGCCTGCCTGATCTCCTGCGACTGGCGTCCCGCGGCAGCGAGCAGCTCGGCGGAGGTGCGCTGCGCCGAATCGCTCGCCACGGTCACCTGGTCGGCCGCCGCCGTGATGCGGGCGACCAGCGCGCGCAGCTCCTCGATCGCGAAATTCACCGCGTCGGCGATCGCGCCGGTGATTTCCTCGGTCACCGTGGCGCGCACCGTGAGGTCGCCCGCGGCAAAGTTCTGCATCTCGTTCATCAGGCGCAGGATGGCCTGCTCGTTGCGCTCGTTCTGCCGCTTGGCCGAGTCTTTCTGGCGCTCGGCTTCCTCGCGCCGCAGCCGCTCCTCGCGGCCGTAGGCGAGCACCATCAGCGCAAGCAGCGCGATCATCAGCGCGACCACGGCGGCGATCGCGTAGATCGTCTTGTTCGCGGCGAGATCCGTCTCGTAGGCGCGCGCCAGATTCTCCGAGGCTGCGAGCAGGTTTCCGGACTGGCTGTACACCGCGGAGGCCGCGTTCTTCGCCGCGATCAGCCGCTGCATGTTGCCCAGAATCGACGCCACCGACTGCTGGTAGCCCTTGAACGCCTCCGCGAGCTCGTTGAGCTTGGCCGCGGCGGCCGCGTCCTTCGGGGCGGGCAGGCGCAGCGCGGTGCTGCCGTTGCGCAGCGCCTCGAGCAGGCTGCGGAACTCGTTGGTGTCCTTGCCCAGCAGGAAAGCGACCTCCGGCTCGATCGTCTGGCCGGCAAGCAGCGCGTTCGCGTTCTTGGCGAGGCGCTGCGTCAGCATCACCAGCTGCCCGGCCGCGGAGATCTCGCGCGTCGAAGCGCCCCCCTGCAGCTTCAGAGTCTCGACTTGCTCGGCGAGGTCGAGCAGCTGCGGGTTCGAGGCGTTCACGCGCGCGACGGCGGCACCGAGCCCGATCAGCACCCGCTGCTCGCGCAGCAGCGTCGCCGCGTTGCGATCGACTCCCTGCCAGACCGTCCCGAGCGAATCGAGCGCCGGACGCACGCGCCTGGGGCTCGGAGGAAGCGATTCGCCGGCGACCTCGCCGCCGTCGCGCAGCCGTCCGAGGATCGTCGCGAAGGCGTCACGGCTCGCGCGCACCTCCTTGAAAGCCTCGGGAGCGCCGAGCAGCCCCTGCAGCGCCGACTTGGCGAGGCGCTGCGAGAGCATCCTCAGCTGGCCCGCATCAGCGATGTACTGTGCGCCGTGCTCGGCGTCGCGGTAGTTGCTCCACACCAGCAGCACCGTGGTTGCGAGCAGCAGCGTAAGCAGCGGCAGCAGGATCGCGAGCTGCCGGCGCAGCGGGAGCCGGCCGATGAGCGGCAGCCCTGCAGCGCGCTTGCCGCGCGCATCGTCTGCGAGCGTGCCGCCCGCGATGCGCGGCGCCTCGGTCCCGGGTGCGGCCGGCCCCCCTGTATGCGTCGATGTCATGAAGCCCAATTTCAGTGCCATGTGTCCCCCCCAGGCTCACCCGATGCGTGGCGCCGCGCCGCGCGCCGGCCTTCCGCTCATTGCAGCGCGACCTCCATGAAATCCGGGTGCGCCAGCAGCCCCGCAGCATCGAGCTCGCGCCACAGGCGTCCTTCGCGGTCGCGCCATGCCGCGCGCGTCCAAGCCACGCGGGGCGCGCCTTCCTCGGCCGGCTCGAGATCCGCGAGATTGCGCAACCCCGCGAGGCGCGTCACGAGCAGCGCCGCATTGATCGCGAGCGGCTGGCCGACGAGCAGCAGCCGGTTCTCCGGCGCGCGCGCGGCCGGCACGGCTCCCAGAAAGCGCGCGAAATCGGCCACGCCGTAGATGACGCCGCGCAGATTGGCGACGCCCAGGAACCAGTCCTTGGTAAGCGGCACGCGCGCGATCTCGGGGACCGGAAGCACCTCCCCCGAGGCCTCCAGCGGCAGCATCCAGAGTTGGCCTGCCGCCTCGAACGCCAGGCGCGCGCTCGGCACCGCGCCGGCAGCGGCGGCGGCCTGCAGCCGCGCGGCGAGGCTTTCCTGGAATGCCTTCAGGCTCGCGCGCGCGGCCATGACAAGCGCTCAACCGAGCGCGGCGATCTTCGCCGCGAGCTCGTTCACGTTGATCGGCTTGGTGAGGTAGTCCCTGGCCCCCTGGCGCAGCCCCCAGACCCGGTCGGTGTCCTGCGTCTTGCCGGTGCACATGATGACCGGGATGTGCTTGGTCGCGTCGTCGCGCGCGATCTGGCGGGTTGCCTGGAAGCCGCTCACTCCGGGCATCACCACGTCCATCAGCACCAGATCCGGCCGCTCGGACCTCGTTTTCGCGACCGCGTCCTCGCCGTTCTCGGCGAGCACCACCTGATAGCCGAGCCTGGACAGGCTCTCGAGCAGGTACTGGCGGTCGGTCGCCGAATCGTCGACCACGAGGATCTTTCTCACTGCCATGGCGCTCTCCGTCTCAGGCCCGTGCGCGCGGCGCGGCATGCGCGGCGACCGCGCGCAGCAGGCTCGCCTTGGTGAAGGGTTTGGTCAGGTACTCGTTCGAGCCCACCATGCGCCCGCGCGCCCGATCGAACAGGCCGTCCTTCGAGGACAGCATGACGACCGGCGTCGCGCAGAATTTCGGGCTCTTCCTGATGAGGGCGCAGGTCTGGTAGCCGTCGAGACGCGGCATCACGATGTCGACGAAGATCATATCGGGCTGGTGATCCGCGATCTTGGCGAGCGCGTCGAAGCCATCCTCGGCAAGGATGACGCTGCAGCCGGCCTGCAGCAGGAATACCTCGGCGCCGCGGCGGATGGTGTTCGAGTCGTCGATCACCATCACCCTGACTCCGGCCAAGTCCGCCGTGTCCGCCATCGCTCCGAGCCCCCGTACGCATCGCGCGCAGCCGCGCGCGAACGCCCGGGCGGCAGCGCGCCCGCGGCGTGTTATGGATTGTCAGAACTTACCGTGAGGGCAGCCGGCTGCCGCGCGCAAAAAATCACGCCGGATCAAATTTCGACCAGCTCGAAGTCTTCCTTGCGCGCGCCGCATTCCGGGCAGGTCCAGTTCATCGGCACGTCCTCCCAGCGCGTGCCGGGCGCGATACCCTCGTCGGGCAGCCCGGCCGCCTCGTCGTAGACGAAACCGCAGATGAGGCACATCCAGGTCCGGTACGGCTTGTCGTCGCTCATGAAACGCAGGCGGGATAAAATGGCTGGGCATCTTAACTGATTCCGCGGCGCATTCGCCGCGCCCGGTCCCCCGCGTTCGCAGCGGCTCACATGGCTTCCCTTCCGCCCATCGTCCTCGCGTTCGCCGCTTCCGACCCGACTGGGGGCGCCGGGATGCAGGCCGATCTGCTGACGCTCGCGAGCATGGGCTGTCACCCGCTTTCGGTGCTCACCGCGCTCACCGTCCAGGACACGCGCGGCGTGGACGGATTGCTGGCGGTGGAGGCAGACTGGGTGGCGGACCAGGCGCGCAAGCTGCTCGAGGACATGCCGGTCGCCGCGTTCAAGCTGGGGGTGCTGGGCAGCGTCGAAAACGCGGCGGCGATCGCCGAGATCCTCGCCGACTACCCGAATGTGCCGGTCGTGCTCGACCCGGTGCTCGCCTCCGGGCGCGGCGACGCGTTCGCCGGGGACGAGCTGATCGAGCTCATGTGCGAGCTGCTGATGCCGCAGACCACCGTGCTCACGCCGAACAGCCTCGAGGCCCGGCGCCTCGCCGAAAGCGACGACGACGAGGAGGAGCCCGCGCTCGACGCTTGCGGCGCACGCCTGGTCGGGCTCGGCTGCGAATACGTGCTGATCACCGGCACGCACGAGGCGGGCGTCGACGTGATCAACACCCTCTACGACGAGGGCGGGATCGTGCGCACCGACCGCTGGCGGCGCCTGCCGCACGGCTTTCACGGCTCGGGCTGCACGCTCGCGTCCGCGATCGCGGCGACCCTTGCCAACGGGCTGGACGTTCCCGAAGCAGT
This sequence comes from Pseudomonadota bacterium, assembly GCA_021813275.1. Classification (GTDB taxonomy): domain Bacteria; phylum Pseudomonadota; class Gammaproteobacteria; order Burkholderiales; family SG8-39; genus JAKALD01. The sequence goes on along the minus strand of JAKALD010000039.1, from coordinate 10,977 downwards.
GCGCGAAGCGCAGGAATACACCTGGCAGGCGCTCGCCGCCGGATTTCGCCCGGGCATGGGGCAGCATCTTCCCGATCGCTTCTTCTGGGCGCGCGCGCTCGAACGCGGGTCGCAGAGCGAGGGCGAGACATGAGGCTGCGCGGGCTGTACGCCATCACGCCCGACAGCGCCGACAGCGCCTGGCTCATCGAGCGCGCGGCGCGCGCGCTCGAGCACGCCGGCGCGGGTGGCTGGGCGGCGCTGCAATACCGCAACAAGCTCGCCGGCCCTGCGCAGCGCCGGCGCGAGGCGAGCGCGCTCGCCGAGCTCGCGCGCAGCAGGGGCGTCGCGTTCATCGTCGACGACGACCTCGCGCTCGCGATCGAAGTGGGCGCGGACGGCCTGCACCTGGGACGCGACGACGGGGCGCTCGGCGCGGCGCGGCGCGCGCTCGGCGCCCGCATGCTCGGCGCTTCGTGTTACGACCGGCTGGACCTCGCGCGCGCGGCGCTCGCCGCGGGCGCCGACTACGTCGCGTTCGGCAGCGTGTTTCCGTCGCCGACCAAGCCGAACGCGGTGCACGCGCCGCTCGCGCTGTTCGCCGCGGCGCGCGCGCTCGGTGTGCCGCTGGTTGCAATCGGCGGCATCACCCTGGATCGCGCGCCGCAGGCGATCGCCGCCGGAGCCGATTGCGTCGCGGTGATCTCGGACCTGTTCGACGCGCCCGACATCGGCGCACGGGCGCGCGATTACGCGCAACTTTTCCGCCAGCACGACGTCGCATCCGCATGACCGATCGCAACCAAGAGCTGTTCGCGCGCGCGCAGCTCAGCATCCCGGCCGGCGTCAACTCGCCGGTGCGCGCCTTCCGGGCCGTCGGCGGCACGCCGCCTTTCTTCGAGCGCGCCAGCGGCGCCAACCTGTGGGACGCCAACGGCAAGCGCTACGTCGACTACGTCGGGTCGTGGGGCCCGATGGTCGCCGGTCACTGCCATCCGGCGGTCGTGGAGGCAGTGCGGGAGGCGGCGAGCCGCGCGCTGTCCTTCGGCGCACCGACCGAAGCCGAGATCGAGCTCGCCGAGGCGATCCGCCGCCACGTGCCCTCGATCGAGCTGCTGCGCCTGGTGTCATCGGGCACCGAGGCGACGATGACCGCGATCCGCCTGGCGCGCGGCCATACCGGGCGCAGCGCGATCGTCAAGTTCGAGGGCTGCTACCACGGCCACGCCGACAGCCTGCTCGTCAAGGCGGGGTCGGGCGCGCTCACCTTCGGCAATCCGAGCTCGGCCGGGGTGCCTGCCGAAACGGCGCAGCACACCATCGTGCTCGACTACAACGACACGGCGCAGGCGCAGGCGCTGTTCGCGGCGCGCGGCGCGCAGATCGCCGGCGTGATCGTCGAGCCAGTCGCCGGCAACATGAATCTGGTGCTTCCCGAGCCCGGCTTCCTGCACGCGCTGCGCGAGCTGTGCAGCCGCCACGGCGCGGTGCTGATCTTCGACGAGGTGATGACCGGCTTTCGCGTCGCCATCGGAGGCGCGCAGGCGCACTTCGGGATCGAGCCGGATCTCACCACGCTCGGCAAGGTGATCGGCGGCGGGCTGCCGGTGGGCGCGGTGGGCGGGCGGCGCGCGATCATGGAGCGCATCGCGCCGCTCGGCCCCGTGTACCAGGCCGGCACGCTCTCGGGCAACCCGGTCGCCGTGGCCGCCGGGCTCGCGACGCTCAGGCTCGTCGAGCAGCCGGGCTTCCAGGACCGGGTGGCCGCCGCTACGCGTGCCCTGACCGGAGGTCTCGCCGACGCGGCGCGCGAGGCCGGCGTGCCGTTTTCGGCGCAGTCGATCGGCAGCATGTTCGGGATTTATTTCCGCGCGACTGCTCCGGCGAGCTTCGCGGAGGTCATGCAGTCGGACCGCGAGCGCTTCGGCCGCTTCTTTCACGCCATGCTGGCGCGCGGCGTGTACCTTGCGCCCTCCGCCTACGAAGCCGGGTTCGTGTCCGCGGCGCACGGCGCGGCCGAGATCGATGCGACGCTCGCCGCGGCGCGCGCCTCGTTCCGCGAGCTCGCCTAGGTGCGCGTGGCTCGAATCGGAGGGTACAGGCCGTGAGCGTCGTGACCCGGGAGCTCACGCGGGCCGAGCGCGGCGCACTCGAGCGGCACCTGCTCGCGCTCGATGCGGAGGACCGGCGCCTGCGCTTCGGCGTCGCCTTGGCCGACCAGGCCGTTCGCGACTACGCGGCGCGCATCGATTTCTCGCGCGATGCGGTGTTCGGCGTGTTCGACGACGACCTCAGGCTGATCGGCGCCGCGCATCTGGCACGCGCCGAAGGCTACGCGGAGCTCGGCGTTTCGGTGCTGCCCGGCCAGCGCGACCGCGGCATGGGCGGCGCGCTGCTCGAACGCGCACGCATCCATGCGCGCAACTGGGGCATTCGGACGCTGTTCGTGCACTGCCTCGCCGAGAACGGCGCCATGCTGCATCTCGCGCGCCGCCAGGGCATGCGCGTCGCGACTGAGGCGGGCGAGGCCGATGCTTACCTCGACTTGGCTCCCGCCGATCCGGCGAGCATCGCCGCCGAGCTGCTCGCCGAGCGGGTCGGCCTGTTCGACTTTGCGCTGAAGTCCCAGTTCCTCGCGGCGCGCCGGCTTACCGACGCCCTGATGCGCCCGGCATCCGGCGCCGGCTCAGGGCCGGGCAATTCGCGCGAGTGAGGCGCCCGCCGTGCCATAACGCGCTCGGGCGCTGGGGATACGCGCGGCCGGCATGCGCGCGAGGATCACCGCGATGCGACGCGCCAGGTAGCGCGTCATGCGGCCGCGGTCGTAGCGGCGCGGGCTGGGCAGGATAGCGGCCAGCCAGGCCGCCTGCTCGCGGTTGAGCGCCGCCGCGGAGACGCCGAAGTGGTGCCGCGCGGCCGCTTCGGCGCCGAATACCCCGTCGGGTCCCCATTCGGCGACGTTCAGGTAAAGCTCCAGAATGCGCCGTTTGCTCATCGCCGACTCGAGCATCGAGGTAATCACCGCCTCCTCGCCCTTCCTGAGCCACGAGCGCTCCCCCGAAAGAAACAGGTTCCTGGCGAGCTGCTGGCTGATCGTGGAGGCGCCCGCCACGATGCGACCCTTGCGCTCGTTTTCTTCCGCCGCCTTTTCGATCGCTTCCCAGTCGAATCCGGCATGCTCGAGGAATTTCGCGTCCTCGGAGGCGACGACCGCGCGCTTCAGGTACACGGAGATGCGGTCGTAGGGCACCCACTGCTGCTGCAGCCGCGCCCTCGGATCGTGAGCGCGCAGCTGCTCCAGGCGCCGCTCCATGAACGCGGTGCGCGCGGGATCGTGCGAGACCCACCACAGGACGTGCAGGTAATACCAGCCCTGCATGCCGAGCACGCCGGCCAGCAGCGCGCCCAGCGCGTAGGCGACGAGCCTCCTGCGGGGGGCGCGCTTGCGCGACATCGCGGCGCCGCTCAAGCGGCGCGCAGCGCGGCGAGCACGCCGGCGGTGGCGGGCCGCACCCCGCGCCAGAGGTAGAAGGATTCGGCTGCCTGCTCGACCAGCATGCCGCTGCCGTCAGAGGTTGCGGCGCCCGCGGCGCGCGCGAAGGCGAGAAACGCCGTGTCGCTCCCGTACAGCATGTCGTAGGCGAGCGCGCCGGCGCGGAACAGTCCGTCGGGAAGCGCCGGCAGGCTCCCGGTCAGCCCCGCCGAGGTGGCATTGATCACCAAGTCGAACGACTGGCCGGCGAGCTCGTCGTAGCCGCAGACCTCGAGCGGTCCCGCCGGGAAGCGCGCCGCGAGCGAGCGAGCGCGCTCCGGCGTGCGGTTGGCGATGACCAGGCGCGCCACGCCGGAGGCCACGAGCGGTCCGAGCACGCCCTGCGCCGCGCCGCCCGCGCCCATGAGCAAGACCCGCTCGCCGGCGAGCGTGCGGCCGAGATTCACGGTCAGGTCGCGGAGCAGCCCGGCGCCGTCGGTGTTGTCGCCGTAGGCCGCGCCGCGCTCGAGCAGCAGCGTATTGACCGCGCGCGCCTGCTGCGCGCGCGCGCTCAGCGCGCCGCAATAGCGGAACGCCTGCTCCTTGAACGGCAAGGTCACGTTCGCGCCGCGCCCGCCCGCGGCGCGGAGCTCGTCCACCGTGCGCGCGAAGCCGTCGAGCGGCGCCTCGATGCGCAGATACTCGATGTCCTGGCCGGTGGCGCGCGCGAACTGCGCATGGATCCACGGAGACTTGGAATGCGCCACCGGGTTGCCGATGACTGCGTAGCGATCGGGCATGCGCGGATTGCCTGGAAGCCGATGGCTGGCCGGCCGCCGGGCTATTTTGTCCAGAACCTGTCGCCCTGTCCGAAGAACCAGGTGCGCGTGATCACCAGCAAGTCCGTGTCCTTGCGGATGCTGGGTGGAAAGCGCTCGAACGGCGCCGCCAGACGCACGATCTTGAACGCCGCCTGGTCGAGCGCCTTGTTGCCCGAGGAGCGGTCGAGCATCACCGACTCCACCGAGCCGTCCGGGCGGATCGTCACCGTGAGCTGCAGGTTGCCGTACAGCTTGCCGTTGGCCCCGGACGGGTAGTTGAGTGTGCCGATGCGCTCGACCTTCTCGCGCCACTGCTCCTCGTAGGCCGCGAAGCGGTACTCGCTGGCGCGCGCGCCGATGAACTTCTTGCGCGGACGCTTCTCGTAGGCCTCGATGTTGCGGTCGATCTGCGCCTGCAGGCGCATGGCGGCGAGCGACAGATCCGCGAGGTCGCGCCCCGAGAGCTGCGGCGCGGGCTGCTCCTCGGGCGCGCGCGGCGCCGTCTTGGCCGCGACCGCCGCGGGTTCGCGCCGCGCCAGCGCGAGCAGGCGGCGCTGCTCGGCCTCGCGCCGCGCGACGCGGCGCCGCGCCTCGACCAGGTCGCGACCCGGCCGCTGCGGGCGGGTGACCGGCAGCGCGGTCTTGGCGCGCCGCTCGAGATCGGTATTGCCTCCACCGTCGAGGTTCGATTGCGCCAGCACTTCGGCGTGCACCGGCCGCTCGCGCGTCTTCGCGTTGACCAGCACCACTTCCAGGGACTGGTCGGACGACTTCCAGCGCGTCGCCTCGGGAAACTTGAAATGCACCGTGAGTGCCACCGCGTGCAGCACCAGGGACGCGGCAAGCGCGCCGTACAGCGCGCGGGACTGGCGATCGAGACGCGCCCAGGTTTCGAACGGGCGCAGCAGATTGGTCGCGACGGCTACCTGCAATGGCACCTCATGCCGGATCGACAGCGGTATTCTAGACGCTCCGCGCGAGCCCGCGCAGGCAGCACTGCACGCTCAACGATCCGCCGCCGCCTCGGCGGCGGGCTCGGCCCGTTCGCTGTCCAGTGTTTCGCGGTAGGCGCACGACACGGTGCGCTCGAGCAGGTCCGGCCGTTCCAGGGCCAGGCGCACGCGCGTGCCCTGCTCGAGCTCGGGAAGCGACGCGACGCGCGCCGTGAGCGGCAGCCCCTCCAGGCGCACCAGGTTCTCGCGCAGCACGGTGGCCGGCATCTCGACCACGCGTTCCTGCAGCAGCCAGCGCAGGCTCCAGTAGCTCTCCATCGCGCGCTGGTGCTCGTCGTAGCGCGCATGGGTCAGCTCGAAGGCGCGCATCGCCGCGAGCAGCTGCTCGGAGCTGCGCGCGAACGGCGGCCGGTTGCCGCCCAGCGCGGCGACGAGCTGCCACTGGTTCACGAGATCCACGTAGCGCCGCAGGGGCGAGCTCATCCACGCGTAGCACGACACGCCGAGCGCGTCGTGCGCCTCTGGGTGCACGCTCATGCGCACCTTGCCGGAGGACTGCACGCGGTAGATCGCCGCCACGTCGTGCTCCGCGAGGAACTCGCCCCAGGTGCTGTTGGCGAGGATCATCAGCTCCGAGACCAGCTTGTCCAGGGGCGAGCCACGCCGGCGGGGCTCGATCGTCACCCGTCCGGCTTCGACGCGGAACACGTAGTCGATCATGCCCACGTTGACGCTCGGCTTGCCGCGTCGCGCCTCGAGCGCGAGCGCCAAACGCCACAGCGTGCGCAGCTCCTCCTCGAAGACCAACCCGGCGGCGCGGCCCGCCTCGAACTCGGCGTTCAGCGCTTCGAGCTCGGTGTGGCGCAGGTTGGCGGCGACGCGCACGCGCTCGAGCCGGCTGTGACGGCCTCGGACCGTGAGATCGCGCGCCGACACGTTGAGATACAGCGAGACCGCCGGCCGCTCGGTGCCCGCGTCGAGCGAGAAGCGCGCGACCACGTCCTCGGGCAGCATGGTGAACTTGAGCCCCGGCATGTACGCGGTGGACAGACGCTCGCGTGCAATGGCGTCGATCGCCGAGCCCGGCGCGAAGCCGAGTGCCGGCGCGGCGATGTGGATGCCGATGCGCAGCTCGTCGTCCGAGACCCGAGTCAGCGAGAACGCGTCGTCGATCTCGGTGGTACCGATGTCGTCCAGGCTGAACACCTGGGCCTGCGCGAGCGGCAGATCGGTCGGCGCCTGCGGCGGGTCGTGGGGCGGAAACACCGTGCCCTTCGGAAAGAATTCGAACAGGAAACGGTTGAGGTGGTAGGCGTGGCTGTCGGGCAGCAGGCCGCAGCGCTCGAGCAGCTTGGCCGGCGCGAGGCCGGTCTGCTTGCACGCCTGCTCGAAGGCCTTGGTTTCGGGCTTGTTGCGATCGGGCATGTAAAGCAGCTCGTCGCGCAGCGCCGCGATCTCCGGCGGGCACTGGAAGCTCGCCAGCCGCGCCGCCCAGACCGCGATCTGCTCTTGCACGCGCCTCTTCTTCTCCAGGCCGGCGAGCGCCGCCTTGAGGGTCTGCTCGGGTGCCGCCTGATAGCGTCCGCGGCCGCGGCGATAGAAATACATCGGTGCCGCATGCAGCTTGAGCAGCACGCCGGCCGCCTCGGCCGGCGCCGGCTCGCGCCCGACGTAGTCGCGCGCCAGCTCGCGGAAGTCGAACTCGGCCTGGCCGCAGCATTGCCACAGGAAATCGGTGTCCAGGCCGGAAGCGAAGCGTTGCGCCTCGGCAAGGAGCTCCGCGGCGCCGGGGCGCTCGAAGCTCATCAGCACATGGGCGGACTTCACCTTGGTGCGCCGGCCGTGCGGGCTCTCGACTTGCAGCGAAGCCGGGGCCTGCGCGAGCACCGCGCCGACCTTGAACTCGCCGTCTTCCTCGTAGAGAACCTGCATGACCGCGCTGTGCCGAATCGACCGATTATAGGGGGCGACGCCGCGCCGCGTGCTTTCCGAGGCGGACCGGCCGTTGGAGCGCCGCGCCCCGCGGAGGTTCTGCGGGCCGCGCGCGCAGGCCGCGCTCAGGCAGGCGCCACGCCCGCGAAGCGCAGGACGCGCTCCAGGTGCTCGGGGAAGCTTTTCAGGGTGTGGTCGCCGCCGAAGCGGATCACCATGCGCGCGCCTTCGTATTTCGCGACGGCCTCGCGCCAGTCGAGCACTTCGTCCCCGGTCTCAAGCAGGAGCAGATAGCGCTCAGGGTCGACGCGCTCGAGCGCGAGCGCGCGCCAGCCTTCCAGGTCGGCGCGCGTCAGTTCGTACTGCTGGCCGGTGTATAGATTGCGCTGGGGGCCGAGGAAGGCCTGCAGGCCGATATGCGGCGCGATCGCGGGATTGATCAGGACCGCGCGCAGGTCGTGCCGCTCGGCGAACCAGGTCGCGTAGAAGCCGCCGAGCGAGCTTCCGACCAGCGTCACGCGCCGCCCCGCGTCATGCGCGAGCTCCGCCTCGATGCAGCGCACCGCTTCCTGCGGGCGATGCGGCAGCGCCGGGCAGGCAAACAGCTCTCCGAGCCCGCGGGCCGCCATATAGCCCTGCAGCGCGCGCGCCTTGTGCGACGCGGGCGCGCTGTTGAAGCCGTGCAAGTAGAGGATCACCGGGGCTCAGCCCGGAAGCGCCGCTTCGCGCCGGCCCGGGCGCGCCAACGCCGTCAGCAGCTTCCCGTGTATGCCGCCGAAGGCGCCGTTGGACATCACCACCACGTGGTCGCCTGCGCGCGCCTCGGCATCGATCGCGGCGACCAGCGCATCGATCGTCCCCAGGCAGCGGCAGCGCTGGCCGAGCGGCCGGAACACGGCCTCCGCGTCCCAGCCCAGGCCGCTGCTGTAGACGAACGCGCGGTCCGCGTCCGCAAGGCTCTCCGGCAAGGCGTCGTTCATGACGCCGAGCTTCATCGTGTTGGAACGCGGCTCCAGCACCGCCAGGATGCGGGCGCGCCCGACGCGGCGGCGCAGGCCGGCGAGCGTGCTGCGGATCGCCGTCGGATGGTGGGCGAAGTCGTCGTATACGGTGATCCCGCCCGCGCGGCCCCGCAACTCCATGCGCCGCTTGACGCCTGCGAAAGTTCCGAGCGCGGCGCTGGCCACCTCCGGCGCGACGCCCGCGTGCCGTGCCGCGGCGATCGCGGCCAAGGCGTTCAGCTGGTTGTGGCGCCCGAGGAGATCCCAGGCCACGCGTCCGACCTGTTGCCCGCGCCAAGTGACCTCGAAGCCGCCCGCCCCGTCCGGTTCTCCCGCCTCCCACCCGCCGGGAGCTCCAAAGTGCTCCACCGGGGTCCAGCAGCCACGCTCCAGCACCCGCTTTAGCGCCGCATCCGCGCCGTTGGTCACGATCAGGCCAGAAGCCGGCAGGGTCCGCACGAAATGGTGAAACTGCCGCTCGATGTCGGCAAGTTCTCCGAAGATGTCGGCGTGATCGTACTCCAGATTGTTCAGTACGGCGGTTCTCGGCCGGTAGTGCACGAACTTGGAACGCTTGTCGAAAAACGCCGTGTCGTACTCATCGGCCTCGAGGACCACAAACCGGGAGCCCGTAAGCCGCGCCGATACCCCGAAGTTGGACGGCACCCCGCCGATTAAGTAGCTGGGCTCGACGCCGCTTTGATCCAGGATCCACGCCAGCATGGAGGCGGTGGTCGTCTTGCCGTGCGTGCCAGCGATTGTAAGCACACACTTACCGAAAAGAACATGCTCTGAAAGCCATTGTGGACCGGAAGCGTAACGCTCGCCGAGATCCAGGATCGCCTCCATCAGGGGATTTCCGCGCGTGACGACGTTACCGACCACCCACAGATCGGGCGCGAGGCCGATCTGGTCCGCGCCGTAGCCCTCGATCAGCTCCACACCGAGGCTCGCGAGCTGGTCGCTCATCGGCGGATACACGTTGGCGTCGCAACCGCTGACGCGATAGCCCGCCTGCTTGGCGATGACCGCCAGCCCGCCCATGAAGGTGCCGCAGATGCCGAGAATGTGAATGTGAGCGGGCATGGGGGCGCGGCGAAAGGGGCGCCGATTGTACGCGATCGGCGCGGGGCGGGCGCGCCGCTGGGCTATTATCCCGGTCGCATTCTCACCCCAACGAGGAACTGCCGTGAGCCGCCGCAACACGCGCCACAACGGCATCCGGGCCCGCATCGCGGCCACCGCCGCGCGCATCATGGCCGAGGACGGCATCGACGACTTCGCTCTCGCGAAACGCAAGGCGGCGCGTCGGCTCGGCGCAGACGAGGAGCGGCAGGCGCTGCCTACCAACGACGAGATCGAGGCCGAGCTGCACGTCTATCGGGGGCTGTACCAGGCCGAAGAGCACCCGCTGCGCATCGCCGAGCTGCGCCGCATCGCGCTGGACGCCATGCGCGCTTTGGCGCGATTTCACCCCTATCTCGCGGGCCCCGTGCTCAGGGGCATCGCCGGGCGCTACGCCGAGATCGACCTGCAGCTGTTTCCCGAGAGCGCCAAGGAAGTCGAGCTGTTCCTGCTCGATCGCAGCATCGCCTACGCCGCGAGCGACGTGCGGCGCTACGCCGGCGACCGCCCGCGCAGCGTGACGCTGCTCACGCTGTCCTGGCAGGGCGCGCAGCTCAGAGTCTCCGTCTTCGACCCGCGCGACGAGCGGCTCGCGCTCAAGACTTCGCAGGCCGGGCGAACGATCGAGCGCGCCGGGATCGCGGAGGTTGCCGCGCTGGTCGAGGGGGAGCATGCCCCTTCGGCCGACGTGACGCCCTAAGCGTCACTGGGCCGGACGCGATCACCAGCCCGCCGGCCTGCACGGATCACTGTTCGACCCGCGCTAATTTCGACGAGCTCCGTCGAAAGCGCCGGCAACGCCGTCTAACGCCACTGAGGCCTTGGGCCCGCGGCCGATTTCAGCTCCGCGGTGCTCATGCCGCTTGGCGCGCGGCCCAAGCCGCCCTCGCGGTCGCTCGGCTGGCCGCAATGGCTCCGCGCCCCGTGAGCCTTGGGTTCCCGAGCGTACGGCTGGAGCCGCGGCAAGTGCCGGCGAGACTGCCCGAGCGTGGATAGGGAGAGCGGGGAAAGAGGGTAAAATGCGCCGAACTTCCGTGAAAAAGCGAAGAAAGACCGACCGCGTGACGAGGCGCATCCTGGTCCTGCACGGCCCGAACCTCAACCTGCTCGGTTCCCGCGAGCCCGATATCTACGGCCGAGCGACGCTCGAGGACGTCAATCGGCGACTCACGGCCGCCGCCGCCGCGGCTGGCGCGGAGGTCCAGTGCTTCCAGTCGAACCACGAGGGCGAGCTGGTCGACCGCATTCAGCAGGCAGGACGAGAGGGCGTCGGCTTCATCGTTTTCAACCCGGCAGCGTACACGCACACCAGTGTCGCCCTGCGCGATGCGCTGGCGGCGGTGCGCATCCCGTTCATTGAAGTCCACCTGTCCAACATCCATGCCCGGGAGCCGTTCCGGCGCCGATCCTACTTCTCGGACTTGGCGGCGGGCACCATCTGCGGGCTGGGCACCCAGGGCTACGAGCTGGCGCTCGCCTACGCGCTGGTCCGCGCGGCCAGCGAACCAAGAGACTGAACGTGCCGCGGCGGCCGGCGGCCGCCGCGCCCCCGGGGAGGGGAGGAAACGGAATGGACTTGCGCAAGCTGAAGAAGCTGATCGACCTCGTGCAGGTCTCGGGGATAGCCGAGCTCGAGATCACCGAGGGCGAGGAAAAGGTCAAGATCGTCCGGGGCGGCGGCGTGAGCGTCACGC
>JAKALD010000290.1 GCA_021813275.1 Pseudomonadota bacterium | reverse complement strand
CGGTGGAGCCCGTCAATCAAGAGTTCAACCGCTGGGAATGGGATCGTTGAGGGAACCTATAACAACGCTGGAAGCGGGTGTCCTGCGGTGGCTGTGTCCGCAACGCCGGAAACCTGCTTGTGGTGGGATGACTTGCGGCGGGCCGGTTTCGTGTCGGGCTCGGGCGCGTCAAATCCGTTCAATGCCTTCTCAGGGCTAATTGGGGTTCAAACTGGCGACAGTGCCGGGGGGCAAGTTTTGCCGGCTGCGAGCGGTGGCGGATTCGCCGGACTGATCGTTTGCTCGGCGAATATTCCTGACAAGGTCGCAATCGCTCTCGATACCCAAATGGACGACGGTCATATCGCCAGTGGAACTGTAAGGGGCCAGTTGCAATCGGCGCCGAATCCCCCTGTTGCGACCACTACGCAGACCCCGGACTATCAGGAAACAGGAACTAACACTTATCTCATCTGCAAACAGATCTAAGCCGCCCAGCGGCACGAAAAAAGGCCGGCGCAAGCCGGCTTTTTTTCGTCCCTACAAGAGCTGCGCCTCGCCCGCTTCTTACCTTACTTGTGCGCCTCCATGAACGCCCTGAGCAGCGCATTCATACGCGACTGATAGCCGCGCCCCTGAGCGCGGAACCATGCCAGAACGTCCGCGTCGATGCGCAGCGACAGCAGCGACTTTCTGGGGACCGGCCTGAGGCCCCTGCGCACGATCGCGCGAGCGAACATCTCGGGGGTCCACTCGGGAGCGTCCCTGTCGATGAGGATGTCGGAATCCTTCATGGACTTCAGCCGCTTGACGTCAGTCCGCGATTTGCGAGAAGTAGAAACGCGCTTCATGTCTCGTAGCCTTGCGAATTGAGATGATGTGATCGTCGTCCTTTCTCGGCGTGTGCGTCACGGAGACCACCTCCCCGTGCAGCATGCCGAGCGTGAGGTACCGCGGCTCACCGTATCCCTCTCGGGTGTCTTCTGCCGTCGCGGTGTACCCGGCGAAGACGGCAGCAGCGTCCGCGAAGTCGATCCCGTGCTTCTTGAGGTTCTCCTTGCGCTTCGCCTCGTCCTAGGTGAACGCGCGACCATTGTAGCTACACGATGCAGCTACGGCAGCCGGCGCTTCGCCGTACGTGCCCGATTGCGGCGGCACAAGGCTCGAGAGCGCGGAGCCGCCGCGGCCGATCGGCCGCCCATCCCTCCAGCAGTCGCGCCTCGGCCGCAGCGCGATCCGGTCACTTGGAACCGCGCGACGGCATAAAATGGTTTCGTGTGTCGGCCTTGAAGCCGTTCGTGCCGACTTGGTTCGCCCGTGCCGGCGATTCACCTACTCGTGAGGAGCTCGCGATGCCGGTAGCTTTCGTGACCAGCAGAGACCGGATCACCATCCCCGTCGAGGTCCGGCGTGCGCTCGGTTTGCGGCCTCACGACCGCGTGGTCTTCACCGTCATGCCCGACCGCACGACCGTGCTGCGTCCCAAGGTGAGATCGCTCGCCGGGTTGACCGGAGCGCTCAAGCCTAGGGTCCGCACAAAGGTCCCGATCAAGGCCCTGCACATCGGTCGCGCCTGAGTTCCTCGCCCCACGCCCAACCGCTCCCGAAATTTACTTGCGCCCGCGGCTGCACGCGATCCGCCGCGCGGCTCCCTAGAGCAAGGCGGCTCGGGCGCTCCTCCGATACGACCCTGCGATGGCCTTGAAGCGGCCGGCCATTGGCCGTACATTATCATCCGGAGAGTCCCCATGACCCGTGCAACTTCCAAACGAAAGCCTGAACGTGCCCGCGCGCAGCGGCTGGAGGCCCGCGTGACCGTCGAGCAGAAGCGCCTCATCGACCGGGCTGCGGCGCTGCAGGGTCGGACGATCACCGATTTCGTCCTGACCAGCGTCCAGGACGCGGCACGGCGCACGATCGAGGAACACCAACGGCTCGAGCTCTCGGTGCGTGACAGCGAAGCCTTCGTGGAAGCGCTGCTCAATCCCCGACCTGTGGACGATCGGCTTCGCGACACGGTGCGCCGCTATCGCGCGGCGACCGGCGTCTGATTCGTGGCGGGCTCTCTCGAAGGCGTACGCGTCGAGATTCTCGGGCCGCAACACGATCGCCGCCCGTTCGCGAGCGGCGTGGAGCCGCTCGACCGCTATTTTCGGACGCAGGCAGGACAGGAAGCACGCAAGAACATTGCGGCGACGTTTGTGCTTGTCCTTGCCGACGGCTCGATCGCCGGCTACTACTCGCTGTCCGCGACGGCCGTGATGCTTGGCGAGCTTCCGGGCGAGTTGACGCGTCGCCTGCCCCGATATCCGCTCGTACCGGCCACTCTGCTGGGCCGACTTGCCGTCGACCAGAAGCACCGGGGCAAGGGCTACGGCCGGTTCCTGCTCGCCGATGCGCTTCTGCGCGCATTGCGCAGCGAGATCGCTTCCTTTGCCGTAGTTGTCGACGCGAAGGACCAATCGGCGCGCCGATTCTACGAGCGCGAGGGCTTCTTGCCTTTCCCGGATCAGCCGATGAAGCTCTTCCGGCCGATGGCGGATATTGCGGCGCTCTTCAAATGAGAGGTGAGCTGGCGAGACGCTCGCGCCATCGCCAGCGCGATGGTAAAAGCGGCGCGCGCCGGGCACTCACCCCTGCAGCAGCCGCGCCTCGGCCGCCTCGAGCAGCTCGGGCACCCCGAGCAGCACGACCACGTCGCCGTCGCGCAGCGGCCCCGCCTCGGCCGGCGCGAGCTTCGCCGGCTCGCCGCGGCGGCGCACCTGCTTCAGCTCCACGCCGATCTCTTCGAGGCGCAGCTCCGCGAGCGATTTTCCGATCGCGTAGGCCCCGCCGGCGAGCGTCACCGCGCGCAGCCGCGGCTGCGCCGCCTCCACGGTCTCCGCCTCGTCGCCCGCGCCGCGATAGAGGCCGCGCAGCAGCCCGTAGTGCTCGTCGCGCACCGCGCGCATGCGCCGCACGACGCGGTTGACCGGCACGCCCAGCCAGACGAGCGTGTGCGAGGCGAGCATCAGCCCGGACTCGAGCGCCTCGGGCACGACCTCCGAGGCCCCGGCCGCGGTGAGCGGCGCAATGTCGGATTCTTCGCGCGCGCGCACGATGACCGGCACCGCCGGGTTGAGGGCGTGGATGTGCGCGAGCACCCGCGTCGCCGCAGCCGCGTCGGCGAAGGTCAGCACGACCGCCGCCGCCCGCGCGATGCCGGCGGCGATCAGCGACTCGCGCCGCGCGCTGTCGGCGAACACCACCGTGTCGCCCGCAGCCGCGGCCTCGCGCACGCGCTCCGGGTCCAGGTCGAGCGCGACGTAGCGCACGCCCTCGGCCTCGAGGAGGCGCGCGAGACGCTGCCCGTTGCGCCCGTAGCCGAGAATGATGACGTGGCGCTCCCTCTCGAGCGACTTCACCGCCACCTCGTGCAGCGCGAGCGAGCGCCGCAGCCATTCCGAGCCCGAAAAGCGCAGCGCGATCCGGTCGCTCGCCGCGATCACGAAGGGTGTCGCGAGCATCGACAGGATCATCGCCGCGAGCAGCGCCTGCAGCACCTCCTGCGGCACGATGCCGGCGGGCGCGGCCTGCGCGAGCAGCACGAAGCCGAACTCGCCGCCTTGCGCGAGGCCGAGCGCGCCGCGCAGCGCCGTCCCGGCGGGGCTGCCGAAGGCGCGCGACAGCGAGGCCACGAGCGCGGACTTCAGCCCCACGAGCAGCGCCAAGAGCAGCAGCACCAGCCCGAGCCTGCCGAGCACCAGCCGCGTGTCGAGCATCATGCCGACCGTGACGAAGAACAGCCCGAGCAGCACGTCGCGGAACGGCTTGATGTCCTCCTCGACCTGGTAGCGATACTCGGTCTCCGCGATCAGCATGCCGGCGAGAAAGGCCCCGAGCGCGAGCGACAGGCCGGCGAGGCCGGTGACGAACGCGAGGCCGAGCGTGACGAGCAGCACGTTCAGCACGAACAGCTCGGTCGAGCGGCGGCGCGCGACCACGCCGAACCAGCGGCGCATCACCCAGGGCCCGACGAGCAGCAGCACCGCGAGCGCGGCGAGCGCCTTGCCGAGCGCGAGGGCGAGCGCCGCGCCGATCTGCTGCGCCGAGCTGCCGAGCGCGGGGATCAGGATCAGCAGCGGCACCACCGCCAGGTCCTGGAAGAGCAGGACGCCCACGATTTCGCGCCCGTGCGGCGTGTCCAGCTCGAAGCGCTCGGCGAGGAGCTTGGAGACGATCGCGGTCGACGACATGGCCGCG
>JAKALD010000038.1 GCA_021813275.1 Pseudomonadota bacterium | reverse complement strand
CGAGTTCATGCGTCAGGTGCTCGACACCGACCCTAATGTCATCTACGTAAAGGACGCGGACGGACGCTACGTGCTCATCAGCAGCAGCATGGCGCGCATGCTCGATTCGGCGGACCTGCCGGGCGTGCTCCCCAGCGCGCTCGACGGCGTCGAGCGCGAAGTTCTGAGCGCGCGGCGCACGCTCGTGCTGGACGAGATCAGCACCCACGCTGACGCCAACGCGTCGTGGTATCACACGGTCAAGACGCCGCTGGTGATGGCGGACGGCACGGCTTACGTGCTCAGCATCAGCACCGACATCACCGAGCGCAAGCGGGCCGAGGACGAAGTGCGCAGGCTCAATGCCGAGCTCGAGCAGCGCGTCGCGAGACGCACCCGGGAGCTGGAAGCGCTCAATCGGGAGCTCGAATCGTTCAGCTATTCCGTCTCGCACGACCTGCGCGCACCGCTGCGGGGCATCGAGGGATTCAGCGAGCTGCTGATCGAGCGCTGCGCCGCGCAGCTCGACGCCACCGGAAGGGACTATCTGCAGCGCATTCGTGCGGCGAGCCTGCGCATGAAGGAGCTGATCGACGACCTGCTCACCCTGTCGCGTCTGTCGCGCCGGCCGGACCGCAACGAGCGCATCGACCTGAGCGGTCTGGTGCGCAAGGTCGCCGCTGAAGTCGGCGCCGCCGCGCCGGGCCATGCGGTGAAGCTCAGCGTGCAGGACGGCCTGAGCGTCACCGGCGACCCGCGGCTGCTGCGCGTGGCGCTCGAGAACCTGCTCGCCAACGCCTGGAAGTTCACCGCCAGGCAGCCGCGCCCGCAGGTCGCGTTCGGCCGCAGCGGCGAAGGACCGGACGCGGTGTACTTCGTGCGCGACAACGGGGTGGGCTTCGACATGACATATGCCGACGGGCTGTTCCGCCCGTTCCAGCGCCTGCATAGCGCGCGCGACTTCGAAGGCACCGGCATCGGGCTCGCGATCGTGCAGCGCGTCGTCCAGGCCCACGGCGGGCGCATTTGGGCCGAAGCCCGGCCCGGCAACGGGGCGGCGTTCCTGTTCACGCTACCCGGCCATGAATAGCCGGAGCGAGCGGGCCGCCATGGCAGCGTCCCTCATCCTCAAGCACGTGCGCAAACCGGTCGAATTCACCAGCTTCGTCCGCGTGACGCGCCGCATCTGGCTCTACTAGTTGGCGCTGAACGAAAGTCCGCTCTTCGATGCCGAGTAAGCCGCTGAAGGTCCTGCTGGTCGAGGACTCCGAGGACGACGCGACGCTCACGCTCGAGACGCTGCGCAAGGGCGGCTTCGAGCCGCGCAGCCGCCGAGTCGACAGCATGGCGGAAATGCGGGCGGCGCTCGCGGAGCGGGACTGGGACGTGGCGCTCTCGGACTACAATCTGCCGCTGCTGACCGGCCACGACGCGCTCGCGCTGCGCCACGCGAGCGTGCCGGAATTGCCGTTCATCGTGGTCTCCGGCTGCATCGGCGAGGAGGCGGCGGTGGGGCTGATGCGCGCGGGCGCCGACGACTGCATCATGAAGGACAACCTCGGGCGCCTGGTCCCGGCCGTCGAGCGCTGCCTGAAGGAGGCGCACAACCGCAGGCAGCGCCAGCTCGCCCAACTCGCGTTGCGCGAGAGCGAGGCGCGCTACCGAGCCATCGTGACCAACATCCCGGGCATGGTGTTCCAGCTGCTGCGGCTGCCCGACGGCTCGTTCCTGTTCCCCTACGCGAGCGAGGGCTGCCTGACCCTGCTCGGCGTGCGGGCCGCCGGCCTCATGCACGACTCGGCTCACCTGGTGGAGCGCATCGCGCCCGAGGACCGCGGCTCGTTCCTCGACTCGATGGCGCTCTCCGCCAACCGCCTCGGCGCCTGGAACTGGGAGGGCCGCATCGCGCTCGCGCACGGCGAGCACAAGTGGCTCAACCTGCGCTCGACCCCACGCCGCCTGGCCGGAGGCGAGGTGCAGTGGGAAGGGATCATCTTGAACGTCTCGCACGCCAAGTTCGCCGAATTCGAGTTGCGCCGCTCGCGCGAGCGCCTGCGCGAGCTGTCGGCGCACATCCAGAGCGTCAAGGAGCGCGAGCGCACGCGCATCGCGCGCGAGATTCATGACGACCTCGGCGGAACCCTTACCGCGATCAAGATCGAGCTGCTGCGCCTGGCCAAGCACCTGCCACTCAACTTGGATCACCTACACGAGCGCGCCTCCTCGATCGAAGCGCTCGCCGACAGCGCGCTCGAGACCACGCACCGCATCTCGACCGAGCTGCGCCCGGGCATCCTTGACCTGGGGATCGTCGCGGCGGTCGAATGGCAGGCGAAGGAGTTCGGCAAGCACTTCGGCGTCGCCTGTGCGGTCGAACGCTCGGGCGAAGAGATCGAGCTCGATCCGGATGCCGCCTTCGCCGTGTTCCGCATCTTCCAGGAGGCTCTGACCAACGTCGCCAAGCACTCCGACGCCTCGCACGTCGCGGTACGCCTGGGCTTCGACTGCGACCGGTTCGAGCTCAGCGTGCACGACGACGGCCGCGGGCTGACGGAGGGCGACCTGTCCAAGCCGCGCTCGTTCGGCGTGCACAGCATCGTCGAACGGGCGCGCGACCTGGGCGGCGAGGCGAGCGTGACGGGCATTCCGGGGCGCGGGACCACCGTGGTGGTGCGCATCCCGACAGCCGGCGCGTCGTCCGAGATCCCGGCGCCGCTCGGCGCCGCCAAACACGGAAGCCCGGACCTTTCCGGGAGCGAGGCGCGGCGATGAGGCGGCGCGACGCCACCGCGTACTACGGCCCCCGAGCCGCCTTTCATCCTTCAACGCGTAGCGGAGCAGCGCAGACATGATCAAGATTCTCATCGCCGACGACCACGCCATCTTGCGCCAGGGCCTGCGGCACATCATCTCCGAGACCACAGACATGGCGGTCGAAGGCGAGGCCGGGGACGCCGCGCAGGCGCTGCGCCTCGCCCGCGAAGGCCGCTTCGACGTGGTGGTGCTCGACGTGACCCTGCCCGACCGCAACGGCCTGGACGCGCTGAAGCTGATCAAGAAGGAGAAGCCCAAGCTCCCGGTGCTGATGCTTAGCATGCATCCCGAGGAGCATTACGCGCTGCGCGCCCTGCGCGCGGGCGCCTCCGGGTACCTGAACAAGCAGAGCGCTCCGGCTCAGCTGGTGACCGCGATCCGCCGGGTCGCCAGCGGCCGCAAGTACGTGAGCAGCACTCTCGCCGAGGAGCTCGCCGACACGCTTTCCGGTGACGGAAATCGCCAGCCCCATGAGGCGCTCTCGGACCGGGAGTTCCAGACCCTGCGCCTCATCGCCTCCGGCAGGACCCTGACCGAAATCGCCGACGAGCTCTCGCTCAGCGTCAAGACCGTGAGCGTGTACCGCGCCCGCATCCTGGAGAAGATGAAGCTAAAAAACAACGCCGAGCTGACGCACTACGCGCTCAAGAACGGCCTGGTGGAATAGCCCTCAAGTATCGGCGGCGGGCGCCGATAACCGCTTGGCCCAGGCCAGCGCCCCTGATGACCAAGCTGACCAACCCGACGGAGATCGCGCGCGACGCGCTGCGCCAGCTCGCGGCGCAGCGCGTCGCCCCGACCCCGGACAACTACCGGCAGCTGTACTTCGAGATCTCGGGGGCTTCCCCGCCCGCAGACGTTCCCGGGCACTGGCGCGAGCTGCTCGCGCAGACCCTCGAGCTCGCCGTGGCCTCACAGCTCAGTCACGCCCCCGACCTGCCGAGGAAGCCCTCTCAATCGCGAAAACGGCGCGCGTTCCGGGCGAGGCCGCCGGCCCGGGCCAGCTGGGCTCGGAGCTCAAGCGCTTCTACTACAAGCTGGAGCTGCGTGGCGGTCAGCACGCCGAGCTGCACCAGGGTTTGCTGCGCCTGCTGCGCCTCATGATCGACAATACCGCCGAGCTGCTGCCCGACGACCGCTGGGTGAGCGGCCAGATCGCGCTCCTGAAGTCCGTCGTCGCGCAGCCGCTCAGCCCCCGTGCGGTGTCCGACGCCGAGCGGCATCTCAAGGAAGTGATCTACAAGCAGGGCGTGCTGCGCGGCGGCCTGCGCGAGGCGCAAGCGGCGCTCAAGCGGATGCTCGCGGATTTCATCGCGCGGCTGGGCGAGCTCTCGGTCTCCACCGGCCGGTACCATCACCGGCTCGCCGGCTACGGCGAGCGCCTGCGCAAGGCCGAGGGCATCGGGCAGCTGAACGCCGTGCTCGACGACCTGATGCGCGACACCCGTGGGATGGAGCTCGACGCCGCCGAGAGCACGGCGCGCGCCGCCGAGGAGCGCATCCGTGAGCTGGAGGCGCAGCTGGTCCAGGTCAGCGGCTTGGTTCGCGAGGATCCCCTGACCAAGGCGCTCAACCGCCGCGGGCTGGAGGACGCCTACGAGCGCGAGGCCGCGCGCGCCGACCGCCAGACCAAGCCGATGTGCGTCGCGCTGCTCGACATCGATAACTTCAAGCACCTCAACGACGTCCACGGGCACCAGGCGGGCGACGAGGCGCTGGTGCACCTCGCGCGCGTGGTCAAGCGCACGATGCGGCCGGGCGACATCCTGGCGCGCTACGGCGGCGAGGAATTCCTGCTGCTGCTGCCCGAGACCCGCGCCGAGGAGGCCGTCGAGGTCATGACCCGGCTGCAGCGCAATCTCACCAGGACGTTCTTCCTGCACGACAACGAGCGCGTGCTCATCACCTTCAGCGCGGGCGTCGCGCAGCGCGAGGCCGGCGAAGGCCACACGGATGCGATCGCGCGTGCTGACAAGGCGCTGTACCGGGCCAAGCAAGCCGGCAAGAACCGGGTCGCGGCCGCCGCGACGCCCGGCGAGGGGCCGGTCGCCTGAATTGGAGGGCGTTTTCCGCTCTGTTCCGGCGCTCGGCCGGCCGCGCGGCGGATTACGCTGCCGCGAATCGAGATCGAGGCAAACTCCACCGTGCCTACGACCACCAAGAATTCCGCGACACGCAGACCCGGCGCGCCGCGGCTCGCCGCGCAGAAAGGCGCGGCTTCCGGGCGCTCCCAGGACGGCCTCGCGGCCGCGCAGGAGAACGCCGCGGCGGGGTACTATGCGCGCATCGAGGCATACGCCCAAAAGATCCGTCAGACGGGGGACGTTCCCGGGATCGTCGGGCTGCTCGACGAAGCGCTGCGCGATACGCACGCCCTGCACGCCGTGGGCGAGCTGGCCGCCGCGCGCCGGCAGGTCCAGGCGGCGGAGCGGCGCATCGAGGAGCTCAAGGCCGAGCTCGATCTGATCCACCGGCTCGTGCGGGAAGATCCGCTCACGGGCGCACTCAACCGCCGTGGCCTGCACGAGCTGCTCGAGCGCGAGACGGCGCGCGCGGACCGCAGCGGCACCCCGCTGTGCGTGGCGCTCATCGACATCGACGACTTCAAGCGCATCAACGACCGGTTCGGGCACGAGGTCGGCGACGGCGCGCTGCGCCACCTGGTCGCCATAATCAGCGAGGCGTTGCGCCCGCACGACGTGGTGGCCCGCCACGGCGGCGAGGAATTCGCGGTCGTGCTGCCGGAGGCCTCGGTCGCGGTGGCGACCACGGTAATGGAGCGCCTGCAGGGCGTCCTCGACCAGCGCCGTTACGACACCGGCACCGCGCAGCTGCACATGACCTTCAGCGCCGGGATCGCCCAGCGCCGCACCGCCGAGAGCCGGGACTCGCTGTTCGCGCGCGCCGATCAGGCGCTCTACACCGCCAAGCGCGAGGGCAAGAACCGCGCGATCGTCGCGCTCTAGGTCCCTCCCGCTCCCCCAGCGGCCGCCCGGGCTCGACCCGGCGAGCGGACATTCGTCACGCTCCTAAACCTTTGGCGGGCGCCGTCCGATAACCGGAACAACGGCGGTTCCGAGCCCCCACGTCGGGGCGGGCCAACGTGACCGGCACGTCGCCGGAGCCTCTTTACAGGATAAGGAGATACGAATGGCCTCTTCAGTGATCAACACCAACATCATTTCGCTCGACGCGCAGCTCAACCTCAACAGGACGCAGAGCCAGCTCGCCACCGCGGTGCAGCGGCTGTCCTCGGGCCTGCGCATCAACAGCTCGGCCGACGACGCAGCCGGCTACTCGATCTCGCAGCGGATGACCGCGCAGATCAACGGCATGAACCAGGCCGCGCAGAACGCGAACGACGGCATCTCGCTCGCGCAGACCGCGGGCGGCGCGCTCCAGTCCGTGGACGACGCCCTGCAGCGCATGCGCACGCTGGCGCTCGAGTCGGCCAACTCGACCAACTCCTCGACCGACCGCCAGTCGCTGAACGCGGAAGCGCAGCAGTTGCTCGCCGAGATCCAGCGCGTGGCGACGACCACCCAGTTCAACGGCCTGAGCTTGCTCGACGGCAGCTTCCAAGGCGCGCAGTTCCAGGTGGGTGCGAACGCCAACCAGACGATCAACGTCAGCATCTCGAGCGCCACCACGACCTCGCTCGGCTCATACGGCGGGACAGGAACCAGCGTAACCACGGGCGGCGCGGCCTCCAATGCGTGGACGGCGAGCTCGACCATCTCGATCAACGGCGCCAGCGTCGGGGCTTCGGTGGCCAACGCGAGCGTCGCCGGCTGGAACGCAGGCAGCGCCGCGGCCAAGGCGGCCGCGATCAACGCGGTGACCTCCAGCACCGGCGTGAGCGCAACCGCCACCAACAGCGTCACCGGCTCGGCGCCGGTCGCGGACCAGTCGCTGCTGAACGGCGATCTCAGCATCAACGGCATCTCGATCGGCCCGGTGGCCGCTCAGACCACCGCCCAGGCGCAGGGCAGCGCACTTGCCGCCGCCATCAACGCCGCCTCCGCGCAAACTGGCGTCACAGCGACGAGCGACGTGAACAGCGGCGCGCTCACGCTGACCGCCACCGACGGGCGCGACATCGAGCTAACCTCGGCGAACGCGAGCGCGGCCACCAAGCTCATGAACCTTGGGCTGACTGCGCACGTCGGCGGTACCGGCGCCGCGAAGAACGTCCAGACGCTGACGTTCGGCGGCACCGCGCCAGCAAACGGCAGCACGGTGACCGTGAACGGCGTGACGTTCACGTTCGACACCTCCACCACCTCCAATTCCGTGGTCGACGCGACTAATGTGACGGTCGGAATCAAGAGCTTGGCCGCCGGCGACGCGATCTCCTCGCAATTCGCCGCCGCGTACACCTTGGCAGCCGGCTCCACCGCGCCGACGTTCGCCGCGCTGCAGCCGGTCTCGGCGAGCGACAACGGCTCGGGCGTCGTGTCCTTGACCGACTCGCGCTACGGAACGACGACGACGACGGGCTGGACGGTCGCCGCCAACGGCACCGGCACGACCAACATCGCCTACGCCACGTCCACGACCGGCGCGGACCTCTCGTCGATCTCGTCTAACAACTACTACAACGGCGGCACGATCACGCTCAACTCCTCGCAGAGCTTCACTCTGGCGAACGCGGGCACCGCCGGCAGCACGGGCCTGGCCGATGCCGGTCTTAACGGCCTCACCCCCGGCCTGACCTCGCTGTCGACCCTCGACATCTCGACGGTGGCTGGGTCCAACAACGCCATCAGCCTCATCGACGCCGCGCTGGACCAGGTCAATAGCGCGCAGGCCGAGCTCGGCGCCGTGCAGAACCGGTTCACCAACACGGTGTCGAACCTGCAGACGACCTCGCTCAACCTGACCTCGGCCCGCAGCCGGATCACGGACGCGGACTTCGCCCAGGAGACGGCGAACATGGCGCGCGCCCAGATCCTGCAGCAGGCGGGCACGGCGATGGTGGCGCAGGCGAACCAGCTGCCCAATCTGGTGCTCAAGCTGCTGCCGTAAGGCAGCGGCCCGCCGGCCGGAACCACCATCCGGCCGGCGCGGGCACCGCCTGAATCATGAAACTCGGCCCGATCGGCACCGCCCCTCCGCCGGGCGCCACGCCAGAGGGAGCGGCTCCCGCCGCCGCGGTGCCCCGGCACTCGCCGGGCATCGCGACGCCGGGGGCTGCGCCTACTGCCGCGCAGCTACAAGGAGTGGTCGATCGCCTGAACGAAGCCCTCCAGGCCCTGCCCTCGGACGTCAAGCTCGAATTCGACCCCCAGGCGCGCGAGACGGTGGTTCGGGTGGTCGACCGCCGCAGCAACGCGGTGATCGGCCAGATCCCGTCGCAGGATGCCTTGGAGCTCGCCCGGGCGCTCAACCGCGTGCAGGGCCTGCTCGTCAGCGCCCGAGCCTGAGGCCCGCAGCGCTCAAGTCCAGCCGGTTCCGGTCGCTATTTCCATCAAGCGGATCGCGTCGAAGGACAAGCGATGAGCGTGACCCCCGCATCCTCCTCCAGCACCACCACGGCCTACACCAGTCCCACGACCGGCACGTCGGCTTCTTCGCTGGGCGGGACCGGCTACGCCACGCCGACCATGTCCTCGCCCGGGATCGGCTCGGGCCTCGACGTGCAGAGCATCGTGTCGCAGCTGATGACCGTCGAGAGCCAACCGCTCAATCAGCTCGCGGCCCAGGAGGCGAGCTACCAGGCCGAGCTCACGGCGTTCGGCTCGCTGAGCGGGGCGCTCTCGAGCTTCCAGAGCGCGCTCGGCAGTCTCACCGATCCCACGACCTACCAGACCCTGAGCGCGATGCCCGCGGACGCAACGGTGCTCGGCGCATCGGCCGCGAGCGGCGCGGCGGCCGGGACCTACGCCGTCACCGTGAATCAGCTCGCCCAGGCGCAGACGATCTCCGCGGCGGGGCAGTCCAGCACCACAGCTGCGATCGGCTCGGGCGCCACGACCACGCTCACCTTCCAGTTCGGCACGATCAGCGGCGGCTCGCTCACCAACGGGGTGTACACCGGCGCGAGCTTCGCGCAGGACGGCTCGCAGCCGAGCGGCACGGTCACGATCGACAGCACCAACGACTCGCTGCAGGGCATCCGCGACGCGATCAACGCCGCCAATCTCGGGGTCACGGCGACGATCGTGAACGACGGCAGCGCGAGCCCCTACCACCTGGTGCTCACCTCGAACAAGACGGGCGCCGCCTCGAGCATGAAGATCACCGTCTCGGGCGATGCGACGCTGCAGGGGCTGCTCTCCTACGATCCGACGGGGACCCAGAACCTCACGCAGACCACCGCGGCGCAGGACGCCTCGCTCAGCGTGAACGGCATTTCCGTCACGAGCGCGAGCAACACGGTGACCGGCGCGATCCAGGGGGTCACGCTCAACCTGCTCAAGGCGGGCGGCACCTCGGTTTCCGTGGCCCAGAATACCAACGCCGTGCAAAGAGCGGTGCAGTCCTTCGTCTCCGCGTACAACGCCCTGGAAGGCACGCTCTCGAGCCTCACCGCCTACGACCCGAGCACGCAGCAGGGCGGACCGCTGCTCGGGGACTTCACCGTGCAGACGATCCAGGGCCAGATCGCGAACGTGCTGGGCAGGATGCTGCCGGGCGCAGGCAGCTCGTTCACCCTGCTCTCGCAGATCGGGGTTTCGCTGCAGAAGGACGGCACCCTCGCGCTCGACACCGGGAAGCTGCAGAGCGCGCTCGCCGGCAATTTCAACGGCGTCGCCGGCCTGCTCGCGAGCGCCGGCAGCGCGACCGACAGCCTGATCAGCTACGTGAGCGCCGGAACCAACACGCAGGCCGGGACCTACAGCGTGAACGTGAGTGCGCTCGCGACGCAGGGAAGGGCCACGGGCTCGGTCGGGCTCGGCTCGACTACGACGATCACCGCGGGCTCGAACGACCAGCTCGACGTGAGCGTGGACGGCGTCGGCGCGAGCATCACGCTCGCGCCGGGCAGTTATACGCCCGCGCAGCTCGCCGCGCAGCTGCAGTCCGCGATCAACGGCGCCTCGGCGATCTCCGCGGCGGGCGCGGGCGTGAGCGTGAGCGTCAATGCCTCGAACCAGCTCGTGATCACCTCGAACCGCTACGGCTCGAGCTCGAGCGCGAGCGTCACCGGGGGCACGGCCGAAGCCGACGTGTTCGGCCCCGCGGCGAGCTCGGCCTTCGGCACCGATGTTGCCGGTACGATCGACGGTCTCGCCGGGACAGGTTCGGGACAATACGTGACCGGCGCCGCCGGCAGCGCGGTCGATGGCCTGGAAGTGCAGGTGACCGGCGGCACGACCGGCGCGCGCGGCACGGTCAGCTACACCCAGGGCTACGCCTCCCTGCTCAACAGCGTGGTGAGCGGGTTCCTGGGCACCTCTGGGCTGATCTCGAACGCGACCGACGGCATCAACGCAACGATCAAGAACATCGACGGCCAGCGCGCCGATTGGCAGCAGCGCCTGGCGCTCATCCAGCAGCAGTACATGTCGGAGTTCACGTCGCTCGACCAGCTCATGACGAGCATGAATACGACCAGCGCGTTCCTCACGCAGCAGCTCAACGCGATGACGCAGAGCTCCAGCTCGGGCTCGAAGTCGGGCGGCTGATCCCCAGGACCTTCCGACGGAGAACCTCCCATGCAAAGCAGCCGGCACGCCATCAGCGCCTATCGCCGGGTCGACGCCGAAGCGCGCGTGGCCGCCGCCTCGCCGCACCGCCTGATCGCGCTGCTCTACGAAGGCGCGCTCAACGCGCTGGCGCACGCGCGTGGGCACATGCAGCGCGGCAACGTCGCGGCGAAGGGCGAGGCGATCGGCAAGGCGATCGCGATCCTGCAGGAAGGCCTGATCCCGGGACTGAACCGCGACGCGGGCGGGAGCCTGTCCCAGCAGCTGCACGATCTCTACCAGTACATGACGCACCGCCTGCTGCTCGCCAACCTGAACGACGACGCGGCGGCGCTCGACGAGGTAAAGGGTCTGCTCAACGATCTGAAGGGCGCGTGGGACGCGATCGGCGGGCCGGCGGCCGGGAGAGCATGAGCGATGAGCAACAGCGCGACCCTGCTCGCCACCTACGAAGCGATCTCGGAACTGAGCGCCCAGATGCTCGATGCCGCCCGCCACGCGGACTGGGCGCGGCTCACCCTGCTCGAGAAGGACTGCCGCTGGCTGATCGAGCACCTGCGCACGGCCGAGAGCCCAGCCGCGGGCGACGTGAGCTTTCGCGAACGCAAGCTGCAGATCATCCGCAAGGTGCTCGCCGAGGATGCAGAGATCCGCGACCTGGTGGAGCCCTGGATGGCGGAGCTGGAGGCGCTGATCGGCAGCGGCGAGCGCGCGCGCAAACTCAGGCTGGTCTACGGTGCCCGCCGGCGCTAGCTGTGAAGGCCTCCGGGCAAACGCCCCATGATCCCCGCCGTGCTGCTCAGCCAGCCGCCGCCTCCGGTGGGGCCGCGATCCGGCTCGGGCGGGGGCACGCCGCCGCCCGCCGTGCCGAGACTCTCCCCGGGCCAGGTGGTGCAGGCGCGCGTCATCGCGCGCCTGCACGACGGAGACTACGCGGTGAGCGTCGGCGGCCAGACGCTTCGGATGGGCCTGCCCGCCCGATTTCGCGCGGGCGACCTGCTCGAGCTGGTGCTGGTGGGCACCGAGCCACAGCTCACCTTCGCGCTCGCCGCGCAGTATCCGAGCGCCGCCGGCGCGACAGTGTCGGAAGCCGGCCGGCTCGCCGCGACGCTCGCCGCGCCTTCGGGCGAGCCGACCTGGGCGGCCGCGCTCACGCACGCTACACCCCTCGCTGCGGCGCCGGACGCGCCGGCCGAGCTCGCGCAGGCGCTCCAGCGCAGCGTCGAGCGCAGCGGGCTGTTCTACGAGTCGCACCAGGCGCAATGGGTGGCCGGCGAGCGCACGCTCGAGCAGCTGCTGCTCGAGCCCCAGACGCGGCTTGCGCCCGCGATCGCGCCTGGTGCTCCCGCCGGGAAGCCGGGCACCCACACGCACGCGTCGCCGCTCGCGCCCGGGGTGTCTTCGGGCAACCCGATCGTCGAGGCGCACGCGCTGCCGCTGGTGCAGCAGCAGCTCGCGGCTTTGGACACTCACGCCATTCTCTGGCGGGGCCCCATCTGGCCCGGCCAGTGGCTCGACTGGGCAGTCGAGGAGCGCCCCGCCGAGGCGCGCGAACCCGACGACCCCGTGGCCTGGCACACAGCGTTGCGCCTGCACCTGCCGCGGCTGGGCGGCATCTCGGCCAGCCTCGCGCTCGCCACGAACGGCGTACGCGTGACCCTGCGCGCCGACTGGGAGAGCACCTCCGCCGAGCTGCGCGCGCGGGGCCTCGAGCTCGGCGCGGGGCTCGCTGGCGGCGGCATCGCGCTGCTCGAGCTGTCGGTGAAGCACCATGCCGAAGCCTGACGACGCGCGCCAGCTGGCGGTCGCGCTTGCCTACGGCCCGGGCGAAGACGCGCCGCGCGTGGTCGCCAAGGGCCGCGGCCTGATCGCGCAGACGGTCATCGAGCGGGCGCGCCAGAGCGGCGTGTACGTGCACGAGTCCCCGGACCTGGTGGCGCTGCTCATGCAGGTCGATCTCGACCGGCGCATTCCGCCGCAGCTCTACCGCGCGGTCGCCGAGCTGCTCGCCTGGGTCTACCGCATCGAGCACTCCCTGGCGCCCGGCGAGGGGCCCGCGCGGCCGCAGCCCGGCGACGGCCGCCCCCGCCTGCCCTGAGATCCGCTCCGCCGATGCGCGCACCCACCGACACCCCAGTCAAGTTCGAGCTCGCCTCCGCCGACGAGAGCCGCTACCAGATCGACGCGCCGCTGGAGATCGCCTCGATCCTCGAGCCGATGCAGCGCAAGGGCACGATCGTCACGGTGTTCTTCGACCAGGGCAGCGATTTCGTGCTCACCTCGGTGCTCGAGGTCGCGCCCCGACGCGGCGAGCTGATCCTCGAGCTCGGCGCCGACGCGGACGCCAACCGGCGCGCGCTGGCGAGCCGCGAGATCGTGTTCGTCGCCATGCTCGACCGGGTCAAGGTGCAGTTCGTCGCGCACGGCCTGCGCCGCGCGGCCCACGCGGGGCGCGACGCGTTCGCGCTCGACTTTCCGGAAACGCTGCTGCGCTTGCAGCGGCGTGAGTACTACCGCCTGGTGATGCCGGTGACGCGGCCGGTAAAGTGCGCGATCGCGTCCCCGGCGCCGACAGGCACGGAGGCCGTGGAGCTGACGATCCTCGACATGAGCTGCGGCGGTATCGCCGTGATCGACCATCGCGAAGGGCCGGGATTCGAGCCCGGCACGCTGCTGCACGGCTGCCGCATCGCGCTGCCCGAGATCGGCACGGTCGCGGCCGACCTGCGGGTGCGGAGCACCTTCGAAGTCACGCTGAAGAACGGTCAGAAGCGGCGGCGCTCGGGCTGCGAGTTCGTCGGCCTTCGGGAAGCCGAGCGCGCACTCATCCAGCGCTACATCCACAAGATCGAGCGCGAGGTCAACGTCCGCCTGAAGGGGCTGCGCTGACCTGCCATGCCCGGCCGAAGAAGCCGGCAGCGAGATGCACGCAGATGACGGTCTTGCCGACCCCGCCCTTCCGGTTGAACACGGCGACGACCGCCATGGCGTCCCGCTCACACTTGCATATTCATGACGTCGTTGTAGGCCGAGACGAGCTTGTCGCGCACCTGCACGATCTCCTGGAACGAGATGTTCGCCTTCTGCAGCGCGATCATCACGTCGCTCAGGTTCGCGCCGGGAGCGCCGGTCTCGAAGGCGCGCGCAAGGCGCGCCGCCTCGAGCTGCGCGTGGTTCGCCTGGTCGAGCGAGGCCTTGAGCACCGCCGCGAAGTCGCCGCCCGCGGCCGGGGCAGCCGGCTTCGCGAAGCCGGGCAGCTCGAGCTGCGCCGCGGTGGCGCGCAGCTGCCCGAGGAGATCGTCGATGGCCGATGTATGCATGCGTGCTCCGCGCGCCGGCTTCCGGCTCTGCGCAGACTAGCAGCGCGCACTGCGCGCCCGGGCGTCAAATAGCCGGGGGAAAGCCCCTCTGCTCGCGGATTCGGCCGCGGCCGGGCTCGCCATAATCGGCGCAGCCCCGAGAAGCACCGGATCCCATGGCGAACTCATCGACCGAAACGCAAGCCGCGCCGCTGCGCCTGCCGCTCGCGCGCCTGATTCCGAGCCAGCGCAGCTTCAGCGCCCTGGCGGCGCTCGCGGCCGCGGTCGCGCTCCTCGTCGGACTGTGGATGTGGGGCCAGGCGCCGGACTACCGCGTGCTCTATACCAACCTGTCGGGCTCTGACGGGGGCGCGATCATCGACGCCCTGCAGCAGATGAACGTGCCGTACAAGTTCGCCGACGGCGGCGGGGCGCTCATGGTCCCCGCCGACAAGGTGTACGAGGTGCGGCTGCGGCTCGCCAGCCTGGGCCTACCCAAGGGCAGCCTGGTCGGCTTCGACGTGCTCGAGAACCAGAAATTCGGCACCAGCCAGTTCGTCGAGCAGGTCAACTACCAGCGTGCGCTCGAGGGCGAGCTGGCGCGCTCGGTGCAGTCGCTTGCCGCGGTGCAGAGCGCGCGCGTGCACCTCGCGATCCCCAAGCAGTCGGTGTTCCTGCGCGAGCAACAGAAGCCCAGCGCCTCGGTGCTCGTCACCCTGTACGCCGGGCGCACGCTGGCTCCCTCGCAGGTCGACGCCATCGCGCACCTCGTCTCGAGCAGCGTGCCCGACCTCGAGGCGAAGAGGGTGACCGTAGTCGACCAGAACGGCAACCTGCTCACCGCGACCGGCGCGCGGACCGCCGGCCTGGACCCGTACCAGCTCGCCTACCTGCGCGACGTCGAGCGGGGCTACGCGAGGCGCATCGAGGCGATCCTGCTGCCGATCACCGGTCCGGGCAACGTGCACGCCCAAGTCACTGCGGACGTCGACTTCTCGCAGACCGAGAACGTGGCCGAAACCTACAAGCCGAACGAGGCGCGCTCCGCCGCGACCGTGCGCAGCAAGCAGACGAGCGAGTCGACCGAGCCCGGCTTCGGGGCCCCGGCCGCCAGCGGCGTGCCGGGCGCCCTCAGCAACCAGCCGCCCCCGCCGGCGAGCGCCCCGCTCAATGCGCCCCCGGGCACCGCGGCCGCCGCCAAGTCCGCGACCGCGCCTGCCCCGCTGCTGACCACGCGCAAGGAGTCCACCGTCAACTACGAGCTCGACAAGACCATCCGCCACACGCGCCAGCCGGTCGGCGCGATCCGGCGCCTGTCGGTCGCAGTGGTGGTCAACGACCGCGAGGTCACCGGCGCCAACGGCAAGACCAGCTACCAGCCCCTGCCCCGGCAGGAGATGGCGCAGATCACCGCGCTGGTCAAGGAGGTCATGGGCTTCGACAAGCAGCGCGCCGACTCGCTCAACGTCGTCAATACTGCCTTCTCGACCGTCGAAGCGCCCGCCGAGGTCGAGACGCCCTTCTGGAAGCGGCCCGACCTGCTCGCGACCGCCGGCTGGCTGGGCAAGAACCTGCTGATCGCGATCGTGGCGCTGTTCGTCGCGCTGCGCGTGGTGGCGCCGGTGGTGAAGAGCGTGACCACGCCGCCCGCGCCGCCCCCGGCGCCCGAGGGCGCGGCCGCGGAAGGGGCGCCCCGCCTCCCGGCGGCCGGCTACGAGAACAACCTGCAGGCGGTGAAGCAGCTCGCCCGCCAGGAGCCCAAGCTGGTGGCCAACGTGGTCCGGGACTGGTTGAGCGGCGATGACCGATGACGGTCTGCGGAAGAGTGCCATCTTGCTGCTCTCGCTGGGCGAGGAAAACGCCACCGAGGTGATCAAGCACCTCGGGCCGCGCGAGGTGCAGAAGCTCGGCGCGGCGATGTCGCAGCTCAAGAACGTCACCCGCGAGCAGATCGACGGCGTGCTCAATGATTTCCGCGGCCAGGCCGAGGAGAAGACCACCCTCGGCATGGACTCGCGCGAGTACGTCCGCAGCGTGCTCACCAAGGCGCTCGGCGACGACAAGGCCGCCAACCTGATCGATCGCATCCTGCACGGCGGGGACACCAGCGGCATCGAGGGCCTGAAGTGGATGGACTCTGCGGCGATCGCGGAGCTCATCAAGAACGAGCATCCCCAGATCATCGCCACCATCCTGGTACACCTGGACCGCGACCAGGCGGGCGAGATCCTGGGACACCTGAGCGAGCGCCGCCGCCAGGACGTGGTCCTGCGCATTGCGACGCTGGACGGCATCCAGCCCACGGCGCTGCGCGAGCTGAACGACGTGCTTAGCAAGCTGCTCGCCGGCAGCAACAACCTGAAGAAGACCCCGATGGGCGGCGTGCGCGCTGCCGCGGAGATCCTCAACTTCATGCCGACGGCGCAGGAGACCGCGGTCATGGAGGGCGTCAAGGCGCACGACGCCGACCTGGCGCAGAAGATCCTCGACGAAATGTTCGTGTTCGAGAACCTGCTCGACATCGACGACCGCGGCATCCAGCTGCTGCTGCGCGAGGTGCAGTCGGACTCGCTCATCGTCGCGCTCAAGGGCGCCTCGCCCGAGTTGCGCGAAAAGGTGTTCAAGAACATGTCGCAGCGCGCCGCCGAGATGCTGCGCGACGACCTCGAGGCGAAGGGCCCGGTGCGCCTGTCCGAGGTCGAGTCCGAGCAGAAGGAGATCCTCAAGGTCGCCCGCCGTCTGGCCGACGAGGGGCAGCTCGTGCTCGGCGCCAAGGGTGAGGACGCCTATGTCTAGCCCGCTGCTGCCGCGCGAGCACCTGGCCGCGCTCAAGCCCTGGGAGCTCGACAGCTTCGACCCCGCGGGCCGCCGCGCGCCCGCCGCCGGAGCCGCGCCCCAGCTTCCGACCGCGGGGCAGATCGAGCGCCTGCACCAACAGGCGCACGAGGAAGGCTACGCTGCGGGGTACAAGGAAGGCCGGGAGGCGGCCGCACGCCTCCAGCAGCTCGCCGCAGGCCTGGACCTCGCGCTGCGCCAGTTCGACGAGCGCGCCGCCGAGGACGTGCTCACACTGAGCCTCACGGTCGCCAAGCAGATGCTACGCGAAGCGCTCAAGCTGAAGCCCGAGCTGGTGCTGCCCTGCGTGCAGGAAGCCTTGCGCGCGCTGCCGCAGGCACGCGATGGTTTGCTCCTGGTGATGCATCCGGCGGACGCCGCACTCGCGCGCGAGCATCTCGGCGAGCACCTGCGGCGCCCCGGCTGGCAGCTGGTCGAGGACGCGCGCGTCGCGCGCGGCGGCTGTCGAGTCGAGACCGCCGGCGGCGAGCTCGACGCGACGCTGGAGACGCGCTGGCGCGAGGTGCTGGCTGTGATCGGGCGCACCGAGGGCTGGCTCGAATGAGCGACGCGGCCGCGCGCGATGCGCGCTGGCGTAGCATGCTGCGCGAGTGCGGCGAGCGGGTGACGCAGGCCAGGCCGCTGCTCGCCAGTGGGCGGCTGACGCGCGTCGCCGGGCTGGTCATGGAGGCGGTCGGGCTGCCGTTGCCGGTCGGCAGCAGCTGCAGCGTGCTCCTGCCTCATGGCGGCGCCGTGGAGGCCGAGGTAGTCGGCTTCTCGGAGCACAAGCTCTACCTGATGCCGGCGCAGGACGTGCACGGGCTCTCGCCCGGCGCGAGGGTCGTGCCGCTCGAGTCGGCACCGCTGCCCGCTGGCAGCGCGCCGTCCGGCCATCGCTGGCGCCAGAGCGGCGACCGGAATCGCCTGGTGCCGGCGGGCGATTCGCTGCTCGGGCGCGTGCTCGACGGCACCGGCTGCCCGCTCGACCGGCTCGGGCCGCTGCGCGCCGAGCACAGCGCGTCGCTCCACAACCGGCCGCTCAACCCGCTGGAGCGCATGCCGATCACACACGCGCTGGACGTCGGCGTACGCGTGATCAACGCGCTCATCACCTTGGGGCGCGGCCAACGCCTGGGGCTGTTCGCCGGCAGCGGCGTCGGCAAGAGCGTGCTGCTGGGCATGATGGCGCGCTACACGAGCGCCGACATCATCGTCGTCGGACTGATCGGCGAGCGCGGCCGCGAGGTCAAGGAATTCATCGAGAGCATCCTCGGCCGAGACGGCTTGGCGCGCTCGGTGGTGGTCGCCGTCCCGGCCGATACCAGCCCGCTGATGCGCCTCAAGGGCGCGGCCTACGCCACGGCCATCGCCGAGCACTTCCGCGACCGCGGCCGGCACGTGCTGCTGCTCATGGACTCGCTCACCCGGGTAGCCATGGCGCAGCGCGAGATCGCGCTCGCGATCGGCGAACCGCCTGTGACCAAGGGCTATCCGCCGTCGGTGTTCGCCAAGCTGCCGCAGCTAGTCGAGCGCGCCGGCAACGGCGGCGAGCACGGCGGCTCGATCACCGCGCTGTACACCGTGCTCGCCGAAGGCGACGACCAGCAGGACCCGATCGCCGACAGCGTACGCGCGGTGCTCGACGGGCACATCGTGCTGTCGCGCACCCTCGCCGACCAGGGCCACTACCCGGCGATCGACATCGAGGCCTCGATCAGCCGCACCCAGACCAGCCTGCTCGACGCGCCCCACCTTGAGGCGGTGCGCCGCTTCAAGCTCCTGTACACGCGCTTGCAGCGCAGCCGCGACCTCATCCGCGTCGGCGCCTATGCCGCGGGCAGCGACCCGGTGCTCGACGAGGCGATCGAGGCCGCTCCGCGGATGGAAGCGTTCCTGCAGCAGGACATGCGTGAGCGCGTCAGCTACGAGGACAGCGTCGCGCGGCTCGCCGCCCTGTTCCCACCCAAGAACGTGCCGATAACCCGACCATAGGAGGCCCGATGCCCGAACCCTTTCCGCTTCAGGATCTGCTGGAGCTCGCGCGCAGGCGCTCGGACGCCGCGGCGGCCGACCTGGGCGTGCTGAACGCGCTCGGTCGAGACGCGCAGCAGCAACTCCAGCGGTTGCTCGAGTTCCGCGACGAGTACCAGGCGCGCTTTCGCGACCGCGCGCTCGGCGGCATCGACCATGCCGCCTGGCGCAATTTCCAGCACTTCATGGACCGGCTCGACGACGCGATCGCGATGCAGCGCGATGCGGTCGAGCAGACGCACAGGCGCGCCGCGGCCGGCCTCGGCCACTGGCAGGCCGAGCAGCGCAAGGCCATGAGCTTCGACCTGCTAAGCGAGCGCCACCGGAAGGCCGAGCAGCTGCGCGAGCGGCGGCGCGAGCAGAAGGAGCACGACGACCGGTGCGGAGCGAAAGTCGCCGCCGCGCAGCGCGCGCACGCCGGCTAGCGGCGACCGCGCTGCACGGCCCGACACCATGACGATCATCGTATTGACCCTGCCGAGCGCGGCATCGTCTGCGGCAACCGGCGCCGCGCCGAAGGGTGCGGATGTCGCCGCCCCGGCGGCGACCGCCGCGGCCGGCCGCGCACTTGCCGAGGCGGGTCACGGCGGCGCGCGCCAAAAGAGTCCGTTCCAGCTCGTGCTCGCGCAGGAGCTGAGCAACGCCTCCGGCACGCCGGCGCCGAGCACCGGGCCCGCCAAGGGCGCCCTCCCGAAAGGCGCCAGAGTCGCACAGGACAAGGCCAAGCGCGGCAAGAAGTCCCACGATGCCGGAGGCGATGCCGCGCTGCAGCCGGCCATCGCCGCAGTGGCGCTGCCGGCGGCGCCCGCGGCCCCGCCGGCCGACGCGGGGCACGGGGTCGCCGGCCCGGCGCCCCAGGCGG
>JAKALD010000289.1 GCA_021813275.1 Pseudomonadota bacterium | reverse complement strand
CGAAACCCGGGAAGGACTGGACAATCTCGAGGCGATCTGCGCGGTCAAGGGCATCGACGGCGTGTTCATCGGGCCGGCGGACCTGCATGCCTCGCTCGGCTACACGGGCGAAACGGCCCACCCCAAGGTGAAGCCGCTCATCGACGACGCCATCCGGCGCATCCGCAAGGCCGGCAAGGCCCCGGGGATCCTGACCGGGGTCGAGGCCGACGCGCGCCACTGGCTCGAGTCCGGCGCGCTGTTCGTCGCGGTGGGCGCCGACGTCGGCCTGCTCGCGCGCGGCGCGGAAGCGCTCGCCGCCAAGTTCAAGTCCTGAAGGCAAGCGCCATGAAGCCCGACGTCCTGCTCACCAACGCGGTGTTCCCGCCGACCCAGGCGCGCCTGGAGAAGGAATTCACCTGTCACAAGCTGTACGAGGCGGCCGACCGCACCGCCTTCGTCCGGGACATCGCGCCGCGCGTCCGCGCCATCGCGCCCTTCGGCGGCGCCGGCTGCACGGCCGAGCTGATCGCGGCGCTCCCCGAGCTCGAGATCATCGCCAACTTCGGGGTCGGCGTGGACGCGATCGACCTCGAGGCGGCCAGGAAGCACGGCGTGATCGTGACCAATACGCCGGACGTCCTGAACGACTGCGTCGCCGATACGGCGTTAGCGCTCACTTTGAATGTGTTCCGCAAGTTTCCGCAGTCCGAGGCCTACCTGCGCTCGGGGTACTGGGCGGCGCGCGGCCCCTATCCGCTCACCGCCGCGCTCGGCGGCAAGACGATGGGGATCCTCGGCCTGGGCCGCATCGGCGAGGCGATCGCGCGCCGCGCGCTCGCCTTCGGCATGAAGATCCGCTATCACAACCGGCATCCCAAGGAAGTGCCGTATCCCTACGATCCGGATCCGGTCGCCCTGGCGAAGAACTCCGACGTGCTGATGATCGCCACCCCGGGCGGCCCCGCAACCCACGGGCTCGTCGGGGCCAAGGTGCTCGACGCGCTCGGCCGCCAGGGCTACGTGGTCAACATCGCGCGCGGCTCGGTGATCGATCAGCCGGTGCTGCTTCGGTACCTGCAGGAGGGGCGCATCGCCGGGGCGGGGCTCGACGTGTTCGCCGAGGAGCCGGGCGTGCCGCCGGCCTTCTTCGCGCTCGACAACGCGGTCCTGCTGCCGCACGTGGGCAGCGCCACGGTCGAGACGCGCACCGCGATGGGCAATCTCCAGGTCGAGAACCTGCGCCGGCATTTCGCCGGCAAGCCCGTGCTCACGCGGGTGGTCTAGCCCGGCGCCGCGCTCCCGCAGGAGCGCGTTTCGCGTCAGCTGCCTGTCAGGTATACCCAGGCGGCGCTATCATTGCTGCCCGCCGTGGGCGACAACGCGCCCGCGCATCTCGAGGAGGAGGTCCCCATGTCTCAAGCAGGCAAGCTCGCGCGCGCCGCCGTCGGCGTCCTGGCGTGCGCGTTCCTCGTCGCCCCCGCCGCGGGGCAGCAGGCGACGTTCATGACCGGGCCGCAGGGCGGCTCGTGGATCCCGCTCGGCGGCGCGCTGAAGGGGCTGTGGGAGAAGGAGATCCCCGGCCTGCAGATTCAGCAGACGCCGGGGGCAGGCATCGCCAACGTGCGCGGCGTGGACGAAGGCAAGGCGCAGATCGGCATCGCGAACTCGGCCACCACCGTGGACGGCTTCGAGGGCCGCGCGCCGTACCCGAAGAAAGTGACCCAGGTGTGCCAGGTCGCGAACCTGTATCCGCAGTACTTCCAGGTGGTCGCGCTCGCCGACGCCGGCGTGGGCTCGTTCGCCGACTTGAAGGGCAAGTCGCTCGTCACCCAACCCAAGGGCAACACCGGCGAGATCCTCACCGCAATCGTGCTGCAGCTGAACGGCCTGAGCTATCAGTCGCTCGCCAAGGCGAACTTCCAGGCCGGCTACACCGACGCGGTGTCGCTCGTGAAGGACGGCCACGCGCAGGTGTTCACGCTCGGCACGACCGCGCCCGCCTCCGCGGTGATGGACCTCGCGAGCGCGCGCGACATCCGGCTCGTGCCGGTGGACGACAAGACCATGGCCGCGCTGAAGAAGATGAACCCGGGCTACAACCGGCTCGTCATCAAGGCGGGCACGTATCCTAAGCAGGACAAGGACGTGCCGGTGATCGGCTACTCGACGCACATCGTGGTGCGCTGCGACCTGCCCGAGGAGACGGTCTACAGGATGACCAAGGTCATGGCCGAGCACGTGAGCGACATGGCGGCCGTGGTGAAGGCGATCTCGGGCGTCACCGCGAAGGACATGGCGATCGACATCGGCGTTCCGTTCCACAAGGGCGCGGCAAGGTACTACAAGGAGGTCGGCGCGCTCTAGGGCGGACGGCTCGGGCCAGACCTGTGACGGGGCGGCGAGACCGCCCCGTTTCGTCGCTGCTTCCCCCCGCCCCGGCGCAGGACACGCGCGTGGACGAGAAACCGGCCGTCACGCCCGCGCAGGCGGCGCTGCGCCGCGCGGCGCTAGGCATCGCGGTGGCGATGTCGCTGTATCACATGTACGTCGCCGGCTTCGGCTCGCCGGAGGCGATCATCTTCCGCGGCACGCACTTGCTGTTCGCGCTCACGCTGGTCTTCATCCTCTATCCGTTTCGCCCCGAAGGCGGCGTTCGCTGGCGCGCGCTCGATGCGGCACTGCTCGCCGGCGGCTGGGGCCTCGTGCTGCACATCTTCCTCAACTACGCCTACTTCGAGAACCGCATCATCTACATCGACGATCTCACCGCCTGGGACAAGTTCTACGCGGTCGTCGCGGTGATCGTCGTGCTCGAGGCGACGCGCCGCGTGATCGGCTGGGCGCTGCCGCTCACCGCGGTCGCCTTTCTCGCCTACGCGGCGGGATTCACCCAGGTCAAGCTCCAGGTGCTGATGGAGCAGGTCTACCTCTCGACCGAGGGGATCTTCGGCTCGACGCTCGGCGTGTCGGCCTCCTACGTGATGCTGTTCGTGCTGTTCGGCGCGTTCATGGAAAAGAGCGGCACCGGGCAGCTCTTCATGGACTTCGCGCTTTCGATCACCGGGCGCTACGCCGGCGGCCCGGGCAAGGTGGCGGTGGTCAGCTCGAGCCTGTTCGGCACGGTGTCGGGCAGCGCGGTGGCGAACGTCATGGTCGACGGCCCGATCACCATCCCGCTCATGAAGCGCACGGGCTTTCGGCCGCACTTCGCGGCGGCGGTCGAAGCGGTCGCCTCGACCGGCGGGCAGCTCATGCCGCCGATCATGGGCGCCGCGGCGTTCGTGATGGCCGAATTCCTCGCCGTGCCCTACGCGCAGGTTGCGCTCTGGGCGGTCGTGCCCTCGTTCCTGTACTACACGGCGGTGTTCTTCGCGGTGCACTTCGAGGCCAAGCGCTACAAGCTCGCCGGCGTCTCGGGGGCCGAGCTGCCGCGCCTTCCCGCGGTCATGATCGAGCGCGGCCACCTGTTCGCGCCGATCCTCGTCGTGCTCTTCGGCCTGATGCTCGGCTACTCGGCGCCGCTCGCCGCGCTCGTCGGCTCGCTCGCCTGCCTGCCGATGGCGCTCCTGCGCGCGGCCACGCGCAAGGGGATCGGCTGGCGCTCGGCGCTCGAGGCGCTCGAGGACGGCGCCCGGAACACGCTTTCGGTGGCGATGGCCTGCGCCTGCGCCGGGATCGTGATCGCCTGCGTGACGATCACCGGCCTGGGGATCGTGTTCACCGAGATGGTCGTCTCGCTCGCCCACAACTCGCTGGTGCTCGCGCTCGTGCTGACCGCCTGCGCCGGGATCGTGCTCGGCATGGGCATGCCCACCACCCCCGCCTACATCATGATGGTCGCGCTGCTCGTGCCGGCGGTGATCAAGCTCGGCGCGGTGACCCCGGCTGCGCACATGTTCGCCTTCTACTTCGCCATCCTGTCGGCGATCACGCCTCCGGTCGCGCTCGCGGTGTTCGCGGCCGCGGGGCTCGCGAGAGCGAACATGTGGAAGACCGGCTTCGCGGCGATGCGCGTGGCGGCACCCGCCTACATCGTGCCGTTCATGTTCGTCTACGAGCCGAGCCTGCTGCTCATCGTGAAGGACTGGGCGAGCCAGTGGGAATACGTGGCCCTCGCAATCGCGACCGCGACGCTCGGCGCGGCCTGCCTCGCCGCGAGCCTGCACGGCTACCTGTTCGCCCTGGCGACGCGGTGGCAGCGCCTCGCGCTGTTCGCCGCCGCGCTGCTGCTGATCAAGCCCGGCGCGTACTCCGAGGCGGCGGCGCTCGCGCTCGCCGCCGCGGTGGCGCTCGCCCAGCTTGCCGCGCGCCGCCGCGCCG
>JAKALD010000288.1 GCA_021813275.1 Pseudomonadota bacterium | reverse complement strand
GTTCCTCACCGCGTAGAAGTCGCCGAAGCGGCGCTCGGCGTTGCGCACCTCGATCACCACCTCGTCGCCCGGCGGATCGGCGGCGGCCGCGCGGCGCGGCGCCGCGGCGGGCGCGCGCTCGCGCAGACGCGCGACGAACGCGTCCTCGAAGCGCGGCGCGACGGCTTCGGCGCGCGCCTCGGGCCAGGCAGCGAGCAGCGCCCGCGGCTCGACGCCGGGCTCGGTCACGAGCCGCAGGCGCTCGCCCTGGATGAGCGCGTCGGTGACGCCCGGCCGCGCCGCGAGCTCGGCCTGCAGCGCGCGCTTCGCCGCGCCGGGGGCGTACACCGCCCAGGCGCGCCCGCGCATCGGCTCGGTGAGCGCGGCGGGCGCGCCTTGCGCGAGCACCTCGCCATCGTGCAAGAGCGCCACTTCGTCGCAGCGCTCGGCCTCGTCGAGATACGCGGTCGAAAGGAGCACGCTCGTGCCCTCGCTTCGCAC
The DNA here is from genome assembly GCA_021813275.1 of Pseudomonadota bacterium. Lineage (GTDB taxonomy): Bacteria > Pseudomonadota > Gammaproteobacteria > Burkholderiales > SG8-39 > JAKALD01. The sequence goes on along the minus strand of JAKALD010000288.1, from coordinate 3,833 downwards.
CAGCCGGTAGACGATCGCCCACAGCTCGCGGCGCGACACCGGATCGACGCCCACGGTCGGCTCGTCGAGGACGAGCAGGCGCGGGGCGCGCACCAGCGTGCAGGCGAGGCCGAGCTTCTGCTTCATGCCGCCCGACAGGCGCCCGGCGAGCCGCGCGGTGAACGCGCCGAGCCCGGTCATCTCCATCAGCTCGCGGTAGCGCGCCGGACGCTCGGCGCGCGGCACGCCCTGCAGATCGGCATAGAGGTCGAGGTTTTCCTGCACGCTCAGGTCCTCGTACAGGCCGAAGCGCTGCGGCATGTAGCCGATTTGCGCCTGCACCGCAAGCGCATCGCGCGCCGCGTCGAGCCCGAGCACCGTGACGCGTCCCGCGTCGGGAACGAGAAGCCCCGCGGCGAGGCGCATGAGCGTGGTCTTGCCGGCGCCGTCCGGGCCGACCAGCCCCATCACGACGCCCTCGCGCATCGCGAGGCTCACACCGCGCAGCGCCTCGATTCGGCGCGTGCCGGCGCGGAAGCGCTTCTGCACGCTTTCGAGCGCGAGCACCGCGCCCGGCGTCGCCCCGAGACCCACGCGCGCCTCAGCCGCCTTCGCGGCAGCTGCGCGGCCCGGCGTGCGCCGGCTGATCGAGCGCGATCGCGACCGTCGCCGGCATGCCCAGGCGCAGCTCGCCCTCGGGCGAGCAGGCGAACACCCGCACCTGGTAGACGAGCGCGGTGCGCAGCTCCGGCGTCTCGACCGACTTCGGCGTGAACTCGGCGGTGGGCGAGATGAACCCCACCCAGCCGCGGTAGCGCTTGCCCGGATAGCTGTCGGTGGTGATCGCGGCGGAATCGCCGAGACGGATCCTGCCGAGATCGGGCTCGGGCACGTAGGCGCGCACCCACAGCGGCTCGGTGAGCGCGAGCGTGAGCACGGTCTTCTGCGGCGAGGCCATGTCGCCCGGCTCCAGGATGCGGTTCTCGATCACGCCGTTTTCGGGCGCGTGCAGCGAGCCTTCGGCGAGGTTGCGCTGCGCGATCGCGAGCGCCGCTTCGTTCGCCGCCAGCGTCGCTTCGGCGGCGGCGATGTCCTCCTTGCGCGGCCCGAGGACGACCAGGCGCTGCGCCTCGTCGGCCGCCTTGAGGCGCGCCTGCGCCGCTTCGGCCGCCGCGCGCGCGTCGTCGGCCTGCTGCTCGGCGACGAAGCGGCGCGCGGCCAGGTCCCGCAGGCGGCGATACGTGCTCTCGGCGTTCTTGGCGTCGACGCGCGCCGCCTCGGCGTTCGCGCGCGCCTGCCGGATCTCCTCAGGCCGCGAGCCCGCCTTGAGGCGCGCGACCACCTGCTGCTGCGCCGCGACCTGCGCCTGGGCCTGGTCAACCGCGTTCCGCAATTGCACGAGATCGAGCTCGGCGAGCAGCTCGCCCTTCTTCACCCGGTCGCCTTCCTGGACCAGCATGCGGTCGATGCGCCCCGAGGCGTTGAACGCGAGGTCGACCTGGCGGATGTCGACGTTGCCGTGAAGGACGAGCGCGCGGCTCGCATTCGCGCGCTTGCCGTGCGCCCACCACCACGCGCCGCCGCCCGCCGCCGCGAGCACCACAAGCGCGAGGATCAACAGGCGGAGCTTCATTTGACCAGGAGAGCGACGCCCCTGAGCGCAACCCCGGCCGCGCTCACGCGGCCCGCGCGGCGGCGCCCTCCGGTCGCGCGAGCTTCGCACCCGGCCACAGCTCCGGATGGCTGCGCGCGTACTGCGGCGGGTACTCGACCTTGGCGCCGAGGCGCTCGGCCGCATGCCACACCCAGCGCGGGTCATCCAGAAAGGCGCGCGCGAGCGCGACCATGTCCGCCTTGCCCGAAGCCACGATCGCCTCGGCCTGCTCCGGGTCGGCGATCATGCCGACCGCGCGCACCGCGATCGGCACCGCCTTCTTCACCTTCTCGGCGAACGGCACCTGGTAGCCGGGCTCGACCTTGATGCGCGCCGCGGGCGAAAGGCCCCCGCTCGAGACACACACGTAGTCGAAGCCGATCGCCTTCAGCTCGCGCGCGTACGCGATCGCGTCCTCCGGCGTCACGCCGCCTTCGATCCAGTCGGCTCCGGTGATGCGCGCTCCGAGCGCGCGCTCCCGCGGCCAGGCTTCCCGCAGCGCGCGCGCCACCTCGAGCGGAAAGCGCATGCGGTTCTCGCGGCTGCCGCCGTAGCGGTCGGCGCGCCGGTTGGAAAGCGGCGAGAGGAACTGGTGCATCAGGTAGCCGTGCGCGCTGTGCAGCTCGGCGACTTCCAGGCCGATGCGCCGCGCGCGCTCGGCGGCCGCGGCGAACGCGTCCACCAGGCCGCGCAGCTCGGCTTCGGCGAGCTCGTGCGGCACGTGCCAGCCCTCGCCGAAGGCGAGCGCGGAGGGCGCCACGGTGACCCACGGCGATTCGCCCGGCCCGAGCGCCTTGCCGCCATGCCACGGGAAGCCCGCCGAAGCCTTGCGCCCGGCGTGCGCGAGCTGCACACCAATCGGCGAGCGCGCGATCCGCCGGCAGGCGTCCACCACGCGCTTCATCGCCGCCTCGTTGTGCTCGCTGTACAGGCCGGTGCAGCCGTGCGAGATGCGGCCCTCGCGGGTCACGCCGGTCGCTTCGATCATGAGGAGGCCCACACCGGAGGCCGCGAGGCTGCCGAGATGCATCAGGTGCCAGTCGCTCATGCAGCCGTCGTCCGCGCTGTACTGGCACATCGGCGAGACCGCGATCCGGTTGGGAAGCGTCACGCCCCCGAGCTGGATCGGGGTGAAGAGCTTGCTCGACATCGTCCGAAAGTCCTTTCTTGCTCAGGTTGCGCCGACCGCGATCCCGCGGTCGGCAAAGGCCTTGCGCAGCGCCTTGGCGAAGGCCACCGCGCCGGGTTGATCGCCGTGCAGGCACAGCGTATCCGGGGCGACCGGCACGCGCTTGCCCGAGAGGCTCGTGACGAAGCCCTGCTCGATCATCGCGAGCGCGTGCGCCACCGCGCCTGCTTCGTCCTCGATCATCGCCCCCGGCGAGCCGCGCGGCGCGAGCGTGCCGTCGTCCAGGTAGCCACGGTCGGCGAACACTTCGCCCGCGACGCGCAGCCCGCGCCCGCGCGCGACCTGCATCATGCGGCTGTTGGACAGCGCGTAGAGCACGACATCGCCTCCGAGATCCTGCACCGCGCGCGCCATCGCGTCCGACAGCGCCTCGTCGTTCGCCGCCATGTTGTAGAGCGCGCCGTGGCACTTGACGTGGTGCAGCTTCGCGCCGGCGGCGCGCGCGAAGGCCTCGATCGCGCCCGCCTGGTAGAGCACCAGGTCGTACATCTCCTGCGGCGAGATCCTCATCACGCGCCGGCCGAAGCCCTGCAGGTCCGGGAGCGAAGGATGCGCGCCCACCGCCACGCCGTGATCGACCGCCAGGCGCACCGTCTTGCGGATTGTCGCGGGATCCCCGGCGTGAAATCCGCAGGCGATGTTGGCCGAGCTGATGAGCGGCATGATCTCGGCATCGGCGCCCATCTTCCAGGCGCCGAAGCTCTCGCCCATGTCGCAGTTGAGGTCGATGCGCGTCATGTCCCGTACTTCCATGCGAGCGCGCGCAGCGCGGCCTCGAGCCGCGCGCGCGCGGCGCGCCTGAGCGCGAGCGCCTCCTCGAGCGTGCAGCGCGCGAAGCGCAGCGTGCCGCCGGGCGCGAGCTGCGCCGCGCGCGCGACGTCCGCAGCGGCGATCTCGGCGATTTTGGGATAGCCCCCGGTGGTCTGGTGGTCGGCCATCAGCGCGATGGGCAGGCCGTTCGCAGGCACCTGCACCGTGCCCAGGCAAGTCGGTCCCGATAGTATCTCACCG
>JAKALD010000037.1 GCA_021813275.1 Pseudomonadota bacterium | reverse complement strand
ATGAGCGCAGTCCTCAAGGAAGCCCCGCGCCTCGGGCCGATGACCGAGCGCGATCTCGACGAGGTGATCGCGATCGAGCGCGCGGTCTACAGCCACCCCTGGACGCGCGGCAATTTCGCGGATTCGCTGCGCGCGCGCTACGAGTGCTGGACCTGGCGGCTGGGTGCCGAGCTGCTCGGCTACTTCGTGCTGCTGGCCGCGGCCGGCGAGGCGCACCTGCTCAACCTGAGCATCGCCGCGGCCTGGCAGCGCAAGGGACACGGCGGCGCGCTGCTCCTCGAGGCGCTGCGCATCGCGCGCGAGCGCGGCGCGCGCCACGTGTTCCTGGAGGTCCGCCCGAGCAATCCCGGCGCGATCGCGCTGTACGAGCGCTTCGGATTCCGGCGCATCGCGGTGCGCCGCGGCTACTACCCCGCAGCCGGCGGACGCGAGGACGCGCTCGTGCTCTCGCGCGCGCTATGAGGCCGAGCCGCGCGGCGATCCTCGCCGAGATGGGGCTCGCGCCCATCTGGAAGCTGCGCGCGCGCGCCGCACCGGCGGCGGCGCAGGAAGCGCCACCGCGCGCGGGATCCGGCGACGCGCGCGAGGCGGGAATCCGCGCCATGCAGTGGCCCGAGCTCAAGCACGAAGTGGCCCGCTGCACCGCCTGCGGCCTGCACAAGACGCGCACGCAGACGGTGTTCGGCGTCGGCGACGAGCGCGCCGAATGGCTGCTGGTCGGCGAAGCGCCGGGCGCGGAAGAGGACCGCCTCGGCGAGCCCTTCGTCGGCCAGGCCGGCAAGCTCCTCGACAACATGCTCGCCGCGCTCGGGCTCGAGCGCGGCAAGAACGTCTACATCGCCAACGTCCTCAAGTGCCGCCCGCCCGGCAACCGCAACCCGGAGCCGGAGGAGGTGGCGCGCTGCTCGCCTTTCCTCGTGCGCCAGATCGAGCTGCTGCAGCCGAAGCTGATCGTCGCGATGGGGCGCTTCGCCGCGCAGACGCTCCTCAGCAGCGACGCGAGCATCGCCAGCCTGCGCGGTCGCGTGCACCGCTACCACGGCGTGCCGCTCGTGGTGACGTATCACCCGGCGTACCTGCTGAGGAACCTCCCGGACAAGGCGAAGGCCTGGGCCGACCTGCTGTTCGCGCGCCGCACGGTCGCGGGCTTGTAGCGCGCCGAAGCGTCCCCACTTGACGCGCAAGAAACTCACGGGGTTTTCCCCGATCTCCTGTTTTTGCATGGGCCGTCTGGGGCCTATGCAAAAACAGGAGACATTCGGGCGGTCGAAGCAGCGCGATGTTTGTTCGGCCAGCCGGAAGGGTTGAATGTCCCTGTTTCTCCGGTTTTTGTGCGGGTCAAAAGGCGACCCGCTCAAAAACCGGAGATTGGATTAAAACCAATCCCGCACTTGAGTGGAGCTCTGTCGGACTTGAGGGAGACAATTCGATGCGAAAGCTCTGGCTGATCCTCGCGGCGCTCGCCGCGCTGACGCTTTCCGGCTGCGGCTACAACGAGTTCCAGCGCCTCGACGAGCAGGTCAACGCGTCCTGGTCGGAGGTGCTGAACAACTACCAGCGCCGCGCCGATCTGATCCCGAACCTGGTGGCGACGGTGCAGGGGGCGGCCGACTTCGAGAAGAGCACGCTGGTTGAGCTCACCAACGCGCGCGCCGCGGTCGGCCAGATCAGGGCGACACCTGAGCTGGTGAACGACCCCGAAGCATTCAAGCGCTTCGAGGCCGCGCAGGCGCGCCTGGGCGGAGCGCTCTCGCGCCTGCTCGCCGTGTCGGAGCACTACCCGCAGCTCACCGCGACCCGGCAGTTCGGCGAGCTGCAGGCGCAGCTCGAAGGCACCGAGAACCGCATCACCGTCGCGCGCGGTCGCTACATCAAGGCGGTGCAGCAGTACAACGTGCTGGTGCGCGAGTTCCCGACCAACCTGACCGCGAAGATGTTCGGCTACCGCACCAAGGCGAACTTCACGGTGGAGAACGAAAAAGCGCTTGCCGCGCCGCCCAAAGTCGATTTTTCCCGCCCCGCGCCGGCGAAGAACTGAGATGCTGGTCCGCTTGCTCGCGGCGCTTGCGATGGCAGCAGGTGCGCTCGCGGCGTGGGCGCCGGCGGCGCGCGCCGAGGTCGCGGTGCCGCGGCTCGAAGCGCGCGTCACCGATGTCACCGGCACGCTGAGCGCCGAGCAGAAGCGCGCGCTCGAGGCGAAGCTCGCGGCCTTCGAGGCGAAGAAGGGCACCCAGATCGCGGTGCTCATCGTGCCCACCACCCGGCCGGAGACGATCGAGCAGTACTCGATCCGCGTCGCCGGGCAGTGGAAGCTCGGGCGCAAGGGCGTGGACGACGGTGTGCTGCTGCTCGTGGCGAAGGACGACCGGGCGCTGCGCATCGAGGTGGGCTATGGGCTCGAGGGCGTGATCCCGGACGCGCTCGCCTGGCGCGTGATCAACGAGGTGATCGTGCCGCCCTTTCGCGCCGGCGACTTCTACGGCGGGCTGAATGCGGGCGTCGACGCGCTCGCGAAGCTGATCCAGGGCGAGCCGCTGCCGGCGGCGCGGGCCGCGCCCGCGGTGGACCTCGGGGGCAATGCGCTGCAGGCGGTGTTCGTCGCCGCGATGGTCGCGGTCGCGGTCGCCTACGTGCTCGGCGCGATGATCGGGCGCGTCGCCGCGGCGGGCCTCGCGGGGCTCGCGATCGGCCTGTTCGCGTGGGCGACCCTCGGGCTGCTCCTCGCGCTGATCGCCGGGGTGGTCACCTTCCTGATCGCCCTGCCCGGGCGCGGCTCGGGCTTCTATACCATCGGCCGTGGCGGAGGCTGGTCCGGCGGCGGGGGCTTCGGCGGCGGAGGATGGTCGGGCGGGGGCGGGGGCTTCGGAGGAGGCGGCGCCTCGGGGCGCTGGTGAGGCGCGCATGGCGAACCGCTGGCATCGGCACCTGACGCACGGGCGCGCCGTGTTGCGGCGCGCTTTCCCGGCGGCGGCGCTGCGCGCAATCGAGACGGAGGTCGGTGCGCAGGAAGCCCGACACCACGGGGAGATGCGCTTCGTGGTGGAGGCGTCGCTGCCGCTGGGCGCGATCCTGCGCGGCGCGTCGGCGCGCGAGCGCGCGCTCGAGCTGTTCGGGCGGCTCGGCGTCGCCGGCACGCGCGCCCGCAGCGGCGTGCTGCTCTACGTGCTGCTCGCCGAGCGCGCGGTGGAGATCGTGGCCGACCGCGGCATTGCCGAACGCGTGCCGCAGGCGGAGTGGCAGCGCATCTGCGACGCGATGCGCGCGCGCTTCGCCGGCGGGGACTTCGAAGCCGGCGCGCTCGAGGGCGTGCGGGCGATCGGCGCGCTGCTCGCGCAGCACTTTCCCGCGGCGGGCGCGAACCCGAACGAGCTTCCCGACCGGCCGCTGGTTCTTTGAGCTAGTGCGCGTGCTCGGGCGCGAGCGCGTCGAGCCGCAGGGTCTGCTCGAAGCGCTCGGCGCCGGAGCTCACCTGCAGGCTCACGACGCGCGAGCCGGGGCTGTCGAACTTGAGCTCGGCCTTGAACAGACCTGGACGCGCAAGCTTGCCGGAAGCGAGCAGCTGGCCCGCTGCGTCGGTGACCCGGCATTCGGCCTCGCCGCTGCCGTCGAGCAAAGCCTGCAGCGCGAACGCTTCACCGACCGGGCGCCGGTAGACCTGCGGATCGCGGTTCAGGTTGTACTGCAGGCCGTTCAGCTTGAGCATGCGCACGAGCGGCTTGTTCATCGGCGGACCTCGTCTGGCGTGACCGGTACAATCCGCAATATTAGCGATCCCTTATGAACCATACAACGTTGCGCGAGGATCTGGCTCGCCTCGATGCGGGGATCGGGCTGTGGGAACAGCGGCTTGCCGCGCGCGAGGCGGTCGCGCTCGAGCCGGCGCTCGACGCCGCGACGCAATGCGCGCTCGATCTGATCCGGGCGTACGTCGCCGACGAGGCGAAGAAGCCCGTGCCGGACGCCGATGCCGACCTGCTCGAGGCCTTCAAGACGCTCGCGAAGGGCGATCCGACCTGGAATGCGGTGCGCGACAGCCTGCGCGAGCTGGTCTATTACCGCAATTGCCTGAGCGCGGGCCGCGCCGATGCGCTGCCGGCCGCGCCCGAGAAGATGGCGGTGCGGCTGGCGCGCCACCTCTACCTCTACGTTCGCACGCGCTGCGAGCGCGAGGGGCGGCTTTGATTGCGGGACATGCCACGCGCCGTGGCACCGAGGCGTATGCCGCGAGCTTCGGCGCGGCCTGCGGGGCCGGGCATTTCAGCGACTTTCTGAACCTGCACCTCAAGCTCTCGTCGCTGGGGCTGGGGACCTTTCCGGGCGCCGCGACCGACGCGGTGGACGCGGCCTACGCGGCGAACGTCAAGCGCGCGCTCGGCTCGGGTGTCAACGTCGTCGACACGGCCGTCCATTACCGCTACGGACGCTCGCTCGCAGCGGTGCGCGCGGGACTCGAGCGGGCTTTCGCGGCCGGCATCGTGCGCGAGCAGGTGTTCGTGCTCGTGAAGGGCGGGTTCCTCCTCTATCCCGAGGGCCCGCCGGCGGACCCGGATGCTTGGTTCGACGCGAACATCGCGGCGCGCGGCCTGGGCACGCGCGCAGATCTCGCGGGCCAGCATCTGATATCCGCCGGCTACCTCTCCTGGCAGCTCGATCTCGCGCTCGCCGCGCTCGGCCTGGCGACGCTCGACGCGTTCCTCGTCGATCAGCCGGAGCTTCACGTCGCCGCGCTCGGCAAGGAGCGCGCGCACCGCAAGCTCGCGCGCTGCTTCGCGGTCCTCGAGCAGGCGGTGAAGGAAGGCAAGATCCGCTGCTACGGCGTGTCGAGCTTCGAGAGCCTGCGCGCCGCGACCGACGCGCCGCTGTTCCAGTCGCTCGCCTCGCTGCTCGGACTGGCCGAGGGCGCGGCGAAGCGGGTATGGAACGACGAGCAGGCGCGCCACCACCTGCGCATCGTGCAGCTGCCCTTCAACCCGGCGATGACCGAGGGCTTCACGCGCTTCTCGCAGGCCACCGGGCAGGGCAACGTCGCCTCGAGCCTGCAGGCCGCGCATCAGCTCCGGCTGTACGTCATGGCGAGCCACGTGCTCGGCAAGGCTCGCTTCGCGCACGACGATCCCCTGGCCGCAGCGCTGCCGGGGCTGGCCAATCCGGCGCAGCGCGCGCTGCAGTTCGCGCGCTCGACGCCGGGCATCGGCACCGCGCTCGCGGGCGTGAGCACGCCGGCGCACCTGGAGGACCTGCTCGCCGTGGCGCGCTCGAGCCCGATGCCGCGCGCCGACTACCTTCGCCTGTACCGAAAAGCGGAGTAGAGCCCGATCCGCCTGTTCTGAGAGTAAGGCATTGCGCTGCAGCAGCAAGCTGCTGCAGCGCAATGCAGCGTTGTTCTTTAGGTATGCTCGGCGCGCGCGATCCTGAGCAGCGCCTCGATCTCGGCGTGGTGCACGCGCAGATTGCGCAGGTACCAGCGCTGCACGAGCGCCATGGTCCCGGCCACGAAGAGCCCGAAGGCGACGATCACGACGTAGATCGACAGCCCGGCCTCGAGCAGCAGCGAGTACAGCGCGATCATGATCAGCACGGAGGCGTTCTCGTTGAAGTTCTGCACCGCGATCGAGCGTCCCGCACCCATCAGGTTGTGGCCGCGATGCTGCAGCAGCGCGTTCATCGGCACCACGAAGAAACCCGCCAGCGCGCCGATCAGCACGAGGAGCGGCACGGCGAACCAGACGTTGCGCGCCGCAACCATCGCGACGACCAGCAGGCCCATCGCGACGCCGATCGGGATGACGCGCACCGAGCGGTGCAGCGGCACGCGCACGGAGGCTGCCACCGCCCCGAGCGCGATGCCGAGCGCGACGACCCCTTGCAGGACCGCTGCCTTGGACAGGTCGAAGCCGAGCGCGGCCTTGGCCCAAAGGATCACGATGAACTGCAGCGTCGCGCCCACGCCCCAGAACAATGTCGTCACCGCCAGCGAGATCTGGCCGAGCTTGTCCTTCCACAGGCGCACCGAGCACAGGTAGAAGTCCGCCAGCGTCTGCAGCGGGTGCGGATGCAGGTGCCGCAGCCGCACGCCCGTGCGCGGCACGTACAGATTGAAGATCGCCGCGACCGCGTAAATCCCGATGATCACCGCCATCGCCGCTTCGGCCGGCGTGTCGATGCCGGTATCGATCAGCGGCACGTCGAGCGCGAGCAGCCGGCTCGCCACCGGCTGGCTGATCAGCACGCCGCCGAGCGTCGTGCCGAGGATGATCGAAGCCACCGTGAGCCCTTCCATCCAGCCGTTCGCGACCACCAGCTTGGTGGGCGGCAGGTACTCGGTGAGGATGCCGTACTTCGCCGGCGAGTAGGCCGCCGCGCCGAGCCCCACCAGCGCGTAGGCGGTGAGCGGGTGAGCGGCGAACAGCATCAGCGCGCAGCCGACGATCTTGATGAAGTTGGAGATGAACATGACGTGGCCCTTGGGCAGCCGGTCGGCAAAGGCGCCGACGTATGGCGCGAGCACCACGTAGGACACGACGAAGAAGAACTTCAGGTAGGGCGTCAGCCACGAGGGCGCGTTCGCCTGCATGAGCATCGCGATCGCCGCGATCAGCAGCGCGTTGTCGGCGAGCGACGAGAAGAACTGCGCCGCCATGATGACGTAGAAGCCGAAACTCATCGCTCGCAACTGCACGCTCGCACCCGTACGGGAATGCGCCTTCTCCTGGAACCGACGCGCTGGGGGCGCGTGCCTCGCGACGAGCGCTCCCCGGGGCGGGTGCCCGGTGGCTCCGTTCGTTTGGGGCGGGTTTATAGCACGGAAGCGCCGCGCGCCCGCGCGCCGCTCACTCTTTCGCGGCGCAGCGCCGGCGCTCGAGCTCGGCGAGCAGCCGCTCCTGCTCGGCGAACGAGGGCGCGCGCGGGGGCGTGGACGCCTCGTCGTCGTCGTCCCTGTACCGGCCGCGAAAGCCCGCCGGCACTCCCGGGGCGGGGCGCAGGTACGCCTGCATGCGCAGGCGCTTGTTGAGCGCAACGAGCCGGCGTCCGATCCAGAACAGATCGGCGAGCGCGAATCCTGCAAGCAGCGCACCGAGCGCGGCGCCGATGCGCGCATCGAAGGCGAGCGCGGCGAGCGCCGCGACGCTCAGCCCGCGGTAGAGCCACGTGCCGACCGGCTCGCGCAGATACGCGCGGTGCGCGCCGAGCGGAAAAGCGAGCCAAAGCAGATAGGCCGTGCGCCGCCGGCGCAGGGCCCGGGCGAGCTGCACGTTCGCCGATTGCAGGCCCTCGCCACCGAGATCGATGCTCTTCCAGGCCTTGTTCATAAGCTATCGCCCGGCCGAAGTTTATGGTTCAATAAGCGCGTCCTCAACACCGATTAATGCATCGCATGGCCGATCGTCGCTTGCAAGTATTCCACGCTGTCGCCAAGCAGCTGAGCTTCACGAAGGCCGCGGAGGCGCTGTTCATGACCCAGCCCGCGGTAACCTTCCAGATCAAGCAGCTGGAGGAGCACTTCAACACGCGGCTGTTCGAGCGCGGCCATGGCCGCATCGCGCTCACCCCCGCCGGGCACGTGGTGCTCGAGTACGCCGAGCGCATTCTCGGCCTCTCGGCCGAGCTCGACATCCGGCTAAAGGAGATGACCGGGCAGATCGCCGGGCCGCTGCTGGTCGGCGCGAGCACCACGATCGCCGAGTTCCTGCTGCCGCAGGTGCTGGGCGAGTTCAAGACGCGCCACCCGCAGGTGCTGCCGCGCCTGGTGGTGGCGAACTCGGAGACCGTCGAGAACCGCGTCGCGGAGCACACCCTGGACATCGGCTTCATCGAGGCGCCCTCGCATCTGGCGAACGTGAGCACCGACATGTGCTGCGAGGACGAGCTGCAGGTGGTGTGCTCGCCCTCGCATCCGCTCGCGAAGCTCAAGTCCGTGTCCGCGAAGCAGCTGACGCAGCACGGCTACATCAGCCGCGAGTCGGGCTCGGGCACGCGCGAAGTGACCGACCAGTATTTCCAGCGCGCCGGGATCCGTCCGGACACGCTGAACGTGGTGATGGAGCTCGGCAGCCCGGAGGCGGTGAAGGCGCTGGTCGCGAGCGGGGTGGGCTTCGCGATCATGTCTGGCGCGACAGTCGCCCAGGAGACCCGCTTCGGGGTGCTGGTGCGCGTGCCGCTCGCGCCGCGCCTCACGCGCAACCTCTCGGTCGTCTACCCGAAGGAGAAGTTCCGCTCGCGGCTGGTGAACGCCTTCGTGCAGTTCGCCAAGGACCGGCTCGGCGGCGCGCAGCGCGCCTGAGCGCCATGAAGCGCTTCCTCGCGGTCCAGCACACGTTCTCCGAGTTCCTCGGTGCGCTGGAGCCGCAATTCGAGGCGCGCGACATCGGCTTTGGCTACGTGCGCACGGTCGCCGGGCAGGAGGCGGCGGGCACGCCCTCGCAGTTCGACGCGCTCTGGCTGCTGGGCAACGCCCATCCCGCGGCCGATCGCGGTCATTGCCCGTTCCTCGAGCAGGAGATCAGCCTGGTGCGGGCCTTCGAAAAGGCGCGCCGCCCGGTCATCGGGCTCGGCTTCGGCGCTCACGTGCTCGCGGCGGCGCACGGCGCCGCGCTCTTCATGGAGCCGGAGCACGACGCGCGCTTCGCCGCGGCGCGGGCGCTGGTCGCAGACGATCCGCTCGCGCGCGCGGTCGATGGCCGGAGCGTGCTGGTGATGGCGAACGGTCGCGCCGAGCTTCCGCCGGAGCTGGTGCCGGTGGCCGCCGACGAGGCCGGCCGGTGGCTCGCGTTCCGGGCAGGCGAGTGGTCCTACGGGCTGCTGTTCCGGCCCGAGCTCAAGCCGGGCATGCTCGAGGACATGGTGATGGAGGAGGGCCGTCCCGTGCCCGAGAACATCGGCGAGCTGATCGAGGGCGCGCGCGCGCGCTGGCCGGAGCTGCAGGACACCACCGACCGGGTGACGGCGGCGCTGGTGGCGGCGCTCGCGCTCATGGACGAGCGCCGCAAGTCGCCGGTCTTCAGGATCGTGGAGCAGCGCTAGCCATGCCGCGCCCGATCCGCGCGACGCTGCGCGCCGGCGCGTTCGCATACAACCTCGCGGTCGCGCGACGCTGCGCGGGCGCGGCGTCGATCTGGGCCGTGATCAAGGCCAACGCCTACGGCCACGGACTGCTGCGCGCGGCGCGCGCGCTCGCGGCCGACGGCCTGGCGGTGCTCGACTTCGAAGAGGCGGTGTGCCTGCGGCAGGCGGACGAGCGGCGGCCGATCCTGTTGCTCGAGGGTTTTTTCGAGACGCGCGACCTGCCGCTGCTCGTCGAGCACACGCTCACGCCCGTGGTGCACAACGCGGAGCAGCTCGAGATGCTGAAGCGCGTCCCGCCCGCCGCGCCGATCGACGCCTATCTCAAGGTGAACAGCGGCATGAACCGGCTCGGCTTCAGCGTCGACGACGTGCGCCTCGCCTACCGGACGCTGCGCGAGCACCCGATGGTGCGCCGGCTTACCGTGATGACCCACTTCGCGGATGCCGACGGGCCCGGTGGCGTGGCGGCGCAGCTCGAGTGGTTCGAGCGCATGACCGACGGGCTCGAGGGGCCGCGCTCGCTCGCCAATTCGGCGGCGCTGCTGCGCTACCCGCAGACGCGCGCCGATTGGGTGCGCCCGGGCATCATGCTGTACGGCTGCTCGCCATTCGGCTGCGCCGATCCCGCGCACAGCGCCGAGGGGCTCGGCCTCGTGCCCGCGATGACGCTGCAAAGCGAGCTGATCGGGGTGCAGCACCTGCAGCCGGGCGAGCGCGTCGGCTACGGCTTTTCCTTCGAGGTGACCGAGGAGATGACCATCGGCGTGGTGGCCTGCGGCTACGCCGACGGCTATCCGCGCCACGCCCCCTCGGGAACGCCGGTGCTCGTGGCAGGACAGAGGACGCGCACCGTGGGACGCGTGTCGATGGACATGCTCTGCGTGGACATCAGCGACATTCCGGAGGCCTACATCGGCACGCCGGTCACCCTCTGGGGCGAGGGGCTGTCAGCGGACGAGGTCGCCGCCGCTGCCGGCACGCTCAGCTACGAGCTGCTGTGCGCGCTCGCGCCGCGGGTGCCGGTGGTGGAGGTGGAGTGATAGGCCGGTGCGCGGTTTGGTGGCGCCGGTGCGGGTTCGGGCATCCTGGTTTCGCCGCTTTTTGAATGGGTCAAGAGACGATCCATTCAAGAAGCGGCGATTGGTAAAACCCGATTCACGGACAGTGATGCAGGACGGCCTCGCTTGGGTTTTTATTCGATCTCCGCTTTTTGAGCGGGTCGCTTCTTGACCCGCTCAAAAAGCGGAGAAACGCGACGACTGCGATTCACTGACGCCGGACAGATCTTCCCCAATGGCCAAAGCAAAATCCACCTACGTCTGCTCCGAATGCGGCGCGAGCGCGTTGCAGTGGTTCGGGACCTGCCCGGCCTGCGGCGCGGTCGGCACGCTCACCGAAACCGTGGCCGAGCGGGCGGCGTCGCACCGCTACGCGGGGCTGGCGCCCGCGAGCACGCCGGTCCCGCTCGACGCGATCGCGGCGCGCGAGCTGGAGCGCATACCGACGGGCCTCGCGGAGCTCGACCGCGTGCTCGGCGGGGGTCTGGTCGCGGGGCAAGTCGCGCTGATCGGCGGCGACCCGGGAATCGGCAAGTCGACCCTGCTGCTGCAGGCGCTCGCGAGTCTCGCCGCGCAGCGCGACACGCTCTACGTCACGGGCGAGGAATCCGCCGACCAGGTGGCGCTGCGCGCGCGCCGGCTCTCGCTCGAGGCGGGCAAGGTCCACCTGCTCGCCGAGATCCAGCTCGAGCGCATCGCCGCCGCCCTCGACGCCCGCAAGCCCGAGGTGGCGGTGGTGGATTCGATCCAGACGCTGTACTCGGAGGCGCTCACCTCGGCGCCCGGCTCGGTGGCGCAGGTGCGCGAGTGCGCGGCGCAGCTCACGCGCCACGCGAAGCGCGGCGGCACGGCGCTGTTCATCATCGGCCACGTCACCAAGGAGGGCGCGATCGCCGGCCCGCGCGTCCTCGAGCACATCGTCGACACGGTGCTGTACTTCGAGGGCGATCCGCACTCGTCCTTCCGCCTGGTGCGCGCGGTGAAGAACCGCTTCGGGGCGGTGAACGAGCTGGGCGTGTTCGCGATGACGGACCGCGGCCTGCGCGCGGTGACCAATCCTTCGGCGCTGTTCCTGTCGCAGCACGGGCGCGCGGTGGCCGGCTCCTGCGTGCTCGCAACGCTCGAGGGCACGCGCCCGCTGCTGGTCGAGGTGCAGGCGCTCGTGGACGACGCGCACGCGCCGAACCCGCGCCGGCTGTCGGTGGGCCTGGAGCAGAACCGGCTCGCGATGCTGCTCGCGGTGCTGCACCGGCACGCGGGGATCGCGACCTTCGAGCAGGACGTGTTCGTGAATGCCGTGGGCGGGGTGCGCATCGGCGAGCCCGCCGCCGACCTCGCGGTTTCGCTCGCGGTCGTGTCCTCGCTCACCGACCGTCCGATCCCGGCCGGGGTGGTGGTGTTCGGCGAGGTCGGGCTGGCGGGCGAGGTGCGCCCGGCGCCGCGCGGTCAGGAGCGCCTGCGCGAGGCGGCGAAGCTCGGCTTCGAGAAGGCGGTCGTGCCGAAGGCGAACCAGCCGAAGGCCCGCATCGCTGGCCTCGAGGTGATCGCGGTCGAGCGCATCGACCAGGCAGTGCAGGTCCTCAAGGATCTCTAGCTTGCCCGCTGCGCGACGATGAATAGGCGGCGGAACGGAAACAGCGTGCGGCCGTCGGCCTCCGTCGGGTAGGCCGCGTTCACGCGCGCGCGGTAGTCGGCTTCGAACGCGCTGCGCTCGGGCTCGTCGAGCCGATCGAGGAAGTGCCTGAGCCAGGTCCCCTTGGTGAACTCGGCGACGGGATTGTCGCCCTCGAGCACCTGCAGGTACTCGGTCTCCCAGATTTCGAGCCTCGCGCATCCGCCGTGCAGCAGACGCCAGTAGTGCTGCGGCTCCGCGACCGGCTGGCGTCGCAGGAACGCCTCGAGGCGCGTGCGCCACGGGCCCTGTGCGATCGCATCGGCCACGCAGGTATGCGAGGGCGCGCCGAAGTTGCGCGGCATCTGGATCGCGAGCCAGCCCCAGGGTCGCACGCTCGTCAGCAGCCCGGGGATGAGCGCGTCGTGTCCCGGAAGCCAGTGCAGAGCTGCGTTGCTGTAGAGAACGTCCACCGGCTGCTGCGGCCGCCACGCGGCGACGTCGGCCTCCACGAACGTCACGCCCGGGTGGTCCGCCCGCGCCTTCGCGAGCATTTCGGGCGAGCTGTCCACGCCGATCAAGGTCGCCCGCGGCCAGCGCTCGAGCAGCAGCGTCGCGAGAGTGCCCGCGCCGCAGCCAAGGTCGACCACGGTCTCGGGCGCGGAGGCGGGGATGCGCGCCAGCAGATCGAGCGCCGGACGGATGCGCTCGCCGGCGAACTTGAGGTATTGCGACGGATCCCAGCTCATGCTGCGCAAGGCGCGCGGCGACAAATGGCGCGCCGGCGTGAGAAATAGCACATGCGGCGCAGGATGTCTCTAACGGGAGCGAATCGGCGTCGTGCAACGTGTCGCGAGCGCTGCCCTCGGGTGCCGCACCGCGCGCCGCTTTCGAAGGAGGCGAAAGATGACCGTGACGATCGACCCGTTTCGCGACCTCGCCGACATGGAGGCCTATGCGGCCGGAGCAACGGTGTTCCGCGAAGGCGATGCCGGCGACAGGATGTACGTCGTCCTCTTCGGCGAGGTGGCGTTGAGCATCAATGGCCGACGCGTCGAGACCATCGGCTCGGGGGGCATTCTGGGGGAGATGGCGCTGGTCGACAGCGGTCCGCGCAGCGCCACGGCGACGGTGACCCAGGACGCGCAGCTCGCGCCGATCACCGCGCAGCGCTTCACGCTGCTCGTCCAGAAAAAACCCGAGTTTGCGCTGCAGATCATGCGCCTGCTCGCGTCGCGGCTGCGGCGCATGGACGCGCTGGTGTAGCGAGGCGCCGCCCGCTGCGGCTACGGGCGCAGCAGGAAGCGCTGCACCGCCGCGATCTGCTCGGCGCTCATCAGCGCGGGCGCGTGGCCCACGCCCGCGAGCTCGATCACTTCCAGCTCCGGCTTGCGGCGTTGCATCTCGCGCAGCGTCTCGGGCAGCAGCACCTCGGATTCGGCGCCGCGCAGCACGAGCATCGGGCAGGCGACCTTGTCCCAGGTGCTCCACAGGTCGATGCCGCGCAGCAGGTCGGGGCCGATCGGCAGCTCCGGATCCAGGTGGCCGCGCATGTTGCGGCCGATGTCGGGGTCGTAGCTCAGCGCGTAGCCGCCGTCTTCGCCGGCGCGCGCGCCGTAGCGCGCGAGGTGCGCCCACTGGGCATCGCTCAGCGCGCCGAAGCCGACGCACACCGTGCGCAGGTAGGCCTCGACTTCGCCGAGGTCGGCGAAGCGCGTGCTGCGACCCACGTAGCCCTTCATACGGAAGAGCGCCGCCCACGGCACGAACGGGCCGACGTCGTTCAGGACCAGCCGGCGGATCGGCGAGCCGGGCTTGGCGGCGAGCAGGATGCCGATGAGCCCGCCCATCGAGGTGCCGATCCAGTCGAGCTTCTGCGGCGCTCCGCGGCGCAGCATCCGCGAGCGCAGGCCGCCGAGCCAGCCCCCGGCGCCCGGCGCGGTGACGCGCGCGAGCAGCGCCGCCGCGTCGGAGAGGTAGGTCGAGAAGTTGTACTCCGACTTGTCCTCCAGCCAGTCGCTTTCGCCGCGCCCGGCGACGTCCATGCACACCACGCGGCAGTCGCGCTCGAGCGCGGCAGCGAGGAAGTCGAAGTCGCGGCTGTTGCGCGCCAGGCCGTGCACGCAGACCGCGACGTGCGGGTTCAGGGGATCGCCCCAGTCGGTGTAGGCGATGCGGTGAAAGCCGCCCGTGCCGAGGCTCAGGAAGCTGTCTTGGCGCATGGGGTGGGTTTGCGGGCGGTCAGCGCGTCTTGCGGCTACACGCTCCGCAGCGCGCAAGCGGCCGCGCGCAGTCCGCTGCGCACTGCTGCTTCGAGGGTCGGCGGGTACTCGGGATCGGTGTAGTCGCCCGCGAGGTAGAGCCCGGCAAGCGGCGTTTCCGGGCCCGGGCGCGGGACGCCGGGCAACGTGGCGACGGTGGCGCGCTTCTCCGCGATGACGCGCGACCACAGCGGCGCGGGCAGCCCGCCGAGCGCGCGCGCGAGCTCCTGGTGGCAGCGCCCGGCGAGCTCACCGTGCGCCATCTGCTGGTGATCGCCCTGCGCGCTGATCACGCACGCGATGCGTCCGCGCTCGCCGGTGAGCGTTCCGCGGTCGAAGGCCCACTGCACGAGCCCGCCGTCGAGCCCGAGCATCGGCGCGGGCAGCTGCACTGCCTGCGGGTACTGCAGATAGCAGGTATAGATCGGCTGGTAGGTATAGCGATCTGCCGCCCGGAGGAGCGGTGCCAGCTCGGGCAGCGCGGACGCGAGCGCGGCCAGCTGGTAGGGGGCGCAGGCGAGGACGACGCGCTCGAAGCGCGCGCCTTCGACGCGAAAAGCGTCGCCATCGCGCGCTACGCCGCGCACGCGGCGGCCGGTGAGGACCTCGCTGCCGCGCGCGGCGACGTAGCGTCCCGCGGGCTCCGGAAACAGGCTCGATAGGTCCACGCGCGGCAAAAGCAGGTCCGAGGCCGCGCGCGCTCCGCCCAGGCTGTCGCGCAGCACGGCGAGGAAGGCGTTCGCCGAGGCCTGCTGCGGCAGCGTATTGAGCGCGGCCACGCACAGCGGCCCCCAGAGGTAGCGCGCAGCGATGCCGTCCTGCGCGTGGCGCGCGAGCAGCGCGCTCACCGTCTCGTCGGAGGCGAGGCGGAAGCCCGCCCGGCGCATGGCGCGCATGAAGCGCATCGCGCGCAGCCGCTCGCGCCACGGCAGGCCGCGCGCGCTCAGCAGCGCGGCTGCCAGGTGCATGGGCGCCCGCAGCCGCGGCGCGCGCAGGCGAAAGCCGCGCGCGTAGCGCAGCTCGAGCGGCAGCCGCAGCAGCGAGCGTTCCGGGTCGGCGCCGACGCGGCGCATGAGCGCGAGCAGCTCGCGGTAGGCGCCGACCAGGATGTGCTGGCCGTTGTCGAGCGCCTGGCCGCGGCTCACCACGCGCCGCGCCCGCCCGCCGGGGCCCGGCGCGGCTTCGAACACCGTGACGCGCGCGCCGCCTGCGGCGAGCTCGACGGCCGCGGCCATGCCCGCGTAGCCCGCGCCGATCACCGCGATGCGCGCCGCCGGCGACAGCGCTACGCGCTGAGCCAGGTCTTCCACGCGATCCACAGCTTGCGCAGCGGCGTGAGCGAAGTGCGCCGCTCGAGCACGTCGAAGCCGTCGCGCTCGATTTCCTCGAGCAGCGCGCGGTAGATCGCGGCCATGATGAGGCCCGGGCGCTGCGCGCGCCGATCGGCTTCCGGCAGCTGCTCGAGGGCGCGGTCGTAGAA
This sequence comes from Pseudomonadota bacterium, assembly GCA_021813275.1. Classification (GTDB taxonomy): domain Bacteria; phylum Pseudomonadota; class Gammaproteobacteria; order Burkholderiales; family SG8-39; genus JAKALD01. Next base: position 4,332 of record JAKALD010000037.1, on the reverse strand, counting down.
AGCGCGCGCGCGCTGCGTCTCGAAGCGCATCAGCTCGACGAAGGCCGGACCGCCGCGGCCGGCGAGGATGTCGCCGGCCGGCACGCCGAAGCGCTGCAGGTCCTCGAGCGGCAGGTAGATGCGGCTCTTGCGCGCGTCCTCGCCGACGTCGCGCACGATGTTGGTGAGCTGGAACGCAATGCCGAGCAGCTTCGCGTACTCGAGCGTGCGCGCGTCGCGGTAGCCGAAGATGCCGGCCGCGAGCAGTCCGACGACGCCGGCCACGTGGTAGCAGTAGCGCTCGAGCGCCGCGAAGTCCGCGTAGCGCGACCGGCTGAGGTCCATCTCGACACCGTCGATGATCTCGTTCAGCCGCGCGGCGGTAATTCCGAAGGGCTCGAGCGCCGGCGCGAGCGCACGCGTGACCGGATGCTGAGCCTGCCCCGCGAACAGGTTTGCCACCTCGGCACGCCACCATGCGAGCTTGGTGCGCGCCAGCTGCGCGTCGCTGCACTCGTCGACCACGTCGTCCACCTCGCGGCAGAAGGCGTAGAGCGCGGTGATCGCGCGCCGGCGCTCCGGCGGCAGGAACAGGAACGCGTAGTAGAAGCTCGAGCCGCTCGCGGCCGCCTTCTGCTGGCAGAACTCGTCGGGGGTCATCGATCGGGAGACGCGCTCGTCTCGCCCGGTGCGCGGCGCACGGCGCGCCCCAGGACCAGCAGCCAGTCCGGCCAGCGCAGCACGGGGCGGTTGTGGAACATGTCGCCGCGCGCCGCACGCAGCTTCTCGAGGATGCGCAGGCCGCCCTGCACGGTGGCGCGGATCTCCAGTCCGATGCGGCCCGGCAACGCGTGCCCGAGCGGCGCGCCGGATTCTAGCATCGCCGCCGCGCGCTCGACCTGGAAGCCGATCAGCGCGCACCACGCGTCGTCGCAGAGCCGCTCGGCGATGTGGCGCTCGCTCACCCCGAAGCGGCGCATCTCGTCCTGCGGCAGGTAGATCCGGCCCTTGGCGTAGTCGAGCGCCACGTCCTGCCAGAAATTGACGAGCTGCAGCCCGGAGCAGATCGCGTCCGACCAGTGGAGCTCGCGCGCCGCGTCGCGTCCGAACAGCTGCAGCAGCAGCCGACCGACGGGGTTGGCCGAGCGCCGGCAGTACGCGAGCAGCTCACCGAAGTCGGCGTAGCGGTGCTTGACGACGTCCTGGCTGAACGCATCGAGCAGGTCGCGCAGCGGCTGCACCGGCAGGGCGCGCTCGCGCACCATGCGCCCGAGCGCGGTGAACAGCGGCGTCGCGGACGGCTCGCCGCGCTCGATGCGGTCGAGCTCGGCGCGGTAGGCGTCCAGCCGCGCCAGGCGCTCGGCCGCGGGCAGCTCGCCCTCGTCGGCGAAATCATCCGCGCTGCGGGCGAAACGGTAGATGAGCGCGATCGGAGCACGCAGCCCCGCCGGCAGCAGCAGCGAGGCGACCGGGAAGTTCTCGGGATGACCGATGGACACGGTTTGATTCTTAAGGAGTTTTGCGCGCGCGCGCGGCGGGGGGCGCGGCGATCACGCGTATAATAATGGCGCCTTTATCCCCGCTTCACGCGCGAAGGTGGCGGAATTGGTAGACGCACCGGGTTTAGGTCCCGGCGCCGCAAGGCATGGGGGTTCGAGTCCCTTCCTTCGCACCAATAGCGCGGCGCACGGCGGGCGGAACTATAGCGAGGAATCGATACGCATGGCAGCAAACGTGGAAACTCTGAGCGCGCTGGAGCGGCGCGTGTCGATGTCGGTGCCGATTCAGGAGATCGACCGCCGCGTCGACGAACGGCTCAAGCAGCTCGCGCGCAACGTCAAGATGCCGGGCTTTCGGCCGGGCAAGGTGCCGATCAAGCTGGTCGCGCAGCAGTACGGCACGCAGGTGCGCTCCGAGGTGCTCGGCGATGCCGTGCAGAAGGCCTTCAGCGAGGTGGTCAAGGAGGCCAACCTCAAGGTGGCGGGCTATCCGCGCATCGAGAAGCGCGACGGTGGCGACGGCCAGGCGCTCGAGTTCAGCGCCACCTTCGAGATCTACCCCGAGGTGAAGCTCGGCGACGTGGCGAGCGCCGCGGTGGAGCGGCCGCAGGCGAGCGTCGACGACGCGGCGGTGGACAAGACCATCGAGATCCTGCGCAAGCAGCGCATCCGGTACGAGCCGGCGGCGCGCGGCGCGCAGGACGGCGACCGGGTGACGGTCGACTTCGAAGGCACGATCGACGGCCAGCCGTTCGGCGGCAACAAGGCCGCGGGATTCGCGTTCGTGCTCGGCGAGGGCCGCATGCTGCCGCAGTTCGACGCCGCGGCGCGCGGCATGGCGGCGGGCGAGAGCAAGCGCTTCGAGCTCGAGTTTCCGGCCGACTACCACGGCAAGGACGTTGCGGGGAAGAAGGCGAGCTTCGAGCTAGCCATGAAGCAGGTCGAGGCCCCCCGGCTGCCCGAGCTCGACGCCGAGTTTGCGAAGAGCCTGGGCGTGGCCGACGGCGACCTCGGCACGATGCGCGCCGAGGTGAGGGCCAACGTCGAGCGCGAGGTGAAGAAGCGCGTCGAGTCGCTCATCAGGAGCCAGGCGCTGCAGGCGCTGCTCGACTCGACGCCGCTCGATCTGCCGAAGTCGCTGGTGCAGGAGGAGGCGCAGCGGCTCGCACAGGCCGCCGCTGCCGACCTGCAGGCGCGCGGGCTGAAAGTCGAGCAGGGGCGACTCGATCCCGCGGTGTTCGAGGCGAGCGCCAAGCGCCGCGTGGCGCTCGGGCTGATCATCGGCGAGCTGGCGCGCGCGCAGGGCCTGCAGCCCAAGCCGGAGCAGGTGCGCGCACTGATCGAGCAGGAGGCGCAAGGCTACGAGAGCCCGGCCGAGGTGGTAAAATGGTTTTACATGCAGCCGCAGCGCCTGTCGGAAATGGAAGGTCTCGCCCTGGAGGGCAACGTCGTCAACTGGGTCCTTTCGAAGGCGAAGGTCGTGGACAAGCCGGTTTCCTTCAACGAGCTGATGGAGAGCGGCGCATGAGCGGCTTCCTCTGGCAATCGCCGTCCGCGAGCGCGGGACGTGCCGAGCCGCAAGGGCTCGGGCTGATCCCGATGGTCATCGAGCAGTCCGGGCGCGGCGAGCGCGCCTACGACATCTACTCGCGCCTGCTCAAGGAGCGGGTCGTGTTCCTGGTCGGGCCGGTCACCGAGATCACGGCGAACCTGATCGTCGCGCAGCTGCTGTTCCTCGAGTCCGAGAACCCGGACAAGGACATCTTCTTCTACATCAACTCGCCGGGCGGGTCGGTGTCGGCCGGCATGGCGATCTACGACACGATGCAGTTCATCAAGCCGGACGTGTCCACGCTGTGCGTCGGCCAGGCGGCCAGCATGGGCGCGCTGCTGCTCGCCGCCGGCGACAAGGGCAAGCGCTACTGCCTGCCCAACTCGCGGGTCATGATCCACCAGCCGCTGGGCGGATTCCAGGGGCAGGCGTCCGACATCGAGATCCACGCGCGCGAGATCCTGTACCTGCGCCAGCGCATGAACGAGATCCTCGCGAAGCACACCGGCCAGCCGGCGGAGACCATCGCGCACGACACCGACCGCGACAATTTCATGTCGGGCGACGAAGCGGTAAAGTACGGTCTCGTGGACAAGGTGCTGGCCGCGAGGGAGCCGGGCTAGGAGCGCAAAGCATGTCGGACAAGTCCTCCTCGAGCGAGAAGCTGCTGTACTGCTCGTTCTGCGGCAAGAGCCAGCACGAGGTGCGCAAGCTCATCGCGGGACCGTCGGTGTTCATCTGCGACGAGTGCATCGAGCTGTGCAACGACATCATTCGCGAGGAAACCGCCTCCGACAAGGGCGGCAAGGGCCAGCGCTCCGACCTGCCGACGCCGCGCGAGATCCGCCAGATCCTCGACCAGTACGTCATCGGCCAGGACCTGGCGAAGAAGATTCTCTCGGTCGCGGTCTACAACCACTACAAGCGCCTCAAGCACCTGTCGAAGAACGACGAGGTGGAGCTGGCGAAGTCGAACATCCTGCTCATCGGGCCGACCGGCTCGGGCAAGACGCTGCTCGCGCAGACGCTCGCCCGGCTGCTCAACGTACCGTTCGTGATCGCCGACGCCACCACCCTCACCGAGGCGGGCTACGTCGGCGAGGACGTCGAGAACATCATCCAGAAGCTGCTGCAGAACTGCGACTACGACGTCGACAAGGCGAAGCGCGGCATCGTGTACATCGACGAGATCGACAAGATCTCGCGCAAGTCCGACAACCCGTCGATCACGCGCGACGTCTCGGGCGAGGGCGTGCAGCAGGCGCTGCTCAAGCTGATCGAGGGCACCATCGCCTCGGTGCC
>JAKALD010000036.1 GCA_021813275.1 Pseudomonadota bacterium | reverse complement strand
CGTCCTTCATGCTGCGGCCGGTGTAGGGCGCCGGGCCGCCGCTCCCTGCCTCGAAGAACGCGCACGTGTGCCGCTTGACCTCCTCCACCTTGTCGGGCCTTTCCAGGTACGGGCGGAAGCGCGCCTGGATCGCCGGGTTCTCCAGGTGCAGCGCGACGATGTCGTCCACGAGCGCGCGGATGCCGGACGAGCCGCCGAGACGTTGGAACAGCGAAGTGCCTTGCATGGGACCCCTCCTCTTCGGGTGAAAAACGCTCTATTAGACCGGTCGGTTTAGCCTGGCGCGAAAAAAAAGAGAGCGGGCGCGCCTACGAAGCCGCGGTGCGGAAATAGAAGTCGAGCATCTCGCGCAGCGCCGCCGGGTCGCGCCGCAGGCGAGTCCTGAGCGCCGCGCCCTCCCAGCAGTTGACGAGCAGCTCGGCCATCTTCTGCGCATCGGTGCCCTTCGGCAGGTCGCCTGCGCGCACGGCCTCAACGAGGCAGCCGGCGATGCGGCGCGCGATCTCGGTGAAGCACTGCTCGACCTTGCGGCGGAAGACCTCGCTCACGCCCGAGAGCTCCTGCCCCAGACCGCCGAGCAGGCAGCCCAGGTAGCCCTCGGTGCGGTACTTCGCCATGCTCAGCTCGAAGAAGCGCCGCACGCGCTTGAGCGGCGCGAGGCTCGCGTCGCCGAGGCAATGGTCGAGCCCGGCGTGCACCTCCTCCATGTAGCGGTCGATCACCTGGAGGGCGAAATCCTCCTTCGAGCCGAAGTGGTGGTAGAACGAGCCCTTCGGGATCTCGGTCGCCTCGAGCAGCGCCGCGATCCCGAGGTCGTGATAGCCCTGGCGCAGGAGCATCGCCTGGCCCCGCTCGAGAAGCTGCTCCTTGGTATCGCTCGCCACGCTGCCTCGCCTAGACCACTTGGTCTAGTTCCGAGGCTACGCCGGCCGCGGGACGTCGTCAAGCGCTCCGCGCCGGCCTGTCGTTCCGGCGATTGCATGGGGGGCTTGCGATATTCACCCTTTTGGATTAAGGTTCGCGCCATGGACCTCGACGACACCCTGGTCGCCCTCGCCGACGAGACCCGCCGCAGCATCCTGCAGCGGCTCGCGGCGGGCGAGGCGCGCGTGACCGAGATCGCGGCGCCGTACGACATCTCGCTCAACTCCGTCTCCAAGCACATCCGGATCCTGGAGCGCGCCGGGCTCGTGCGCCGGCGCATCGCCGGGCGCGACCACTTCCTCTCGCTCGACCCCGGGCCCATGGACGACGTCGCCGCGTGGATCCAGCGCGAGCGCGCGGCCTGGGCCGCTCGCCTCGACCGGCTGGAGGCCGCGCTGCACGCCGAGGACGCGATCGAGGCCGCCAAGAAGTCTTCCCGCAAACCTGCCTCCAAGCCAAGGAGAAAGCCATGAACGACCGCGCCACCCTGATACAGCCCTCCACCGTCCGCTTCGAGCGGCTGCTTCCCGGGCCCGTCGAGCGCGTTTGGGCCTACCTCACCGAGTCGAAGAAGCGCGCCCTGTGGCTCGCCGCCGGCGAGTTCGACCTGCGCGTAGGCGGCAGGATCGAGCTCCTCTTCGACAACCCGAAGCTCACCGGCGAGACGCCGCCCGCCGGCGCGCGCGGCGCGGTTCCCCACCGGGCCGAGGGCACGATCACGCGCCTGGAGCCGATGAAGCTGCTCGCGCACACCTGGGCCTGGGAAGGCGGGAAGTCGGAGGTGACCTACGAACTCGCCCCGCGCGGCAAGGAGGTGCTCCTCACCATCCACCACAAGCTGCCCGACGATCCGGGCCTCAAGATCGCGGTCGGCGGCGGCTGGGCCACGCACGTGGGCATCCTCGAGGACCGGCTGAACGGCGCGCAGCCGCGGCCCTTCTTCTCGACGCACGCGCGCGAGATGAAGGAGCTCGAGAAGAGCCTGGCCGAGGCGCGCGTCTAGGAGCGCAGGACGCGGCCGGCGGCGGCGTAGGCGAGCGCGGCCGGAACGTGCTCCGGCTTCAGCGAAGGAAAGCTCGCGAGGATGCGCTCGACAGTCTCGCCCGCGGCGAGATTGTCGAGGGCGACCGAGACCGGTACGCGCGTGCCGCGGATACACGCCGCCCCGTGCATGATCTGCGGGTCAGTCGCGATGTAAGGTCTCCAGTCCATGCCTGCCATGCTACCACCGCCAAGCAACGGCTCGGATGCGGGACACTTCAGGAGCGCAGCACCCGCCCCGCCGCGGCGCCGGTGAGCGCGCCCTTCTCCCAGGTCGGCACGCCGTTCACGAGCGTCATCTCGATGCCGGTCGAGCGCTTCACCATGCGCTTGCCGCCGCCCGGCAAGTCGTAGAGGCGCTCGGGGCGCTCCGCGCAGGCCGCCGTCTGCGGATCGAAGAGCACGAGGTCCGCGGCCATGCCCGGGGCGATGCGCCCGCGATCGCGGATGCCGAAGAAGTCGGCCGGGTCGGAAGTCATTCGGCGCACCGCTTCCTCGAGCGTGAGGACCTTCCTCTCCCGCACCCAGGTGCCGAGCACGTAGGACGGATAGCCCGCGTCGCACAGCATGTCGAGGTGCGCGCCGCCGTCGCCGAGGCCGAGGAGGACGGAAGGGTCGTTGAGGAGCTCGGCCATGCGGTCCACGCGCGTGTTCCAGGACTGCACCGTGAACTCGTTCTCCAGGTCGTCTGCGAGCGTTAGATCGAGCAGCGCGTCCACCCCGTCCTTGCCCTGCTCCGCCGCGATCTCGGCCACCGTTTTGCCCTCGTAGCGCTTGAGCGCCGGGTTCTTCAATTCGTGCGCCGTGATCCTCGCCCAGTCGCCGAACGAGGCCGGGCGCTTGAGATCCTCGCGGAACGCGGCGCGGAACGCAGGATCGGCGTACACCTTCGCCTGCGCGGGCTTCGAGGTGTCCTCGAAGAGCCGCTTCCAGGAGGGAAACGCCGCGAAGGCGAAGGGACTGCGCATCACCAGCTCCCTCGTGAGCGGCAGGGGCGAAGTCTGCGGGCGCGCGCCGCGCGGGATCAGGTGCTTCAGCTTCGCGAGCGAGGTGCGCAGCGCTTCCGGCAGATCGTCGCGGTCGAACATCGCGATGAACGTGATCGGGCGGCGGCTCTCCTCCAGCATGAACGCGAGCAGCTCCACCTCCGGATCCTCCATCACCGCGATCTGGCGCGTCATCGCGAACTCGATCGCGCCCTTTCCTCGCTCCCTCAGCGCGCGGCAGTACGCCTGTAGCTCGTCGCGGCTCGCGTTACGACAGGCGAGCGGCCGGCCGCCGTAGCCCATGTGCTGGTTGAGCAGCGTGCTCGAGAAGCCGAACGCGCCCGCGTCGAGCGCCTCGCCGAGGAGCGCCTGGATCTTCATCGTTTCGTCTTCGGTCGCCGCGCGCTCCATCGAGGCTTCGCCCATCACGTAGTGGCGGAGCGGCGTGAGGGGGGCGAGGAAGGCGAGATTGAGCGCGGGCTTGCGTTTCTCGGCCGCGTCCAGGTACTGCGGGAACGTCTCCCAGTCCCAGGTGATTCCGGCGTTCAGCACCTCGAACGGGATCGCCTCCACGTTCACCAGGTCGCGCATGGCCACTTCTCTGGCGTTCGGGCGGCAGGGCGCAATGCCTACGCCGCAGTTGCCCATCACGACCGCCGTCACCCCGTGCCAGGAGGACGGCGTCGTCGCGCCGTCCCAGCAGATCTGCGCGTCGTAGTGCGTGTGCGGGTCGATGAAGCCGGGGGCGACGACGAGGCCCTCGGCGTTGATGGTTCGTTTGGCAGGCGCGGAGATCGTGCCGACTTCTACGATCTTGCCGTCCGAGATTGCGATGTCGGCGCGGCGGGCGGGCGAGCCGGTGCCGTCGATGAGCGTGCCGTTCCTAATCAGACTGTCGAAAGCCACCGCGACGATGATACCTGCAGGCCTCTCGCGACTCAGGCGGCCGCTTGCCAAAAGACGTCCAGACGTCTAACATGCGGCATACTGGATATTTGTCCATATCAGAGACCGTTCAGATGCGCTTCCCCAATAAGAAACGTCCAGGCGAAGTTCGCGATGCGATCGTCAACTACTTGCGCACGCGCCCAGACGGAGCCACCGTGCGCCAGATCCAAGCCGAGGTAGCCGCACGGCTCGATGGTGTTCCGCCCTCGTCCATTCGGTCCTATTTGCGATTGAACACGCCAACTCTTTTCGCTCGAATGGAGCGCGCGCAGTACGCTCTTAACGAATCGCTTCGCGGGCATCCAAGGCCGGGGTCGGAAACTGCCGGAAAGACGCTTGCGCCTGTTGAGCTCGGCAACGCGATGCTTGTGCATGAGGACTGCTTGAAGTGGCTCCGTGCGCGAGAGCCAGCCAGCATTCACGCGGTAGTCACAGATCCGCCATACGGTATGTTCGAGTACTCGGACGAACAACAGGAGAAGTTGCGAAGTGGTAAAGGTGGAGTGTGGCGGATTCCCCCTTCGTTCGACGGCGTCAAGCGCTCGCCGCTGCCGCGGTTTACTGTGCTCACGCCCGGTGACCTTCGATATCTGGAGGAATACTTTTTCGATTGGGCAAGGCTGCTCGCTCCAGCGCTGGTGCCCGGTGCTAACGTGCTAGTAGCAAGCAACCCGCTCTTGTCTCACGTGGTCTCGGGATCCTTGGCGCGAGCAGGTCTTGAAAGACGGGGCGAAATCGTGCGTCTCGTCATGACCATGCGCGGTGGCGACCGTCCGAAACACGCCCACCGCGAGTTCGATATGGTGAGTGTCATGCCGCGCTCGATGTGGGAGCCGTGGCTCGCCTTTCGGAAGCCGATCGAAGGCCGTGTGCAGGACAATCTGCGCAAATGGAAGACCGGCGGCTTCCGGCGGCCATCTTCGGAGAAGCCCTTCGGCGATGTCATCGCCTCCGCGCCGACCCGAAAGCAGGAACGTGCCCTTGCGCCGCATCCGAGCCTCAAGCCGCAAGCGTTCCTGCGGCAAATCGTGCGCGGAGTCTTGCCGCTTGGGGAAGGCGTCGTGCTTGATCCTTTCGCTGGATCTGGCTCAACGCTCGCAGCGGCGAATGCCGTCGGCTACAAGAGCATCGGAATCGAAAAGGACACGCGCTACTTCGAGCTCGCGCGCATAGCAATCCCGAGGCTGACGCACTTGATACCGGGCGCCACCAGGACTAGACGCGATAAATCCAGTTCTGGCGAAGCTTCGCTATTCCCTTCTTGTGAAGCGTAGCCGTCCGCGTGCCTAATTCACCGCGCGGATTCTTCCGGAAGTCGGCGACGGTCACCTGCCCGAGATAAACCTCCGTAAATGTCAGCGGTCTGCGCGAAACGGCCGGTTCCGTCTTATTGTCCACTTCATACACGAACACGCACATCCATTGGTTCCGCGCACCGTGTGTGTCCACCGCACCGCCCGCTTTACGCGTGGTCTTCACCTCTACTCCCTTATCGCCGGACTTCACCCCATTGTCCGGATAGACTCCCTTCACGATCAGGTCCGGGTGACCGTTGTGATATCTGTTTTCGACCAGAGAGCGCGAATGCTTGGCCAGGCTCGCTGAAAGCATGTCGGAAAGGATCCCCGATGTAATCGCCGGCCGAAGCATGTCGTCCAACCGGCTCAGGCTCTTGTTGACCAGCCACTGGTTCACATCGAAGAAGAAATCGTAGACGTCCTGCATTGCGATCTCGAAGTCCTTCAGGCGAAGCTCGAAAGGCAGTGTGGCCTTCGAGTTGAATTTCGATGCGTCGATCGTGTTTCGCTGCAGGGCCATACGCAATCTTCGCTACCAAAGTATTGGACAAGCCATGCATCCCGACATGCGACGTAGCAGCATAATGTCGAATCGCAAGATCCAACGGTTCGGAACTCTTCGCCTGGCAGCCGACCGCGGCGGAAACGCGCGATCTGCTTCTGCGACGCCTCACCGCAGCGCCGCGTTAATCTTCTCCAACACCCCCGCCCCCGGGCACAGCTCCTTCTCCCCGAGCTTGTTGAGCGGCACCGCGTAGGTGTTGAGGTGCGCATGCAGGTCCTGCGCCTCGGCGTGCACGTACAAAAGCCCGGTCAGCACCTCCCCCTTCTCCGCCGCCCGCGCCACGTGCTCCAGCGCCACGATCCGGTCGCGCGGATCGTAGTCGGCATCCAGTTTCCGCAGCTTCAGGATCGACCCGTCATGCTGCGGCACCTCGATCAGCCCGCCCTCGGAATAGTCGATGGTGATCGCCTCGCGCGAGGGCCAGAAGTCGAGCCGGTTCACGGCCTCGTTGTGCTCCCGGATGTAGTCGTAGCTCTTGGTCGAGCCCGGATGGTTGTTGAACGCGACGCAAGGCGAAATGACGTCGATGAACGCCGCCCCCTGGTGCGCGATCGCCGCCTTGATCAGAGGCACGAGCTGCGCCTTGTCCCCGGAAAACGACCGCGCGACGAACGAGGCGCCCATGATCAAAGCGAGCGAGATGGTGTCGACCGCCGAGTCGGTGTTGACCTGCCCCCTCTTCGACTTCGACCCCATGTCCGCGGTGGCCGAGAACTGGCCCTTCGTCAAACCGTAAACCCCGTTGTTCTCCAAAATGTAGGTCATGTTCACGCCGCGGCGCATGACGTGCGCGAACTGCCCCAGCCCGATCGAGGCGGAATCCCCGTCGCCGGAAACCCCGAGATAGATCAGATCCCGGTTCGCCAAATTCGCGCCGGTGAGGACCGAAGGCATCCGCCCGTGCACGGTGTTGAACCCGTGCGAGTTCCCCAGGAAGTAGTCCGGCGTCTTCGACGAGCAGCCGATCCCCGAGAGCTTGGCGACCCGGTGGGGCTCGACGTCGAGCTCCCAGAAGGCCTGGATCAGAGCCGCGGAGATGGAGTCGTGCCCGCAGCCCGCGCACAGCGTCGACACCTTGCCCTCGTAGTCGCGGCGCGTGTAGCCGAGCTTGTTCTTCGGCAGGGTCGGGTGATGGAGCTTCGGCTTCGCGAGATAGGTCATGGCTACGCCGCCTTATCTTTCTTGATCGGCCGGACGTTCAGCGCCGTCACGATCTGCGAGATCTCTTCGGTGATGAACCGCGCGGTGATCGGCGTGCCGTCGTAGTGCAGCACCGAAATCAAGGACACCGGGTTGATCCCGGCGTCGTTGACGAGCAATGTCTTCAGCTGGGCGTCGCGGTTCTGCTCGATGACGAAGACCTTGGAGTGCGACTGCACGAAGTCGAAGATCTCGTCCTGGAAGGGAAACGCGCGCACGCGCAGCGCGTTCACGAAGATGCCCTTGGCAGCCAGAGCCTCGAGCGCCTCGGCCATCGCCGGACTGGTCGACCCGTAGTAGATCGCGCCGAACCGCGCCGGCTCCTTCGACGCGGTGAGCAGCGCCTTCGGAACGAGCGTCTTCGCGGTCTCGAACTTCTTCAGCAGCCGCTGCACGTTGTACACGTAGTCCGGCCCCGCCTCCGAGTACGCCGCGTAGGCGTTCTTGGTCGTGCCGCGCGTGAAGTACGCTCCGCGCTTCGGGTGCGTGCCGGGGTAGGTCCGGTATGGAATCCCGTCGCCGTCCACGTCCAGGTACCGCCCGAAGTCCTTGCCCGCTTCGAGCTCGTCGGCCGTCATCACCTTGCCGCGGTCGTACCTGCGCGCATCGTCCCACTCGAATGGCTTGCACAGGCGCTGGTTCATGCCGATGTCGAGGTCGGTCATGACGAACACCGGGGTCTGCAGCCGGTCGGCCAAATCGAGCGCCTGCGCGGCGAACTCGAAGCACTCGCGCGGGTCCTCGGGGAAGAGCAGCACATGCTTGGTGTCGCCGTGCGAGGCGTAGGCGCAGGAGATGACGTCGGCCTGCTGCGTGCGCGTCGGCATGCCGGTCGAGGGCCCGCCGCGCTGCACGTTGATGATGGTCGCCGGGATCTCGGCGAAGTACGCGAGCCCGATGAACTCGGTCATGAGCGACACGCCCGGCCCCGAGGTGGCAGTGAAGGCGCGCGCCCCGTTCCAGCCGGCCCCCACCACGATGCCGATCGAGGCCAATTCGTCCTCGGCCTGCACGATCGCGAACTTGTTCCTGCCCGTCTCCTTGTCCACGCGCAGCCGCGAACAGTAGCGCTGGAAGGCTTCCGCAAGCGAGGACGAGGGCGTGATCGGATACCAGGCGCACACGCTCGCCCCGCCGTACACGCACCCGAGCGCCGCGGCCGAGTTGCCGTCGATGAAGATCTTGTCGCCGACCGCGTCGGCGCGCCGTGCCTTCAGCCCCAGCGCGTCCTTCAGCTTCTCCTGGGCGTAGTGGTAGCCCATCTGGAAGGCGTTGACGTTCGGCTTGAGGAGCTTCTCCTTTCCCTTGTACTGCTCGCCGATCAGCTCGGCGATCACGCCCGGCTCGATGCCGATCATCGCCGCGAGCGCGCCGACGTAGATGATGTTCTTGAATAGCTGCCGCTCGCGCGCGTCCGTGTAGTGCGCGTTGCACATCTCGGTGAGCGGCATGCCGATCACGTGGATGTCGGGGCGGAACTTCGACGAGGGCAGCGGGCGCGTATCGTCGTAGAAGAGGTAGCCGCCCGGCTCGATCTCCTTCACGTCCTGGTTCCAGGTCTGCGGGTTCATCGCGACCATGAGGTCGACGCCGCCGCGCCGCCCGAGCCAGCCGCGCTCGGTGACGCGCACCTCGTACCAGGTCGGCAGCCCCTGGATGTTCGACGGGAAGATATTGCGCGGGGAGACCGGGATCCCCATCCTCAGGAAGCTCTTCGCGAAGAGCTCGTTGGCGGAGGCCGATCCCGAGCCGTTGATGTTGGCGAACTTCACGACGAAGTCGTTGACCGCCTCGATGCGTTTCATGTTCTTTCCTTCAGGCGGCCAGCTTCTGGGGCCGGCGGCAGCCGGGACCGGCGTGGGTCATCTCGAGCAGGAACTTCTGCATGTCCCAGGCGCCGGTCGGGCAGCGCTCGGCGCACAGCCCGCAGTGCAGGCACACGTCCTCGTCCTTCACCAGCACGCGGGTCGTCTTGAGCGGCTCGGAGACGTACAGGTCCTGGGCTTTGTTGTTCGCCGGCGCCCTCAGGCGCGCGCGCAGCTCCGCCTCCTCGCCGTTCGGAGTCACGGAGATGCAGTCCATCGGGCAGATGTCCGCGCAGGCGTCGCACTCGATGCACAGCTTTCCGGTGAACACGGTCTGCACGTCGCAGTTGAGGCAGCGCTCGGCTTCCTTGAAGCCGGTGGCCGGGTCGAAACCGAGCTCGACCTCGACCTTGATGTTCTTGAGCGTCTGGTTGACGTCGCGCCAGGGCACCTTGAAGCGCCGATCGAGCGCGATCTCGTTGTGGTAGCTCCACTCGTGGATGCCCATCTTCTGCGACACGAGGCTCGTCTGCGGCGCGGGGCGCTGGCGCAGGTCCTCGCCGTTCAGCAGCTTGTCGATCGACACCGCGGCCTCGTGGCCGTGCGCCACCGCCCAGATGATGTTCTTCGGCCCGAAGGCGGAGTCGCCGCCGAAGAACACGTTCGGCAGCGTCGCGCGCAGGGTCGCCTTGTCGAGCACCGGCAGGCCGTGCCGGTCGAGCTCGATGCCGCAGTCGCGCTCGATCCAGGGAAAGGCGTTCTCCTGGCCGACCGCGACGAGCACGTCGTCGCACTCGTAGTGCTGCTCGGGCTCGCCGGTGGGCACCAGGCTCCTGCGGCCCTTCGCGTCGTAGACCGCCTTCACCTTCTCGAAGCCGACACCGGTGAGCCTGCCGTTCTCGTGCGTGAAGGCCTTGGGCACGAGGTAGTTGAGGATCGGGATGCCCTCGTGCTGCGCGTCCTCTTTTTCCCAGGGGCTCGCCTTCATCTCCTCGAACCCCGAGCGCACGATCACCTTCACGTCCTCGCCGCCCAGGCGCCGCGAGGTGCGGCAGCAGTCCATCGCGGTGTTGCCGCCGCCGAGCACGATCACGCGCTTGCCGATGTGCGACACGTGGCCGAAGGACACGGAGGAGAGCCAGTCGATGCCGATGTGGATGTGCGCCGCGGCTTCCTTGCGCCCGGGGATGTCGAGATCGCGCCCGCGGGGGGCGCCCGAGCCGACGAAGATCGCATCCCAGCCCTCGGCGAGGAGCTTCTTCATGCTCGTGATCTCGACCCCGGCCTTGAGCTCCACGCCGAGGTCGAGGATATAGCCGACCTCCTCGTCGATCACCTCGAGCGGCAGGCGAAAGCGCGGGATCTGCGACCAGATCATGCCGCCCGCGCGCTTGTCGCGGTCGAACACCGTGACCGAGTAGCCGAGCGGCGCGAGGTCGCGCGCGACGGTGAGCGAGGCCGGGCCCGCGCCGACGCAGGCGATTCTCTTGCCGTTCTTCTTCGCCGCGGGCTTCGGCATAAGCGCGCGCACGTCGCCCTTGTTGTCGGCGGCGACGCGCTTCAGGCGGCAGATCGCGACCGGCTCGGGCTTCGCGCCGCCGCCCTCCTCGACGCGTCCCCGGCGGCACGCGGGCTCGCAGGGCCGGTCGCAGGTGCGGCCGAGGATTCCGGGAAAGACGTTGGATTCCCAATTGACCATGTAGGCATCGGCGTAGCGCCCTGCCGCGATCAATCGGATGTACTCGGGAACCGGGGTGTGGGCGGGGCACGCCCACTGGCAATCGACGACTTTGTGGAAGTAATCTGGGTTGCCGGTATCAGTCTTCTGCAACGAGCGCCTCCAGCGGGCGAGCGGGGTCTTATAGAGGACCCAGTTTACTCCCGCATGGGGCGATAGGAAAGCCTTATCCGTTAAATTTCAATCGGTAAGCAAGGGGTTATTCGCGCGCCCCGCAGGAGGCGGGCCGGGGGGCTCACGCGAGCTGGATGCCCTGCGCGGCGAGCGGCAGCGCGCGCACCGGCTTGCCGGTGAGCGCGTAGAGCGCGTTGGCGAGCGCCGGCGCGATCGGCGGAACGCCCGGCTCGCCCACGCCGGTGGGCGACTCCTGCGAGGCGACGATGTGCACGTCCACTCTCGGCATCTGCGCGATGCGCAGCACCGGGTAGCTGTCGAAGTTGGACTGCTCGACGCGCCCTTCCTTCAGCGTGATCGCGCCGGCGAGCGCCGCCGAAAGGCCAAAGACGATGCCCGACTCCATCTGCGCGCGCACGATGTTCGGGTTCACGGCGATGCCGCAGTCCACCGCGCAGGTGACGCGCTCGAGGCGCACGCCGTCCTTCGTGCGCGCGATCTCGGCGACCTCGGCGACGAAGCTGCGGAAGGACTTGTGGACCGCGATGCCGCGCGCCCGGCCCTCGGCGAGCGGCGTGCCCCAGCCCGCCTCGCGCGCGGCGAGCTCGAGCACGCCCTTGTGGCGCGGCTGCGAGCCGAGCAGCGCGCGGCGCAGCTCGAAGGGGTCCTTGCCTGCGGCGCGCGCCAGCTCGTCGAGGAAGCACTCGGTGGCGAACGCGGTGTGCGAGGAGCCGACCGAGCGCCACCACTGCACCGGCACGCCGAGCGTGGTGGTGTGCAGCTCGACGCGCAAGTTCGCGATCGCGTAGGGGAGCGTCGAGGCGCCCTCGACCGAGGTGGGATCGATGCCGTTGCCGGCCCGGCCGCCTTTGCGATCGCCACCGCCTCGAGCACGTAGTCCGAGCGCGGGTTCGCGCGCCGGCCGAACCCGCCGCCGGCGTAGAGCATGTGGATGCGCACCTGCTCGGGATTGATCCCGAGGAGCTTCGCCACGGCGTTCTGGTCGGCGCTTTGCGACTGCTCGCCGTTCCAGATCTCGCAGCCCTCGGTGCCGATGCGCACCACGCATCGAGCGGCTCCATCGCCGTGTGCGCGAGGTAGGGGAACTCGTAGCCCGCCTCGAGCACCTTCGCCGCGCCGCCGAGCGCCTGGTCCGCCTCGCCGTCGTTGCGCGCCGCGAGCCCGGGCTACGCGGCGAGCCGCCGGTACTTGGCCATGGTCTCGTCCGTGCTCCTCTTGAACGCGCGCGACTCGTCCCACTCGACGGTGACCGCGTCGCGCGCCTTCTTCGCCGACCAGAAGTCCTCGGCGAGCACCGCGACGCCGCTCGCGACCGGCGTCTCGAAGGCCACCACCTCGGCGACGCGCTTCATCTTGCGCGCCGCGCCCGCCTCGAAGCGCTTCACCTTCGCGCCGAAGCGCGGCGCTCGGATCACCATCGCGGTCATCATGCCCGGCAGCTTCACGTCCTGGGTGAAGAGCGCCGAGCCGTTCGACTTCGCGACCGCGTCGGTGCGCGGCACCGCGTGGCCGATGAAGACGAATTGCGAGCGATCCTTCAGGCGCACGCGCTCGGGAACCGGCTGCTTCGCCGCCGCGTCCGCGAGCTCGCCGAAGCTCGCCTCGCGCTGCGAGGCCGCGTGCCGGACCGTGCCGCGCGCGACGCTCACCTCCGCGGCCGGCACGCCCCACTGCGCGGCGGCCGCCGCCACCAGCATCGCGCGCGCGGCGGCGCCCGCCTCGCGCAGCTGCATCCAGGAATTGGGCGTCGCGGTCGAGCCGCCCGTGCCCTGCGCGCCGCCGAAGAGCAGGTTGCGGTAGCGCCTCGCGTCCGCGGGCGCGCCCTCGACGCGGATCTGCGACCAGTCCGCGTCGAGCTCGTCGGCGAGGATCGTGGGCAGGCCCGTCCAAGTCCCCCGCCCCATCTCGAGGTGCTTGGCGATCACGGTGACCGTGTTGTCGGGCGCGACGCGCACGAACGCGTTCGGCGAGAAATCGCCCGGCGCCGCGTCGGCCGGCTGGAACCAGCCGGGCCGGGTCTCGGCATGCGCCGCCGGCAGCATGAAGCCGAGCGTGAGCCCGGCGCCCCGCCTTGAGGAAGTCGCGCCGGCTCTCGTTGACGATGCGCATGCCGCTCATGACTTGCGTGCGCCCGCGAGCGCCTGCGCGGCGCGCCTGATCGCCCCGCGGATCCGCTGGTAAGTCCCGCAGCGGCACAGGTTGATCGACATCGCCGCGTCGATGTCGGCGTCCGAAGGCGCCTTGTTCACGACGAGCAGCGCCGCCGCGCTCATGATCTGCCCCGACTGGCAGTAGCCGCACTGCGGCACTTCCTCGGCGACCCAGGCCTGCTCGAGCGGGCGCCCGACCGGCGTCTGGCCGATCCCTTCGATCGTGGTGATCTCGCGGCCCGCGGCCATGGCGACCGGGGTGACGCAGCTCAGCGTGGGATTCCCGCCCAGGTGCACCATGCAGGCGCCGCACGGCGCCTTGCCGCAGCCGTACTTCGTGCCGGTGAGGCCGGCGTGATCCCGCAGCGCCCAGAGCAGCGGCGTGTCGGGCTCGGCGTCGACCTCGATGGCGCGGCCGTTCACCTTGAGGCGGATCATCGCAGCGATGAAACTTCGGGAACCTTGTGCACTCTAGGCCGCGTCGAACCGGATGTATAGTGGATTTACACCAGGCAGGCGCGCTCCGCGATGGTGCGGCGCCCGGGAGCTCCCGCCATGAATCACCTCGAATCGCTCAAGCGCTACTCGACCGTGGTCGCCGACACCGGCGACATCGACGCGATCGCGCACTGGGAGCCGCAGGACGCGACCACCAATCCGTCGCTGCTGCTCGCGGCGGCGCAGGACGCGCGCTACCGGCCGTTGATCGAGGACGCGCTCACGCGCGGCAAGGGAAATCCCGAAGCCACCATGGAGTGGCTGTTCGTCGATTTCGGCGCCGAGATCCTGAAGCACGTCGCGGGCCGGGTCTCGACCGAGGTGGACGCGAAGCTCTCCTTCGACGTCGAGGGCACGCTCGCCAAGGGGCGGCGCTTCGCCGAGCTGTACGCGCAGGTGGGCGTGAAGCGCGAGCGCGTGCTCGTCAAGGTCGCGAGCACCTGGGAAGGCGTGCGCGCCGCCGAGCGGCTCGAGCGCGAAGGCATCCACTGCAACCTGACGCTGCTCTTTTCCTTCGCGCAGGCGGTGGCCTGCGCCGACGCGGGCGTGACGCTCATCTCGCCCTTCGTCGGGCGCATCTACGACTGGCACCGGCAGGCGCGGAAGGTGGACGACATCCCGCTCGAGGACGACCCGGGGGTCGGTTCGGTCAGGCGCATCTACCACTACTACAAGAAATTCGGCTACAGGACGCAGGTGATGGGCGCGAGCTTCAGAAAGCGCGGGCAGATCGAGGCGCTCGCCGGCTGCGATTTGCTCACCATCGCGCCCAACCTGCTCGAGAAGCTCGCCGCGGCCGAAGGCGAGATCGCGCGCGCTCTCTCGCCCGAGGACGCGCGCGCGCAGCCGCTCGAGCGCGTGGCGCTCGATGAGAAATCGTTTCGCTGGAAGCACAACGAGGACCAGATGGCGGTCGAGAAGCTCTCGGAGGGCATCCGCCGCTTCAATGCCGACGCGCGCAAGCTCGAGCAGCTCGTCTTCGCGCTCGTCAGGGAAAAGCGCGCCGCCTGACGCTGCGCTGCGACTTGACGCTGCGGCGCGGGCCGCCTACCGTCGGCGATACGCCCCGACGCGGAGGACGCCACAATGACAAGAACCGGCACCGCAGCCCTGCTCCTGGCGCTCTGCGGCTACGCGGGCACCTGCACCGCCCACGTGCTGAGCGCGCAGGAGTGCCGCGAGGGCGGCGACTTCATCTACGACGCGGCGCTCTCGCGCGACAACGGCGTCACGCGCGCGTTCTTCATCGGCCGGATGCGCGCGGATTTCGTCGCCATACGCGCCTTCCCGAAAGAGCTGCGCTGGTTCGCCCAGGACAGGGAGGACGAGGCGCTGCTGCTCGCGGCGGCGAAGCAGGTGTTCGATGCCCCGCAAAGCGGCGCGGCGCACCGCCAGGCGTTCCTCGCCGAGTGCATGGCGCACACCGCCTCGCTCGCGCCTTGAGCGGCCTTGTCGCCCTCATGCTCGAGCGCCGCGGCGCGGCGCTCGTCGCGCGGCTCACGATCGAGCGGCCCGAGAAGGCGAACGCGCTCGGGCGCGCGGTGCTCGGCGAGCTGATCGACGCCATGCGCGGCATTTCGGCGGACGAGAGCGTGCGCGCGGTGGTGCTCACCGGCGCGGGCGAGAAGGCCTTCGCCGGCGGGGCCGATGTGGCCGAGCTCGGCGCGCTCGACGCCGCCTCGGCGCGCGAGTTCATCGGCCTCGTTCACCAGGCCTGCGCCGCGCTGCGCGAGTGCCCCGTGCCGGTGATCGCGCGCCTGAACGGCATCACGCTCGGCGCGGGGCTCGAGCTCGCGGCGGCCTGCGACCTGCGCATCGCCGTGGAGGGCGCGCGCTTCGGCATGCCCGAGGTGCGGCTCGGCATGCCTTCGGTGGCGGAAGCCGCGCTCCTTCCGCGCCTCGTGGGCACGGGGCGCGCGCGCTGGCTCGTGCTCACCGGCGAGACGATCGACGCCCGCGAGGCGCTCGCCTGGGGCCTCGCCGAGCGCGTCGTGCCGGAGGGCGAGCTCGACGACGAAGTGAACGCCGCGCTCGACGCGATCCTCGCCTCGGGCGCCGAGGCGGTGCGCAGCCAGAAGCGCCTGTGCAAGCTGTGGGAGGAGGCGCCGCTCGCCGAGAGCGTCGCGGCGAGCATCGATGCGTTCGCGGCAGCCTACGCGGGCGGCGAGCCGCAGAAAATGATCGCGCAGTACCTCGCGCGGCGCGCGAAGCGCTGAGGCACCTTGCGCGTGTGGCCACCGGAGCGCCGCAAGCTGTGGGGCTGGGCCTCGTACTACTGGGGCAACCACGCCTTCACGACTTCCATCATCACGACCTTCTTCCCGATCTTCTTCAAGGAGTACTGGAGCCACGGCGCGGACGTCACCGTGAGCACCTTCCGCCTCGGCGTGGCCAACTCGATCGCGAGCCTCGTGGTGGCGCTCTCGGCGCCGATTCTGGGCGCGATCGCCGACCGCGGCGGGCACAAGAAGCGCTTCCTCATCGCCTCGGCGCTGTTCGGCTCCGTGATGGTGCTAGCGCTCAATTTCGTCGGCAAGGGCGCCTGGGAGTGGGCGGTCGCGTTCTACGTGCTCGCCTCCGTCGGCTATTTCTGGGGCAACGTGTTCGGCGACTCCATGCTGGTGACGGTCGCCGAGCCGGGCAAGCTCGACATGACCTCTGCGGTGGGCTACTTCGCCGGGTACCTCGGCGGCGGAATCTTCCTCGCGCTCGGGGTCGCGATGAGCCTCGAGCCGCACTGGTTCGGGCTCGCTGACGCGGCCGCTGCGGTGCGCGTGATCCTCGTGCTCACCACCATCTGGTGGGCGTTGTTCTCGCTGCCGCTGCTCTTCTGGGTGCCGGAGCCGCGCCCCGCGCAGCGCATCGGCGTCGCGACGGCGGTGCGCGACGGCATCCGCCAGCTCGCCGAGACCTTCCGGCACGTGCGCGCCTACCGGACCGTGTTCCTGTTCCTGGTCGCCTACTGGCTCTACATCGACGGCGTGAACACCGTGATCCAGATGGCGGTGGACTACGGCAAGTCGATCGGCTTCGGCACGTCCAACCTGATTCTCGCGGTGCTGCTGGTGCAGCTCGTCGGCGTGCCGGCCGCGCTCGCCTTCGGGCGCATCGGCGAGCGCATCGGACCGCGCCAGGGAATCTTCATCGGCCTCGCGGTCTACGTGCTCGTGTCCGTTTTCGCCGCCTTCATGCGGCATCCGGCGCAGTTCTACGCGCTCGCCGTGATGGTGGGCCTCGTGCAAGGCGGCGTGCAGCTGCTCAGCCGCTCGCTGTTCGCGCGGCTCGTGCCGCCTGAGCGCTCCGGCGAGTTCTTCGGCTTCTACAACATGCTGGGCGAGTTCGCGGCGATCATCGGGCCGTTCCTGATCGGCCTGACGAGCTACCTCACCGGCAGCCCGCGCCTGTCGATCCTCTCGGTGATCGTGCTCTTCGCTGCCGGCGCGGGGCTGCTGCTGTTCGTCGAGCCGGGTGCCGAGTCCCGCCCGGCTACCTCCGCCCCAGGTCGTTGACCGCGTCCACGACCATGTTGGTGCCCACGGCGATCATGAGGATGTCGGAGGCGACACGCACGTAGCGGTAGCCGGCGGGCGGCACGCCGATCTGCACGACAAGCGACGGCGGCAGGTCGTAGTAGGCCACGTCCCTGGGCAGCGGCTCGCCGACGCGCCACTGCCTCGCCAGCCCCGGAGGCATGCAGCCGTTGTGCTTCTTGGCGAGACCCGGAGGACAGTGGCCGCGCCGGTACTCGTGGGCGTAGTAGTCGCGGATGGCGACGCGGCGCCGATCGTCGAAGCGAAAGTCGCCATGCTCGCGGCGCTCCGGGCGCTCCTCGTGCCGATCGCGCTCGCGGCCTCCGCCCTGATCCTCGTCCTGTCCCCAGGCCCCGTTCTTTCCGTGGCCCGCCCAGGATGGCTTGTCGGCGAGAGCCGGGCTCGCCGCCAGGATCGCGGCAAGCGCGAGCGCCGCGCTGCTTCCCCTCATCAACGGATTCCGCTTCATGGTGACCCCCTCTATGGATGGTTCGGCCGCGCGCGGATCAGAACGCGTAGGCCGCGTTGGCGCCGACCGCCCAGTCCGGGCTGCCGTCCGCGAAGCCCTTCAGAACGTAGGCCTGCGCCTTCCACGTCCGGTCGATCTTGTGCGTGTAGAAGGCGGTGAGGTCGCTCTGCGGATGCCCGCTCGAGGAGGCGCGCTCCTGGGCGAAGTACACCAGGCCGAGGCTGTTGGCCTCGTCCAGCTTGTAGCTGCCGCCCACGTTCGCGTTGAGGACGTTGTTCAGCTGGATGTACTGCGAGCTGCCGAGCACGCTGTAGCCCACCCCGCCGAACAGCGTGTACCTGCCGTAGCCTTTGAACGCGTCGACGTTGAAGCCGTAGTCGTTCGCGCCGGTCCCAAGCCCCTTGTCGGCGTTGGCGGTGCCGAGCTTGATCTTGCCGGTGAGATCGACGCCGAAGGCCGAGCTCTGGTCGTAGTAGGTGTGGTAGGTCGCGGCTGCGACCAGGTCACCCCAGCCCGAGGCCGAGCCTTCGGCGGCGGTCGTGCCGGTGGCGGCGTTTCGGCCGCGCCCCCTGGGGTTCCTGTTCGTGACTTCGCCGATGCCGGGGATCACCCCGGTGCCCCCCGAGATGTAGAGGTACGGCAGCGTCAGCTTGAACGCCCACATGTCGGTGTCGTAGCGCCCGGTCAGCATGACCGACGTGATGTCGGTCGTGGTCGAGGTGCCGTAATCGCCCGAGCTGTAATCGATGCCCGCGCCGAGGCTCAGCTTGCCGGGCCCGAGCCCGAAGAGGTTCTCCGGGCCGGCGGCGAGGGCCGCCTGGCTGCCTGCCGCGCACGACAGCGCCGCCGCCAGGCCGACCGCCGCTTTCCTGAATCGCATCGAGTTCTCCCTTAGTTTGTTATCGGACGAAGCCGGGTCTCGCGGGCCTCAGTGCTCCGGACGATCCGGGCGCTCGGGCCTTTCCGGGCGCTCGGGCCTTTCCGGGCGTTCGGGCCTTTCCGGGCGCTCGGGCCGCTCCACGCGGTCCGGGCGCTCGACCTTCTCGGGACGTTCGACCTTGTCCGGGCGGCCGTTCCTCTCCGCGACGCGCTCCGAGCGCTCGGTGCGCGCCGCGCTGGTCGCCGCCGCCGCGCGCGGCGAGCGCAGCACCTCGCCTAGCTTGAAGCCGAGCGAGTTGGCGATCTGGCCCCAGCCCTCGCCCTGCGCGCGCAGCGTGAGGATGCTGGTGAGCGCCGTCTGCAGCTGCTGCGGCGTCGGATCGTCGATGCCCTGCTTGGTGAGCAGCGCCTCGGTCAGGGCGAGCGAGATGTTCACGTTGCCGTAGCCCATCTTGCCGGTCGGCGGCGTGAAGGTCACCGAGCTCGAAGTTCCGTCTCTGCCGGACGAAGAGAGAGAGATGCTGCCCCCGGTGCGCAGGCCGGTGACCAGCGAGTTCGCGTTCGTCTGCGAGCCGGCGAGATCCGTATACTTCTGCGTAAGCTGGCTCGTGGGCACGGCGGCCGTGCCGACGGTGCTCGAGCCGCTGGTGCTCGTTTGCGCGGCGGCGGCGAGCGGCAGCGCGATCAGCGCGCCGCCGATCAGCAGTGCTCGTGTGGTTCGATTTCCCAGCATGACGATCCTCCCTTGTTGTCTGGTGCGCATTCGCGGCGAAAAGCCTAAGGCAGGCGTACCCGCACAGAAATGGCAAAGGTCACAAAACGTTCGCGTTCGCCCGCAGGCGGGCGGCGCCGCGCTCAATCGTCGTCGTCGTCGCGCTCGCGGCGGCGATGCCAGTGGCGCTCGTCGCGATATCCCCAGCGCGGCCCGTAATAGAGTGAAACGCCCGGCGCGCCGTAGTACGCCGGCGACGGCGGCGCGTAATAGACCCGGGGCGCAGGCGCGTAGTACACCGGCGGGGCTTCGTACCGGTACACGGGCGGCGGCGCGTACACCACCGGCGGCGGCGTGTCAACGAAAGCCGAGATGCCGGGCACGGCGATGGTCACGCCCAGCCCGATGTCGCGATCCGCGAGCGCGGTGCCGCTCGCCGAGGCGAGCGCCAGAGCACCGACCAGCAACTTCCATTTGCCTAGCATGAGAGACCTCCCGCGTTGCACGTGGGATTTCATGCTGGCACCGGCGCGCGGGCGGCGCTGCAATGATTGGTAACCAGTTGTTACGGGGCGCGCCGAAAAGCGGTCACAGTTCACGCTCCCGACGTCGCCGCACGGCGACACGCGCGCTTTCAGCGCGCGCCGAGGATGAATTGTGCCGCCCGCTCGGCGATCATGATGATCGGCGCGTTGGTGTTGCCGCCGACGAGCGCCGGCATCACCGAGCCGTCGGCGACGCGCAGACCCTCCACGCCGCGCACGCGCAGCTCGCCGTCCACGACCGCCCCTTCGTCGTTGCCCATGCGGCAGGTGCCGACCGGATGGTAGATCGTGTCGGCGCGCTGGCGCAGGATGTGCGCGAGCTCGTCGTCCGAGGTCACGCCCTCGGTGTGCATCTCGCGCTCGCGCCACGGCGCGAGCGCATCGGCCGCCATGATCTCGCGCGCGAGCTTGAAGCCCGCGAGCAGCGTCGCGAGGTCCT
>JAKALD010000287.1 GCA_021813275.1 Pseudomonadota bacterium | reverse complement strand
ACGACCGCTCGATCCGCTGGGTGCTCGAGAAGGCGCTCGATCGGGAGGGCATCGAGCACAGGTCCTTCGCCTCGGCCCAGGAGGCCCTCGACGCGCTCGAGCGCGAGGCGCCGCAGGTGCTGGTGTGCGACATCCGCATGCCCGGGCCCTCGGGGCTCGAGCTGCTGCGCAGCGTGAAGGCGCGGCACCCCGAGGTGCCCGTGATCGTCATGACCGCGTACTCGGACCTGGAGTCGGCGGTCGCCGCCTTCCACGGCGGGGCCTACGAGTACCTGCCCAAGCCGTTCGACGTCGACCAGGCGACCGACCTCATCCGCCGGGCGCTCGAGGAGAGCCGGCGCGAAGCGGCGGTGCTCGAGCCGCTCGCCGAAGCGCCCGAGATCCTCGGACAGGCGCCGGCGATGCAGGAGGTGTTCCGCGCGGTCGGGCGCCTCGCGCACTCGAGCGCAACGGTGCTGATCACCGGCGAGTCGGGGACCGGCAAGGAGCTGGTCGCGCGCGCTCTGCACCGGCACAGCGCGCGCGCCGCCAAACCCTTCGTCGCGATCAACACCGCGGCGATGCCGAAGGACCTGCTCGAATCGGAGCTCTTCGGGCACGAGCGCGGCGCCTTCACCGGCGCTCAGGCGCAGCGCCGCGGGCGCTTCGAGCAGGCCGAGGGCGGCACGCTGTTCCTCGACGAGATCGGCGACATGCCGGCCGAGCTGCAGACGCGGCTGCTGCGCGTGCTGCAGGACGGCACCTTCTACCGCGTCGGGGGCCACCAGCAGATCAAGACCGACGTGCGCGTGATCGCCGCCACGCATCAGGACCTCGAGCAGCACGTGCGCGAGGGCACGTTCCGCGAGGACCTCTACCACCGGCTGAACGTGATCCGGGTGCGCATGCCGGCGCTGCGCGAGCGGCGCGAGGACGTGCCGCTGCTCGCGCGCCACTTCCTTGCGCGCAGCGCGCGCCAGCTCGGCGTCGAGCCCAAGCGCCTGTCCGACGAGGCCCTCGCCTACCTCCAGCAGCTCGATTTCCCGGGCAACGTGCGCCAGCTCGAGAACCTGTGCCACTGGCTCACCGTGATGGCGCCCGGGCAGACCATCGAGCTCGGCGACCTCCCGGCGGAGCTGCGCGAGCAGGCGCCAAGCGCGGCCGTCGCGGACTGGGCGAGCGCCCTCGAGCAGGAAGTCGAGCGCCGCCTAGCGCGCGGCGAGACCGGCATTCTCGATGGGCTCGCACGCCAGTTCGAGCGTCTGCTGATCGTGAAGGCGCTCGCACGCACCGGCGGGCGGCGGATCGAGGCGGCGAACCTCCTCGGCATCGGCCGCAACACGATCACGCGCAAGATCCAGGAGCTCGGGATCGAGAGCGAGCCGGGGGAGTAGAAGGGCGCATGTCCGCTGTCCGTTTTGGGTTTTCATCGATCTCGGCTTTTTGAAGGGGTCGTCTCTTGACCCCTCCGAAAAGCCGAGACATTCGGAAGATTGGGGAAGCCCGAGCGGACACTAGCCGCCCGAATGTCTCCTGCTTTTCAGCGGCTCAAAAAGCGAGCCGCTGAAAAGCAGGAGATCGGATAAAGGCATTCCGTGAGGTGGACCGAAGCCGGTTTTGGTTTTCCCCGATCTCGGCTTTTTGAAGGGGTCGTCTCTTGACCCCTCCGAAAAGCCGAGACATTCGGAAGATTGGGGAAGCCCGAGCGGACACTAGCCGCCCGAATGTCTCCTGCTTTTCAGCGGCTCAAAAGGCGAGCCGCTGAAAAGCAGGAGATCGAATAAAACCCCAAGATTCGAACGGACGTTCGCTTACGCCGCCAGCCGAATGAGCCGCACGCCCGAGCGCCTGCCGAGCATGGTCTTGCCGAGCAGGCACAGCAGCGCGTAGACGGTTTCGCACGCCGGCGCCGGCGTCGCGGTGAGGCGCGCGAGCTCGATCACGGCGCCGAGCAGCGCCTCGTTCTCGATCTCGCGCCCGGCCTCGATGTCCTGCAGCGTCGAAGTCTTGTGCGCGCCGACTTTCTCGGCCCCGGCGATGCGCTTCTCGATCGGCACCCGGAACTCGATGCCGAGCTTGCCGGCTATCGCCTGGGCCTCGCGCATCATCGTCGCGGCAAGCTCGCGTGTCGGTGCGAAGCGGCAGATGTCTTCGAGCGTGGCATGGGTGAGCGCGCTGATCGGGTTGAACGACATGTTGCCCCAGAGCTTGAGCCAGATCTCGGCGCGGATGTTGTCGAGCACGAACGCCTTGAAGCCCGCGCGCGCGAGCGCGTCGGCGACCCGCTGCACGCGCTCGGTCTTCGACCCATCCGGCTCGCCGATCGCGAAGCGGTCGCCTTCCACGTGGCGCACGACGCCCGGCGAGCGGATCTCGCCCGCGGGATAGACCACGCAGCCGATGATGCGCCCGGGCTCGACGTGGCGCGCGATCGTGCCGCGCGGATCGAGGCACTCGATGCGCCGCCCGTCGTAGGGTCCGCCATGGCGCTGGAAGTACCACCAGGGCAGCCCGTTCTGCGCGGTGAGCAGCATGCCGTCGGCCTCGAAGAGCCGCGGCAGCTGGGGCGCGACGTGCTCGATGACGTACGCCTTCACGGCGAGGATCACGAGCTCGTGACGGCCGGCAGCGGTGAAATCGTCGGTTGCGCGCACGTTCTCCGCGACGTGCTCCGTGCCGTCCGCCATCACCAGCTTGAGGCCGTTCCTACGGATCGCCTCGAGATGCGCCCCGCGGTCGATGAGCGTGACCTCCTCGCCCGCGAGCGCGAGCTTCGCGCCCAGCAGCCCGCCGATCGCCCCGGCGCCCACTACGCAGATCTTCATGATGAACTCCCCCGCGTCACTCGTAGCGATTGGACAGTGTGCCGATGCCCTCGATCGTCACCTCGACCGCGCTGCCCGGCTTCATCGAGCCCACGCCGACCGAGGTCCCGCAGCAGATCACGTCGCCCGGCTCGAGGGTCATGTCGCGCGAGAGCAGGCTCACGATCGCCGATGGCGGAAAGATCATGTCCGCGATCGGGTAGTTCTGCCGCTCCTGGCCGTTCAGCACGAGCCGCACGCTGAGCTTCGCCGGGTCGAGCCCGGTGGCGACCACCGGCCCGAACACCCCGAAGGTGTCGTAGCTCTTGGCGCGCGACCACTGCTGGAAGGCCGGGTCCTTGTTGATGACCTCCGCCGCGGTGACGTCGTTGATGCACGTGTAGCCGAAGATGTGCGCCGGCGCCTCGGCCTCCGAAACCGCGCTGCAGCGCCTGCCGATGACGATGCCGAGCTCGCCCTCGTAGACCACCTTGCCGTCGTAGGCGGGCGGCTTGCGGATGGTCTCGCCGTGCGCGAGGAACGAATTGGAAGCCTTGAGCAGCCACAGCGGCTCGGCGGGAATGGCCGCGTTGAGCTTTGCGGCGAGCGCGCGGAAGTTGTTCCACAGCGCGATCATCTTGCCGGGCACGGTCGGCGTGAGCATCCTCACGGCCGCGAGCGGCACCGACTCCCCGGTCGGCTTCGGATCGGCGAACAGGTCGCCGGAATGCACGGCGATCGCGTCGCCTTCGAGGCGTCCGAAGGCGGTGCGCCCGCCGTGCGCGAAACGGATCCAGCGCGCCATGGGTTTCCTCCTTTTCAACGCAGTATAGACCCGCTTTCCCGATTACGAGATCAGTTTTCACGATATGAAATATGGCTTTTGTGCAGGGCAATAGTGGCGGGCTACAATCGCGCCCTTTGGTGCAGGTCCAACAGGGGTTTTTCATGTCGAGCGCGTTGCCCGCCGGTGTGCAGATCACCGGCAAGATCACACCCGAGTTCTCCCAGATCCTGACGCGCGAGGCGCTGGCCTTCGTCGCCAGGCTGCAGCGCGCCTTCGGGGAGCGGCGCCAGAAGCTGCTGGCGCGCCGCGCCGCGCGGCAGAAGGAGTTCGATGCCGGGAAGCTGCCCGACTTCCATGCCGAAACCCGTCACGTGCGCGAGTCGGAGTGGAAGATCGCCGCGCAGCCGAAGGACATGCTCGACAGGCGCGTGGAGATCACCGGGCCGACCGACCGCAAGATGGTGATCAACGCGCTCAACTCAGGCGCGTCGACCTTCATGGCCGACTTCGAGGACGCGAACTGCCCGACCTGGTTCAACATGGTCGACGGCCAGATCAACCTGCGCGACGCGGTGCGCCGCACCATCACCTTCGAGCAGGCGGGCAAGCAGTACCGCCTGAACGACAAGACCGCGGTGCTCATCCCGCGCCCGCGCGGCTGGCACCTCGACGAGAAGCACGTGCTGATCGACGGCCAGCCCGTGTCGGGCGGAATCTTCGACTTCGGGCTCTTCTTCTTCCATAACGCCAAGGAGCTGCTCGCGCGGGGCAGCGG
>JAKALD010000286.1 GCA_021813275.1 Pseudomonadota bacterium | reverse complement strand
GAGCGCGGCGCGCCCACCTTCGCCGTGGGGCGCGACGGCCGGCACTCCGGCCCCGAGCTCGCCGGCGCGCTCGCCGAGGGGCTCGCCGCCGCCGGCGCCGACGTGATCGAGCTCGGCATGGTGCCCACGCCCGTCACCTACTTCGCCGCGCACCACCTCGGCTGCGGCAGCTGCGTATCGGTCACCGGCAGCCACAACCCGCCCGACTACAACGGCCTCAAGCTCGTGGTTGGCGGGATCACGCTCGCGGGCGAGGAGATCCAGGCGCTGCGCCGGAGGATCGAGTCGGGCGAGCTCGCCTCGGGCGCCGGCAAGCGCACGAGCGCCGACGTGCTCGGGGCCTACGTCGAGCGCATCGCGGGCGACGTCAGGCTCGCGCGGCCCCTCAGGATCGCGATCGATTGCGGCAACGGCGTGGCCGGCATGCTCGTGCCGCGGCTCTACCGGCGCCTGGGCTGCGAGCTGGAGGAGCTGTACTGCGAGGTCGACGGCGATTTTCCGCACCATCACCCGGACCCGTCGCACCCGGAGAACCTCGCCGACCTGATCGCGCGCCTGAAAAGCGGTCCGAGCGAGCTCGGCCTCGCCTTCGACGGCGACGGCGACCGGCTCGGGGTAGTCACCAAGGACGGCGAGATCATCTTCCCCGACCGGCAGCTGATGCTGTTCGCCGCCGACGTGCTCGCGCGCAATCCCGGCGCCGAGATCATCTACGACGTGAAGTCCACGCGCCTGCTCGCGCCGTGGATCGAGCGCCACGGCGGGCGCCCGGTGATCTGGAAGACCGGGCACTCGTTCATCAAGGCGAAGCTGAAGGAGACCGGCGCGCCGCTCGCCGGCGAGATGTCCGGCCACACCTTCTTCAAGGAGCGCTGGTACGGGTTCGACGACGCGCTCTACACCGGCGCGCGGCTGCTCGAGATCCTCTCGAAGGAAGCCGACCCGAACAGGACGCTCGAGGCGCTGCCGAACGCGCCCTCGACCCCGGAGCTGCACTGGCGGGTGGCCGAAGGCGAGCAGCACGCCCTGGTCGCGAAGCTGCAGCAGGCGAAGCCCTTCCCGGGGGCCGAGCACATCCTCACCATCGACGGCGTGCGAGTGGAGTACAGGGACGGCTTCGGCCTCGCGCGCGCCTCGAACACCACGCCGGTGGTGGTGCTGCGCTTCGAGGCCGACACCCCCGAAGCGCTGGCGCGCATCCAGCGCGAGTTCCGCGCGGCCCTGCAGCCGCTGAAACCCGCCGTGCCCCTGCCCTTCTAGCCGGTGGCGCGCTTCAGGCCGCCGAGCAGCGCGGCCACCTGGCGCTCGCGGCGCTTGGGCGCCGGGCGCTCGGCCTGCGGCGCGGCGAGCCCGGCCGGCACGTAAGGCTGCGAGAAGATCGCATCGGCTTTCGCCGGCCCGGGTCGCGGCGGCGGGCCGCCGCGGCGCCGGCCGCGTTCGCGCTCGCCGAGCTCGCGCACCGGCGCCTCCCGCCGCGCGCCTTTCGCCGCCTCGGGGCCCATGAGCGTCGCCACGGTGCCGCCGTCGGGCTGGTAGCCGGCCACCAGCACGCGCTCGAGCTTGCGCTTGATGAGCCGCTCGATCGCCGCGAGCGCCTCGAGGTCGTCGGGCGCGACGAGCGAGATCGCCTCGCCGGTCTGCCCTGCTCGGCCCGTGCGCCCGATGCGGTGCACGTAGTCCTCGGGCGAGTGCGGAATGTCGAAGTTGATCACCTGCGGCAGGCCCTCGATGTCCAGGCCGCGCGAGGCGACGTCGGTGGCGACCAGCACCGCGACCTTGCCGGACTTGAAATCCTCGAGCGCCGCGAGGCGCTCGGCCTGCGTCTTGTCGCCGTGGATCGCGTCGGCGTGGATGTGCTCGCGGCGCAGCTGGTGCGCCAGGCGGTTCGCGCCGATGCGCGTGCCGGTGAACACCAGCACCTGCGAGAGATTGCGCGAGCGGATCAGGTGGCAGAGCAGCTCGCGCTTCTTCTCGCGCGCCACCGGGTGCACGACGTGCGTCACCAGGTCGGCGACCGCGTTGCGCGCCGCGATCTGCACCTGCGCCGGGTCCTTCAGGATGGTCGCGGCGAGCTTGCGGATCTCGTCCGGGAAGGTCGCCGAGAACATCAGGTTCTGGCGCTGGCCGGGGAGCAGCCCGATGATGCGCCGGATGTCGGGCATGAAGCCCATGTCGAGCATCCGGTCGGCCTCGTCGAGCGTGAGGATCGAGACCTGGTTGAACATCACCGTCTTGTTCTGCACGTGGTCGAGCAGCCGCCCGGGCGTGGCCACCAGGATCTCGACCCCGCGGCGAAGCTGCTCGATCTGCGCGTTCATGTCAACCCCGCCGTACACCACGGTGCTCCTCAGCGGCAGGTGCTTCGCGTAGCTGCGGAAGCTCTCCTCGACCTGGATCGCGAGCTCGCGCGTCGGCGTGAGCACGAGCGCGCGCACCGGATGCCGCGCGGGTGAAGCGCTCGTCGAGGCGTGCGGCGCGAGCCGCTGCAGGATTGGCAGGGCGAACGCGGCGGTCTTGCCGGTGCCGGTCTGGGCACCGCCCATGAGATCGCGCCCCTCGAGCACGAGGGGAATCGCTTGTTCCTGCACGGGGGTCGGCTGCTCGTAGCCGAGCTCGCGTACCGCCTGCAGGAGCGGGGCAATGAGGCCGAGCTGTTCGAACGTTGAACTAATGACGGGGGGGCTCTGGCGGAGCGTGTTGCGAAACGGGCGGCATTATACTCCGATCCCTTTGCGCCCGCCCGGATGATCCTGCTCCGCAACCTCGCGCTTGCGCGCGGGCCGCAGCGCCTGTTCGCCGGCGCCACGCTGACGCTCGAGCGCGGCTGGAAGATCGGCCTGGTCGGTCCGAACGGCAGCGGCAAATCGAGCCTGCTCGCGCTGCTCGCGGGCGAGCTCGCGCCGGAGGCGGGCGACTGCGAGCTGCGGCCGGGCACGCGCGTGGCGCGCATCGCCCAGGAGGCGCCGGCGCTCGAGCAGCCGGTGATCGAGTACCTGCTCGATGCCGACGGCGCGCTGCGCGCGGCGCAGGCCGCGATCCTCGAGGCGGAATCCTCGGGCGACGGCGCGCGCCTCGCGCTCGCCCACGAGCGCTACGCGCAGGCCGGCGGCTACACCGCGCAGCCCCGCGCGCTCGCGCTGCTCGCGGGCCTGGGCTTCGAGGGCGCGGACGCCGGCCGTGCGGTGCGGGAGTTCTCGGGCGGCTACCGCATGCGGCTCAACCTCGCGCGCGCGCTGATCGAGCCCTCCGACCTGCTGCTGCTCGACGAGCCGACCAATCACCTCGACCTGGACACCATCCTGTGGCTCGAGAACTGGCTGCGCGGCTACGCCGGCACGCTGCTCGTCGTGTCGCACGACCGGGACTTTCTCGACCGCATCGCGGACCACACGCTGACGATCGCCGCCGAGCAGCTGCGGCTCTACGCCGGCAACTACTCGCAGTACGAGCGCCTGCGCGCGGCCGAGCTCGAGCAGCAGGCGGCGCTCGCGGCGCGCCAGGAGAAGGAGATCCGGCGAATCGCCTCCTTCGTCGAGCGCTTCCGCGCCAAGGCGACCAAGGCGCGCCAGGTGCAGAGCCGGCTGAAGAGCCTGGAGCGCATGGCGCGCGTCGCGCCGGTGTACGCCGCCCAGGACTATCGCATCCAGTTCGAGGAGCCCGCGCGCAAGCCCGAGCACCTGGTCGCGCTCGAGGACGTCGCTGCCGGTTACGGCGCGCGCGACGTGCTCTCGGGCGTGTCGCTCGCGATCCGCGCCGCCGACCGCCTCGCGCTGATCGGCGCGAACGGCGCGGGCAAGACGACGCTCGTGCGCCTGATCGCGGGCGAGATCGCGCCGCGCGCGGGCCGGCGCAGCGCCGCGCGCGAGCTCGTGGTGGGCTACTTCGCGCAGCACCAGGTCGAGCTGCTGCGCGCCGGCGAGACCCCGCTCGCGATGCTCGCGCGCCTCTACCGCGGCGAGCGCGAGCAGGCGCTGCGCGACTTCCTCGGGCGCTTCGGTTTCGGCGGCGAGCGCGCCGAGCGGCCGATCGGGCCGCTCTCGGGCGGCGAGAAGTCGCGCCTGGCGCTCGCCGCGCTCGTCAGGCAGCGCCCCAACCTGCTGCTGCTCGACGAGCCGACCAACCATCTCGACCTGGAGATGCGCCGCGCGCTCGCCTATGCCCTGCAGGGCTACGCGGGGGCGCTGGTGATCGTGTCCCACGACCGCCACCTGGTGGCGAGCTGCGCCGACCGCATCCTGGTGGTCGGCGAGGGCCGCGTGCGCGAGCTCGACGGCGACCTGGAGGATTACCGCCAGTTGAGGCTGAAGGAGGAGCGCGCGCGGCGCCCGGCACCCGAGCGCGCGAGCCGCCGCGACGAGC
>JAKALD010000035.1 GCA_021813275.1 Pseudomonadota bacterium | reverse complement strand
GTCGCCGCCGCGCGACGCGGGCTTGCCGTCTAGGCCGTCGATGCTTGGTGGGTGGTACTGGGATCGAACCAGTGGCCCCTGCCGTGTGAAGGCAGTGCTCTACCGCTGAGCTAACCACCCGGGGAGGGCGAATTCTAAGCGCCCGGGCTCGGCCCGGGCAAGTCAGCCGAACTTGGCGAGCAGCTCGGCGGCGTGCTTCACGCGCTCCTCGGTCTCGGCCTTCGCGCCCGGCTGCGGCGGCACCTGGATCGCGCACGCGAGCACGTTGAAGAACGCCTTGTCGAGCGCGCGGCGCGAGGCCGAGAGCTGCTGCGTGACCTGGTCGCAGTCGGCGCCCTGCTCGATCATCGCCTGGATGCCGCGCAGCTGCCCCTCGATGCGGCGCAGCCGCAGGATCAGGTCCTTCTTGTGACGCTCGTCGCGGATGACTGCCATGGCGCCGGCCCCCGGAATCGCACCCGGGCAGTATACCCCGCAGGGTATGGCGCGGGAAGGCCCGCGCCTCAGCCCATGTATTTCGGCAGCACGAGCGAGATCGCCGGCACGCCGACGAGCAGCGCGAGGCGGAAGAAGTCGGCGACGATGAACGGCAGCACGCCGCGGAACACGGTGCGCGTGGGCACGTCCGGGAGCAGGGTGCGCAGCACGAACACGTTCATGCCGACCGGCGGCGTGATCAGGCTGATCTCGGTCACCACCACGACGATGATGCCGAACCACACCAGGTCGTAGCCGAGGTGCTGCACGAGCGGATAGAACACCGGCACGGTGAGCAGGATCATCGAGATGCTCTCGAGCACGCAGCCGAGCGCGATGTAGATCATGCAGATCGCGGCGATCACGACGATCGGGCGGATCTCGAACTGGTGCACGAAGGTCCTCAGGTCGTCGGGCATCGTCGTGTAGTTGATGTAGTTGGCGAAGATCATCGCCCCGATCAGGATCACGAACAGCATCGAGGTGGTGCGCCCGGACTCCATCAGCACGTTGTAGAGCACCTTCCAGGTGAGCTTGCGGCGGGCGAGCGCGAAGGCGAAGGCGCCGGCCGCGCCGACGCCGGCCGCCTCGGTCGGCGTGAAGACGCCACCGTAGATGCCGCCCATCACCAGCGTGAACAGCGCGACCACGCTGATCACGCCGCGGTAGATGAAGGCGAGCGCGATGGTGCCGAGCGCGCCAAGCACCATCGCGTCGTTCGCGAGCAGCACGTCGAGGCGCACCAGCAGGGCGAGCAGCGCCGCCATGCCGAGGAACGGACCGATGCCGCGCAGCGTGGCGAGGCGCTCCTTCCAGGGCACGCGCTCGCCCGGCGGGCCGGCCTTCGGGTCGCGCCAGGTCGTCCACTGGACCGCGCCCATGTAGAACGCGATGCCGACCAGCCCGGGCAGCACGCCCGCGGCGAACAGCTTGCCGATGCTGGTGTTGGTGAGGATGCCGTAGATCACCATCACGGTCGAGGGCGGGATCAGGATGCCGAGGGTGCCGCCCGCCGCGATCGATCCGGCGCCGAGCGCCGGGCTGTAGCCGAACCTGCGCATCGAGGGCATCGCGACCTGGGACATGGTGGCCGCGGTGGCGAGGCTCGAGCCGCAGATCGCGCCGAAGCCGCCGCAGGCGCCGATGGTGGCCATCGCAAGGCCGCCGCGCCGGTGGCCGATGAAGGCGTAGCAGGCGGCGTACAGCTCCTCGGCCATTCCGGCGCGCGACACGAAGGTGCCCATCAGGATGAACAGCGGCACGACCGAGAACAGGTAGTTGAAGCCGGTCTCGTAGGTGACCTCGGTCGCCATCGCGAGCGCCGGCGACCAGCCCTTCATGAGCGCGGTGCCGGCGAGGCCCACCACGCCCATCGCGAAGGCGATCGGCATGCGCATGAAGGTGAGCGCGAGCATCACCGCGAACGCGATCAGGGCCTGGGTCATCCGGGCGCTTCAGGCGAGCTCGTCCTTGCGCGCCGCGTCGGGCGCGGCGGGCGCGAAGACGTTCACGAGGTGCACGACACCCGCGATCACGAGGAAGACGACGATCGCGTAGACGTAGGGCGCGTAGCGGATCTGGAGCACGGTGGTGGTGTCGCCGTAGGCGGCGACCTTCTGCGCCTTGTGCCACATCAGGTACGCGAGGCCGAGGAGCAGCGCGCCGCCGGCGAGCTCCATGACCACGCGCACCGCGCGCCGCATGGCCTGCGGCATCAGGTGATCCAGCAGGTCGACGCTCACGTGCTCCTCGCGGCGCGTGACCAGCGGCAGCCCCGCGAAGATCAGCATCGCCATCAGGATCTCGGTGATCTCGAAGCCGCCCGGCACCGAATGGTTGAAGAGGTAGCGCCCCATCACGTCGGTGAACGTGAGGATCATCATCGCGAACAGCACCGCGCCCGCGATGAGGCCGAGCACGGCCTCGAGGCGGCGCGCGAGGCGCGCGAAGCGGGATTCCCTGGAAGGCGTCACGTTTCCCCGATCGACAAAAAAGCCGCGGCGCCCTGCGGCGCCGCGGCGCGGGCGCCGGCCGCGGCCGGCGCCGGGCACAGCGCGCGCGTCACTTCTTCATCGTCTGTTCGAGTCGCCTCACCTCGGCGTGGAACGCGTCGAGCGCCTTCTTGCCGTCGACGCCCTTGACGTCGGCCGCCTTGATCCAGTCCTGGATGATCGGCTGCGCCTTCTCCTGCATCGCCTTCTCGAACGCCGGGCTCGCGTAGGTGATCTGCACGCCCGCCTCCTTGATCGCCGCGAGGCCCGCGGCGTCGGCGTCGTCCCACATCTTGCCGGCCGCGCGCGCGACGTAGTCCTTGGAGATCTTGTCGAGCGCGTCCTTGTCCTGCTGCGGCAGCTTGTTCCACTTGTCCTCGTTCATGAAGAAGCCGAACGACGAGTAGTAGAAGCCGTGCGGAAAGATGGTCGCGTAGTGGATCAGCTTCTCGAGGTGGAATGAATGCGGCGACTCGAGCGGGAAGAACACGCCGTCGGCGACGCCTTCCTTGAGCAGCTCGTAGGACTGCGGCGCCGGCTTGAAGAGGAGCGACGCGCCGAAGGCCTTGCCCATGTCGTCGGCGACGCCGCCTCCGGTGCGGATCTTCAGGCCGTTCAGGTCGTTCACGCCGTTGATCGGGCGCTTCGAGTTGAAGATCTGGCCCGGGCCGTGAGTGAACACGCCGAGCAGGTGCACGCCCTTGTACTCGCCGACCTTCTGGAAGTACTCCCAGTGGATCTTCGAGTAGGCGAGCGAGTTGATGGTCGCGTTCGGCCCGCCGCCCGGCAGCTCGGCCATGCGCGTGAGCACGAAGCGCGCCGGCGTGTAACTCGCGGTCACGTACGACAGGTCGACCAGGTCCTCGTGCACCGCGTCGAACGTTCCCGGCGGCGCGACCGGCGCCTTGGGCAGCATCTGGAACTTCACGCGCCCGCCGGTCACCTTCTCGGCCTCCTTCGCCCAGCCCACCAGGAAGACGCTGGTGAGCGGGTGGCTGGGCGGCACCCAGGACGACATCGTGAGCGTGGTGTCGGCAGCTGCCGGCTGAACTGCGAGCGCGCCAAACGCGCCCGCGACGGCCGCCGCGACGGCGAGCCTGTGCATGCCTTTCATGTTGGTGTCCTCCCCCTCTGAAGGAACCCGCATTCTAGCCGAAAGCCTGGCGCCGCCAAGGGCGCCGCACGGTAGAATGCGCGCCTTCCGCCGTCATGACCGTACGCACCCGCTTCGCGCCGAGCCCGACCGGAACCCTGCACGTGGGCGGCGCGCGCACCGCGCTCTTTTCGTGGGCCTACGCGCGCCGGCACCGCGGCAAGTTCGTGCTGCGCATCGAGGACACCGACCTCGAGCGCTCGACGCGCGAATCCGAAGCCGCGATCCTCGAGAGCCTGCGCTGGCTCGGACTGGACTGGGACGAAGGGCCGTTCTTCCAGATGCAGCGCCTGGCGCGCTACAAGGAGGCGGCCGAGCGCCTCATCGCCGCGGGGCACGCCTACTACTGCTACGCGAGCAAGGAAGAGCTCGACGCGATGCGCGAGGCGCAGCGCGCGCGCGGCGAGAAGCCGCGCTACGACGGGCGCTGGCGCCCCGAGCGCGCCAAGGCCGCGGGGCTCGCGGCGCCGGCGGACCGGGCGCCGGTGGTGCGCTTTCGCACGCCGGAGGAGGGCGAGGTCGGCTGGGACGACCTGGTCAAGGGCCCGATCGTGTTCCCGAACGCCGAGCTCGACGACCTCGTGATCCTGCGCGCCGACGGCGTTCCGACCTACAACTTCGGGGTGGTGGTCGACGACCTCGACATGGCCATCACGCACGTGATCCGCGGCGACGACCACGTGAACAACACGCCGCGCCAGATCCACATCTTCCGTGCGCTCGGCGCGCCGCTGCCGCGCTTCGGCCACGTGCCGATGATCCTCGGCGCGGACGGCGAGCGGCTCTCCAAGCGCCACGGCGCGGTGAGCGTCACCCAGTACCGCGACGACGGCTTCCTGCCCGAGGCGCTCGTCAACTACCTCGCGCGGCTCGGCTGGGCGCACGGCGACGACGAAGTGTTCTCGATCGAGCAGTTCGTCGGCTGGTTCGACCTCGCGCACGTGAGCCGCTCGCCGGCGCAGTTCAACCCCGAGAAGCTCGCCTGGCTCAACCAGCAGTACGTGAAGAGCGCGCCCGAGGCGCGCCTCGCGAAGCTCGTCGAGCCGGCGCTGCGCGCGCTCGGCGCGCCGCTCGAGCGCGGGCCGGCGCTCGAGCCCGTGGTCGCGCTCCTGAAGGACCGCGCGACCACGCTCAATCACCTCGCCGAGTCCGCCACGCTCTTCTACGGCGAGCACCAGGCGAGCGCCGCGCTCGTCGAGGAGCACGTGAGCGAGGCGGTGCGGCCCGCGCTCAGGATGCTCGAGGCGCGCCTGACGGAAACGCCGCGCTGGGACAAGGCCTCGATCGGCGCCGCGGTGAAGGCGACGCTCGCCGCGAGCGGCCTCAAGATGCCGCAGATCGCGATGCCGCTGCGCGTGCTCGTCACCGGGCGCACGCAGACGCCCTCGATCGACGCGGTGCTCGAGCTCCTCGGGCGCGAGACCGTGCTCGCGCGCCTCGCGCATCATCTGCAGGCGGACTGAGCGCGCCCCGAAAAGCTTGGCGAAACAGCGGCCTTGCCGCTATAATGCGCCCCCTTGCGTGGGGGTATAGCTCAGCTGGGAGAGCGCTTGCATGGCATGCAAGAGGTCACCGGTTCGATCCCGGTTACCTCCACCACCCGAGACTCGAAGCCCCGCCTTCAAGTCCCCATCGTCTAGAGGCCTAGGACATCGCCCTTTCACGGCGGTAACCGGGGTTCGAATCCCCGTGGGGACGCCATCTCATCCGCCAATTCGGCCGCCAATTCAGGGCGTAGGGCCCCGAGGATCGCTCAGATCGCGCCAGGAGCGACGCGGTCCTCGGCTGCTGCTCACGTAGCACCGGGCGCCGCAGCGCGCAGCGCGCGCCAGCCTCGTCACACGCCGGGGCGCTTTGCTACGATGCCGACCGCGCACCTACCTGGGGGAACTCGCCGTGGCGCCGGAGGCCTTGCTGCTCACCGCCCTTCACGAGATCGAGGCGCACGTCGCTGCCGGCGTGCCGTTCGGGGTGGCGGCGCTCCGAGTGTGCGCCGAGCACCACGTACCAGAGGCCGACGTCGCCCGACTATGGAGCGCGAAGGCCATCGCCTGCAGCCGAGCGCGACTCGTCGCAAGCATGGCCTCCCCGCGGCAGCCGATGTGATGCGCGCATCGGTGCGCGACGGCTGGTAGATCCGGCCGCCGGACACGTGCAAGCTGCCGCCGGCACCGCCCCGCGAGCATGCCCCGGGGCTCCGCGCTTGGCGCGAACCTTGAATCCGCACACCTCCCACGCGATGAACCGGGCCTTGCCCGACGATAAAGCCCGGGTAGACGCGCGGTAACATATTTGTTACCCTCTCACCGGATGGCGTGGAGCGTCAGCTACTACTCGGAGAAAGTTCGAAATAGGGTCTTCGCGCTGCCGGCTGGGATCCTTGCCGACTATCTCCGAATCGTGGAGCTGCTCCAGGAGCACGGCGCCGATCTTGGGATGCCGCACTCTCGGGCCCTTGGCGGCGGCCTTTTCGAGCTCAGGGCGAAGGGCAGAGAAGGCATCGGCCGCGTGCTCTACTGCACCGCGATCGGCAAGACGGTGATCGTGCTTCACAGCTTCGTGAAGAAGACGCAGGCCACGCCGCAAGATGAGCTGCGAACCGCGCGCAAGCGCATGAAAGAGGTCAAACGACATGGATAAGTTCAGCCCCGTTCCCCACGATCGCGCCTTTGTCGAACGCGCCCTCAAGAAGCGCGGCGTCAAAGCTGCGTATGACGCGCTCGAGGAGGAGTACACCCTCGCCGCGGAGCTGGTTCGCGCTCGCAAGAAGGCCGGGCTCACGCAGGAGGAGGTAGCCCGACGGATGGGCACGAAGCGCCCGGCGGTTGCTCGGATCGAATCGGCGACGAGCGGTCACTCGCCCTCTGTGGAAACGCTGCGCAAGTACGCCGGCGCGGTCGGGCGCAAGCTCAAGATTCGGCTCGCGGCATAGCACAGCGCACCGGAGGCGCGGTCTCACCTCGCTAATCTCTCGAACAAAGGGGCGTTCGATGCCGGTGGAACCGTTCCAATGCTCCAAGCGCCGGAAGACGGTTCAAATCTCTTGGATCGAAGTTCCGCTGCGTGGCGGAGCAGGCGGAGTGCCGCTGACGCCCGCACCGGCTAAGTTCTCCTGCACGGGTTCCCCCGATTGCGGCACTGTCCTCGGCGCAGCAAACTGCCCGTACACGACGAGTCGGAAAGTCGGGAACTGAGCGAAGTGCGCCCGGAGCACCTCGTGCAGGTACGGCGCGAGGTCAAGGCACGGTCCCCACTTCTGCCCGTCATACAGCTCGATCCCGAGGGCGAGCGCCTCAATACTCGCCTGCGCTTCCTCTTTCTTCCCGCCAGGGCGAAACTCGCAGTGTGAAGTGCTCATGTGGCTATCCAAGCGATCAGCAACGCAAGAATGAGCGCCGGCACGTAGGGCGCGAACAGCTCGAGCCACTGAATCGCGCTGGTGAGCGGCACAAAGCGGCTCGAGGACGTGCGGGCGGAAGCGTCGCGCCTCACGCAAAGCGCTCCAGCCCATACCGCGCGAGCAGGATCGCCTCTGCGCGGCCGTGATCGCGCTTGCGGGCGAGCGAGGCCTGCGGGTAGAGCTCGATCGCCCGAGCGCGCGCCTGTTCCTTGTGGCTGCCTAGGCTGTAGGCCTTCTTCCAGACGCCAGGCGCGACGACGTGCACGGGAATGCGCTTCGCCGCGAGTACGCCCCGCAGGCATCCGAACGAGTCGCCCAGGCTGAAAACGCTCGCGACTCCCTGCCCTGGCATCGCCCCCACGCGCTCGAGGACCGCGAGCACGGCATCCTGCGGATCGCACCACTCGCGCAACAGCTCTGCAAGCGCCGCGGGGTTCACCTGTGCCTTCACCTTGCCAGTGCCCTTGCCGGCGGCCATCGTCGGCATGTCGGCCA
This sequence comes from Pseudomonadota bacterium, assembly GCA_021813275.1. Taxonomy (GTDB): domain Bacteria; phylum Pseudomonadota; class Gammaproteobacteria; order Burkholderiales; family SG8-39; genus JAKALD01. Next base: position 12,571 of record JAKALD010000035.1, on the reverse strand, counting down.
CGCCGCGCAGGCCGTTGCGATCGAGAGCGGCGAGCGCGCCCGAGAGCCCTGGGTCGACGCCGATCAGCAGCATGCTCGGCTTTGCTCCTCGATCGCGGCCTCGATCTCGACGCCCCGGACCGCGAGGTCTGCGATGATCCGCTCGGCAGCCTCCGGCCCGTGGCGCTGCGCATCGGTCTTCGCGTAGAGCGCGGCAATCTGCTCGCGGGTGGTCATCGCCGCAGGTCTCAGAATGGAATGTCGTCCGCCATGTCGTCGAAGTGTCCACCACCGGCGCCAGGCGAGCGCGTCGCCTCTTGACGCGTGGCGGACGCGTGCTCCACGCGTGCCGGCTGCGGCTCAGCGCGCGAGGCCTTCTTCCTCGGCTCGGGCTTGCCGGCGAGGAGCTGCGAGACGAACACAGTGAGCGACGGCGTCGGCTCGCCGTTGCGTTCGTACACGCCCAGGCTCGCGCGTCCGGCGACGCTCACCGAGTCGCCCTTCTCGAGCGCGAGCGCGGCTTCCGCGAGCTCGCCGAAGACAAGCGCGCTGACGATCTGCGAGGCCTCGCCGTTCCCCGCCTTCATGAGCAGCAACGCGTAGGGCTTGCCGCCGCTCGAGGTCTTAGGCGCTGGCGGCTTGATCAGCTCGCCGGCGACGTGCACGTGGATCATCGCCGTCCTCCCGTTGCGTCGATGTGCGGGCCACGCGCCGCAAAGAGGTGCCCCTCGGTGGGCCACGGCGCCGCCCGCTCTCGGCCGTTGGTTGGGTAGGAGCGTGCCCGCGACACTGACCGAGTTGTCGCAGCGCGTGACGTGCGCCAGCCGCGAAAGCCTCGATGAAAGCGCGCGCTCCTCGCGCTGCAGGCGCCAGAATTCGAGGATGTTGCCGCCCCCAGACCAGCGCCGGCCGGTGAACCAGACGAGAGCCTGCGTCGCCGCGTCGACCTCGTCGTCGTGAACCGCGGTCGGAAAACCGCACAGCTCCTCGATGAACTCGCCAACCCAGGGCGCGATCGAGGGATCCGGGAGCCAGACGTTGCCGGCCTCGAACTGAGGCTGCGCGGCGTAGGCCCGCGCGACCTTGCCGCCCTGCGGGTTCACCGCGATGACGCCGGCGATCTCCTTGCGCAGCGTCTCGATGACCGCGCTTCCGTTCGCCTTGTCCTCGACGAGCACAGCCACGGCCCTCGGGAACTGCGCCTTCTGTGCCCGGATCGCCGCGCACGTCGCAGCGAAGCCCATTCTTGCCCGCACGCGAGCGAGCAGGAACCGATCGGCGCCCTTGCGACCCCAGGCCTGGCCGGCGACGAAGTCCGAGGTCGCAACGTCTTTGAAAGTGCAGTCCCACGAGAGCGCGACCTCGTCCAACTCGGGCGGTTCGCGGTAGAACTTGAGGTGCTCGCGCCGGAAGATCGCCCCGCCTTCGGGCGTCGGAAGCTGCTGATACAGCGCCGACCAGTTCCGCGAGCCCTGAATGCGCTTCTCGGCCGCGACCACCTCCGGGGTGAAGAACTCCGGCCAGAGCAGCTCGCCAGGCGTGCGGCCGAGGACGTCGCCCTCGCGCGCTTCCATCGGCAGCGAGAGCACGAACCACTTCTCGCCGTCGCGCGCGGTGATCTTGCCGCTCTCTCCGTTCCAGCGCGCCGGCAGGATGCGGCCCGCGAGGTCGTCCGAGTGCCACCGCGTCGCGATCAGGATCAGCCATGCATCGGGCAGCAGCCGCGTGCGGAAGTCGCTCGTGTACCAGTCCCACAGGCGATCCCGCACCGTCTTCGAGTCCGCATCGTCGCGCCCCTTGAGCGGATCGTCGATGATCGCGCCTCGAGCGCGCCGGCCAGTCACCGCGGAGCCGACACCGATAGCGAAGAACTCGCCGCCCTCGGTCGTCTCCCAGCGGCCCGCCGCAGACGAGTCGCCCGCGACGCCGATGCCGAACACCTCCGCGAACTCCTGCGAGGCGACGCGATTGCGCACGCGCCGGCCGAAGCGCTCGGAGAGGTCTTGCGTGTGCGTCGCCATGATGAGCGGCTCAGTCGGATGCTTGCCCAGGTACCACGCAGGGAACAGCACCGAGCAGTAGGTGCTCTTCGCTGTGCCCGGCGGCATGAAGACCATGAGCCGCTTCAGCGTCCCGGCCTGAATCGCTTCCAGCTTCTCGATGAGCAGACGGTGGTGCAGCGCCGGCCTGTGCGTCTCCGTTGCCTCGACGTACGCCAGGAGCGACTTCGACTGCTGGCGCCTCGATAACTCGGCCTCGAGCTGCGGCAAGACGCCGGGCTTCGATAACAAGTTGTCCAAGCTCATCGTCTCCGATCTCCTGCAGTGGCCGCTCGAGCTCGACCGAAAGATCGCGCGGGCAGAGCGCGACGAGGATCTTGAGCATCTCGATCGGGCTCTTCCTCAACTGCTCGGCGATGATATTTCGTAGCGGTCGGCCGCGTTCTTCCTCGTGCCTGAGCGCCGCCATCGCCTCGCGGCGAATGTAGGTCGCGAGCTCGACCGATCCCGGCCGCCGACCCGAGCCCTTGCGTGCACCGCCCCATCCGGCCATCGCTCGCTAAGTGCGCGCCGGTGGGATGAAATCGCCCGCTGCGGTCTTGAAGCTCAAGCCGGCGCTGATCGCGATGCCGATCGAGGCCATGTCGGCGGGCACGTTGGCGCTGCCGTCAGCGGCCACCGCGACGACCGAGCCATCCGGCATGATCAGGCTGCCGATGCCCGCGGGCGAACCGCCGGGCGCGTACATTTGAACCGTCTTCATTCGCGTTCTCCTGTGCTGGTTGAGGGGAAATCAAGGCTGTCGCCTATCCGACGACCGAAAGCGCGAGCTGCCGAGCGCGAGCCGCGGTCATGAGCTTCTTTATCTCGGTCGCGGTCTCGTCGATCGAGCCATCGGGCCGGCGGATCGGTTCGACCTCCGGAAGCGCCGGCCGCGCACGCACCCTCTGCGTGCCGCCGGCAGCGACTTTTTCGCTCGCGGATTCGACGAAGCGGCGAACCTCCTCCGGGCGCTCCATGATCAGCTCGGCAGCGCGCTGCGCCTCCGCGTCGAGGTGTTGACCGCGCGCTGCCCGCGCGATCCGTTTGACCTCGCTCGCGACTTCGTCGACCGTGCCGTCCGATCTGCGGATTGGCTGCGCGTCGTGAGGGTCCGCCGTGAGCGGCTCGAGGCCATCGGCGAGGCGCCATGTCCCGTTCGGCTGCTGCACGAAGCGCGCGCGCTGTGGTGCACGGTCGAGCTTGTTGAAGCGGTTGAGTAAGGGACGCCGTCCAGTCGAGTCCATGGCGTCAGCCCTCGAAGCGCGCCGACGGGTTGCCGGGAAGCGCCGCCACCAGCCTGCGCCAGCGCTGCTCGTACTCGCGTTGCATCCCAGGCGCTGGCTCGATGTGGTGGTCGCCGTGCTGCGTGTTCTTGAGCGCCGTGCTGATCTCGGCAGCAGCCCTCTTCTCGCCCACGCCTTCGAGCGCCCACACCGCAGCGACCATTCGCGCGTCCAGCTCCGCAGCAGCGCGTAGGTGTTCAACGCGAGCCCGGTCCAAGGCGAGCGCCTCCTCGGCGACGACCGCGAGCGCGAGCGCGGGGAGCTGATTCGCGATGACCTCGCGCTGCGCCACCTTCTCGGCCCGGCCCCGCAAGATGGCCTGCACGGCCTGGTCCAGGGCCGAGATTTGCGTCCGCGCCGCCGCAGCCGTGCGCTCCACCGCCTGCAGCTCCTCCGAGCGGTCGGGCGCATCGCCGGAACAGCCGTCCGCGACCCAGCGAGCCGTCTCCTCGTTCCAGGTCGCCTGCACTTCGCCGGGCCTGGCGAGCAGACCTTTGAGCTTCGCCATGCGCTCGCGGTAGGGCGCGAGCAGCTCGTCAACCCGCGGGATCTCGTTCTCGGCGCGCGCGGCTGCTTCCCGCACCTCGGCGAGGCGCTGGCGCGCAGGGCTGAGCTCGACGGCCGGCGCAGCCGCAGTTTCGGCCCACTTCGTCTTGAGGACGTTGACAGTCATTTCCGGGTGCTCCTTTCGTAGGTTAGAACATGCCGCGCGGGCTGGTCTTGGCGGATGAATTGGCGGACAGATTCACACGCGCACTGCGAGCACGGGCCACGTTACCGCTGTGTAGAGGCGGCAGCGCACCGCCCGGCGAGTTTCGGAACCGGGTCCCGTTGGCCCTCAACTCGACCGGGCGGCCGCTGACCTTCATGCCGACCCCTGCGCCAGCTGCAGCTCGGCCGCGAGCGCCTTGAATTCGTCCGCGTTTTCGGGCTCGAGCAGCAGCACCCAGGCCGACGTAAAGCCGCCCGAGCGGCCGGCAGCGCGGCTCAGGCGCGTCATGGAGAACTTGAACAGGCCGAGCGCGTCCTGCCTCGTCCTCGCGAGGCCGCCGGCAACGCCGCCGAGCCCGCGGTAAAGCTCACCGGCGAGGACGACGAACTCGAACTCCACGCGATCACGCCACAGCTCGAGCAGACGGCGCGCATCCTTGCTCTTCACCTCCGCGAGAAGGTCGGCGACGAGCTCGACGTGTACTCGGTCCAGCGCCAAGCCGGCCGCGCGCGTGTCCGCTGGCAGGTTAAGACGCCTCACGGGCGGCCCCTTGATTCATTGCCCACCAACGACCTGAGCAGGCGCACGCGACTTGAGCGAGGGCGGATGGCGCCACTTTCCGCCCCAAGGCCTCGAAGAAACAGCGGGACGAGCGCATCCTTGCGCGAAATCGGCCTCGCGCTTTGGTTCGCAAAGAGGCCCGGAGCATGGCGCTGCGCCGTACCGGACGCACGCGAAGCGCTGGGCGGGACAAGCGGGACAAGCTGGGACATGTCCCGGATGCGTCCCGGTGTCACGGCGGGACAGGACGGGACACACCTCTTTAGAGGTGTCCCGATGTCCCGGCACCCTGTCCCGGTCACGCGAGCCATACGTACGGGCTGCTGATACCGATCGCGCCGGCCTTGAGCAGCGCCTCCCGCGAGCGCTGCAAGGCCTTGCGCACCGCGTCGGCGTCGCGCTTCCCGCTGTCCGCCTCCACGCCGTAGCGCAGGCGAAAGCGCTCCCGCCACTGCTCGAGGGTTACCCCGCACGCGCCACGCGGAATCGTGCTCGTCTCCGGCAGTGGCTCGCCGTGGTCAGCGATCGCCTCGCGGAGCGCCTGCAGGCCGACTTTCGCCACGCCAGAGAGAATCGGCTCGGCGCGCCTTCGACTGGGCGCTTCGTCCTCCTGGTGGACGATGATGCACGTCGTGATCGGGTCGCCGTCGGAGTCCTCGCCGAGCACGACGGGCTCGAGCCGGAAGGCGAAGCGCTCGCCGCTCACGCCGTCGCGGAGCTTCTCGACGACGGCCGCGCCCTCGGACACGGCAACGACCAGATCGGCGGCTGCGTACAGCGACCCGTGGCCGCGGGCGCCGCGGCTCGGATCCTTCCCGCTGTGGTGCACGAAGATGACAGCGGCGCCGAGCTCGTCGCGGATCCGGTCAGCGACGCCGATGAGCGCGGTCATGCCTTCGCCGTTTTCGTCGCCGCCGGGCATCGAGCGCGAGAGCGTGTCGAAGCACACCACGCAGATCGGGGCGCCGAGGTCCCGGCTCAACTGCTGGAGCTGCTCAAGAAGGGCGTCGACGTCGAGCGCGTCCAGCAGGTTCGCGCCGCGCGTCAAGATGGCGAGGAGCACGCCTTGTTCGCGCGCCTCGCCGAGCACGTTCTCGCGAACCGCGATGAACCGCTTCACGCTAGACGCGCCAGCTTCTGCAGCGACATACACGGCCAGCGCGCCAGCCGTCCGCCGGCCGCGCCACGAGCTGCCTGCGGCGATTCGCGCGAGGAGATCGGCGATCAGGAATGTCTTGCCGCAGCCGCTCGGCCCATAGACGAGCGCGAGGTCCCGGCGTTGCAGCAGCCCCTTGACGAACCACTCCTGCGAGGGCGGAAGTTGCGCTTCCGAGAGCATCACGACTGGGCTCATGCGCCGCTTCGCGCGTTCGCGCTGCGCGTCGAGGAAGGCCGCGCCGCGATCGACGTTCACCTGGCGCTTCCCAGGGCGAGAGACCGAGCGGAGGCGATGCGCTCTGCAGCCGCGAGCAGGCGCTCGCGATCCGCGTCGGACAGCGCGATCCCTCGGCCTAGATTCGCTGCCGCGACCGCGACCAGCTGCGCTTCGTCGGCGAGCGCTCGCAGGACATCGGTCGCCGGAAATGGGCGTCGCTCGCCGCGCGCGAAGTCGCCGGCTGTGGCCCTCTCCGGGAACAGCACGTCGAGATCGAGCCCAACTGCTGCGACGATCTCCTCGACACCGCACCCCGCAAAGTCGTGTACGAGCACACGGCCGTCGTCCAACTCGCGCACACTGAGCGACGGCGAGCGGTCGGCGTGCGCTGGGCAACACGCTAACCATCGCCCTGGCCCGGTCTGCCGGACGCGCTCCAGCTTATCGAGCAGCGCGGCCGCGCTCACGCCGCGCGTCTCCTTGCCGCCTCGCGGATACGTTTCGAGCCTGGCTTGCCTTGCGCGGCGAGCTGGTCGAGCCACGCACGCAAGTCATCAGTCCGGACGAAGACGCGCCTGCCGATCGTGAAGAGTGGAGGGCCACCGCCTTCGGACTTCACCGAATTCCAGGCGCTCGGCGGCAGGTTCAGGGCATCGGGGACGTCGCGATCCGCAAGAACGGGCGCTCGCCATAGGAGGGCGCGTCGTTCGGCCTCTCGCGCTTCGGCTTCCGCAAGGAGCGCCGCCTCACGATTCGTTGCGGCTCGGTCAACGGCTTCGCTCATCGTCTGTTCCTCGCTCGTCGTTGCGAAGAACAGTAGCTGTTGCCCGTCGGCGCGCTCGCCGCAAGCGCGCTCGCGGCGAACTATTTTTCCCGGTCGGTCAGCGAGCGCCGTACCTTAGCGGCGAATCGAGCGATCACGCTGGTGCTACGGCCAATATCGGCCGCCAAGAGCCTGCCGATGTTTTCGTTCGTCTTCCCGGCGACAATGTAACGCCGGACCTTGGCCTCGATTTTCTTCTGCCACTGTGCGGCCCACTCTCGCTTCTTGTCGCCGGAACGCTGGCCGCTACGTCGAGCACCTTCGGTGATCAACGTCTTGTGCTCGCGCAAAAACGCCATGCGGGCGCGCCGCGTCTCGCGCTCCGAATGCTCGCGTGCACTGTCGAGCGCCTCGCCGAGAGCCTTGCGGATCGAGCGAGTGGCCTGATCCTGGTCGGGTCGGTCGCGCTCCTCGGCCGCCGCTCTGCGTCGCGCCTCGCGCTCAGCGTCCATAATGCGCGCGCCCGCGTAGGCGTCCTCCACAGCGCGGGACCGTCGCCTCTTCGCCGTCGTATTGACGCGCTTGGTGCTCACCGCCGGGCTCTCCCGTGGGCGCCGGTCACTGCAGAGGGGGTTCGTCCTGTTCGCCCGTGGTGACCAGCCGCAGCCGGCGTTCCGGTCGGGGTCCGATCTCGCCTCGGGCTGCTGCATCGTCTACCGCAGTCGCGATAAGCCCGACGAGCTGCGACCGTAGCCGTGGCGGCAGCGTGCGCAGCAGGCGAACGATGTGGAGTTCCTCGGGGGTTAAGCTGCCGGCCACGACGGGCGGAACGAACGCGCGCTGCAGCGGCGCGGCGTCGGCGGACCGCTGTTCTTGTTGAGTCGTGTGATTTTGCTCACGCCGTTCGAGGATGCGCACCGAAGCTCCGCTCTCGTTCGCCTCGTGAACTCGTCGCTTGAGGCGCTTTCTCGCTCTTCCGACCTGCACCGCTTGAGCGAGCAGCTCGTTCAGCTCGCGGTTGGTCACACGCTTGCTCATGGTGCGCCTCCCGTGGGTCTACGCGGCCTTTGCCGCCTTCGAAGCGACGACGCGAAGCCGCGGCGCCGTGCGCTCGACCATCGCGCGCCGCGAGGCGGCGAGCATGTGCGCGTAATTCGCCGTGATCATCTTCACGCTCGTGCCAACGTTTTCGGCGATGAGCGTGAGCGGCATCCCGCGCTCGATCGCTCGGCTGATGTACGTGTGCCGAATGGCGTAGAGGCTCGCTGCGGCCGGTAGCCCCGCCGCCTTGAGCGCTGACTTGATGCGACGGTGCTGCATCGACTTCTGCCAGCGCCCGCCCTCGGGCGGCGACAGGAGCGGCTCGTTCGGAGCGCGGTCGCCGGCAAGATCGGAGAAGAAGCGCGCGCCCTCATCGGTGAGAGTGACTACGCGAGCGCCAGTTTTCCCCGAAGGGATCGCGAGCGTGTGCCGCTTGGCGTCGACGTGCCGGACATCGCATGCGGCCAACTCGCCATAGCGCGCGCCCGTGTAGAACGAGGCCGTCAGAAGGTCTGCGAAGGCTGGCTCCCGCTTACGCGCCTCGCGGATGAGCCGCGCGACCTCGGGCTCGGTGAAGTGATGCTCGCGCCTGCGGCGCCCCTCGCTGAAGCTCTCCAGGCGGCGCCACGCGGCATCCGATTTCAGCCCGCTATGCTCGTCGGCGTAAACATGGTTAAGCGCGGCCTTGAAGTTCGCGATCACGCGATTCACAGTCGAACGCTCGCGCCCCTCGACGAGCGCGTCGCGCCAAGCGCGCAGCTCGGTGAGGGTCAGCTCGACGACGGGGCGATCCCCAAGCCCGCGGCTCCCCGATAGGGCGTTGCCCTCGCCGTCCTCGCGCAGGACGTGAAGGGTGAGCCGGGCGCGCGCGTCCTCCGCCGCGGCGTCACCGTCGGCTGCGCGCTTCGCGCCGACGTAGCTCTTGATGGCCTCGCGCACCGTGAGCCTGCCGTTGCGCCTCGTCACGCCCTCGGGCTGCCATGCCACGGCCGCCGCGAGCGCCTGCGCGTAGCTGAGAATCCCCCCGCCATCGGCAGGGGCAAGATCATCGGCGAGCCCGAGCTTCTGCTGCTGGCGGATCGCGCTACCGGTCTTGCTGCGGCCAACCTCGGCGATTGCCAGCCAGCGCCCGGCGCCCGAGGCGACGCGGACGTATCCGAGCATCCGGCCCGGGGCGAGGGTGACGTTGTAGGGCTTCGCGCGGGGCGCGAGCCGGGCACGTGCGGTGCGGGTGTCTAACTTCGCTTTGGCGATGCGGGCCACAGCTGGTAACCTCCCCTTGAGGCGACCGGCGGATATCCGCCAATTCGCCGCCAATTCAATGACAACTAACCGTAGCATATTGGCGGACTAACCGCAACTAGTAGAGGGAAAAGTGGGCGGTAACGGCTCCCTGGTGCCCCAGAAGCGCCGCCCTTTCACGGCGGTAACCGGGGTTCGAATCCCCGTGGGGACGCCACACCGACATTGCAGATGTGCCCGCGGTGCTTGAAGGCACGAAGCGTCGGAGGCGGCTGTTCCTGGTTCTCGTCGGCGTTGGCTGCGCGGGCGCCATGGTGTTCGGCAGTATTGCCGGGATGTCAGTGTTTTCGAAGCAGCCGCTGCGTGGCGCCCTCTTCGGGGCGTTGGCCGCGTTGCTCCCCGCGCTCCTCATTGTCTCGGCGATCGTCGGCGCCGAGATTTTCCTGCCCCGCACTCGGGCAGGGCGCGCGCTGGTGCGGGCGCCGTTTCTCTCCAGCCTGGCGATCAAGTCGACCGCATACGGGGCGGTGGTGATCCTGATCCTCGAAAGCAAGCTGGGGCGTTGGGCGGCAGGTTACGTAGTCTTCGGTCCGGAAGCTGCGCAGCGGATCTTGCGAGAGGAAGTCTTTCCGGTCGAGGTGTCGATCGCCGTGGTCCTTCTGCTCGTGCCTTCCGCGGTCATGATGGCGCAGATGGCCGGTCTCGTGGGCGCAAGCACGCTGCTCAATATCGCGCTCGGCCGGTACGGCCGCTCGCACATCGAGGAGCGTTTCTTCCTGTTCGTCGACGTCGTCGGCTCGACGCCGCTGGCTTAAAAGCTGGGTCCCGCCGCGGTGCATCAGTTCCTGAATCGCGTCTTCCAGATCGCCTCGGATCCGATCGACGACCACGGGGGCGAGGTGTATCAGTACGTCGGCGACGAGGTGGTGATCACCTGGACGCTCACTGAGGGCCGGCGGAATGCGCGACCGGTCGAATGTTACTTTGCAGTGGAGCGCGCGCTCGAGCTGGCGGCGCGCGATTTCGAGCGGAAGTTCGGTGCTGTCCCGAAGATTCGCGCCGCGCTGCACGCGGGCCCGGTGATCACCGGCGAGGTCGGGGGGAGCCGCCGTGCGATCGTTTTCCACGGCGACGTGATGAACACTACCTCGCGCATCGAGAACGCGACGCGCGAGTTGCAGCGATCCTATCTGATGTCCGAGGATGCCTTGAATCGCATTGCAGGACGCGAGGCTTACGCGCTTGAGGACCTGGGTCTGCAGCATTTGCGCGGCCGCGAGACCCCGGTGCGCCTGTACGCGGTCGAGCCTGCCGCAGGCTCGGGAGGGCCAATGCCTGTCAACGGGACTCGGATCTCATGACCCGGAGCCAGATCCGGGCTTTCGTCGAGAGCTCGAGCGCAGCGCGCATCCGCGAGGTGCTCGACCTGCTGCAGAAGCTGAAGAGGCACGTGCCGGTGAGCCAGCTGCCGCAGCACGAGGTGGCGTTTCTGCTCGACTTGCGCGACCACGAGGCGTTTTTCAGGGAGCTGGCGGATGCGAAGCTCGGGCAGTGATCCGGCGACATGGCCGGCGGCCTTGCCGTGTCACGGTTTGCGTCCCCGGACGTGGCGTTTGAATCGAGGGATTGATTCGCCGTGCCCCGGCCGCAGGGCGACTTCCGGACTGAAAATTTGATCCAGGTCACGGATTCCTCGGGACCTGCTGCGCCCGCTTTGGCATCATTGCCCGCCACCAAAGACGGGCTTCGTTCCGTGGCGCGCCGCAAGATATGTCCTGCCTGATTCAGTAGACCGAACGTGGAGCCTTCGAACGCAATCGGGTCCGACAGGACCGTCGTCGTCGGCAACCGCGTCGAGCTCCAGCTGCTCACGACGTTGAAGTGCAACCTTCGGTGCAGTTACTGCTCGCTGGGCGTCGGCGAGGTTCTGGGCTCGCAAAGGCACGCCGCCTACTCGGCCGAGCAGCTGGAGACCTTCGTCAGGACGCACCTGGCCGACAAGGAGGTCTACATCACCCTGTACGGCGGTGAGCCGACGTTGAACACGAAGTTCGCGCTGGACCTGATGGAACGGTTTCCGGGCCATCGCTTCAACCTTCAGACGAACGGCACGCTCTTGCACCGCGTTCCCGAGAAGGTGCTTCGCCGGCTCTCCAACATCATGGTCTCGGTGGACGGCGGGGAGGACGTCACCGATGGCTTTCGGGGCAAGGGGGTCTACAGAAAGGTGCTGGAAAACGTCGCCGCCATCCGCCCCAAGGTGTTCGGGACGCTGACCGCCCGCGTCACGTGGTGGAGCGCGGAGACGACTCTTGCTGACCTGGACAGCTTGGCGCGAATCTTCGACTACGTCTATTTTCAGTTCGCCCAGGACGCGGCCGCGTATTCCGCGGAGTCGCTCAGGAGGAAGAAGCTCGTCCTCGCAGAGCTCGTCGACAGGTTCTTCGCGAGCGATGCGCTGTATCCCATCGTGCCGATCATGGGGATCGTCAGGAACAAGGTCCTCCCGTCGCGAATCAATGAATTGTCCGCGGGGCTCACGCAATGCAGGGTCTCGACCAACCTGCTCAACGTGATGCCGGACGGAAAGATCTATCCCTGCCCGGACATGCTCTATGTTCCGGAGCTGCAGCAGGGGGACGTCATCGCAAACTGGGTCAAGAAGAGCCCTCTGCAGCCGCACGACGCGATGCCGTGCAAAGGCTGCGAGGCCTACCACTTCTGCAGGGGCAACTGCATGAAGAACCTGCACCTCGCGTACGTCATGAACGACGGGAAGTGGAGAAGCCAGGTCACGGAGCCTACGTGCGATCTGATCAGGTTCCTCGGTGAACAGGTTGATCGCCACGATCCCCGGCGTTGGTTCGCAGAAAGACCGTTGCCCGACAGGAGGAAGATCGCCGATGCCGAGGTCTACGAATTCTGTGAGGTGATGCCGTAGCTGCGCGGCAGTCTTGCCGACCGGCGGTCAAGGCGATAGGTCGCCTTACTCGGCTGCGCGCGCGAGGGTCCGCGCCCGATCAGTCGTGCAGCCGCGCGCGCATGCCCGGGGTCATCCAGACGCTGCCGTCGCGGTCGACGATGAGCGCATCCAGCCCGCGCGTCTGCTCGATCAGCTTCACGCCGGCCCGCTTGCCGAGCACCATGATGGCGACCCCGAGCCCGTCGAGCGCCTCGAGATTTTCCGAGACGAGCGTCACGCCGCGCGGCCCTTCGCTCGGGTAGCCCGTGCGCGGATCGAGGACGTGGTGGTAGCGCTTGCCGTCGCGCAGGAAGTAGCGCTCGTAGTCGCCCGACGAGGCGACGATGCCGCGCCGGATTTCGAGCACGCCGAGCAGCTTGTCGGGTTCGCGCGGGTCGCGCACGCCTACCCGCCACGGCGGCGCGCCGGCGCGGCTCACCGCGACCACGTCGCCGCCGCCGTTGACGAGCGCGCGCGCAACTCCGCGGCGCTCGAGCCGCTTCACCCCTTTCTCGAGGATGTAGAGCTTCGCGACGCCTCCGAGGTCGATGCGCATGCCGCGGCGCGCGAGGAATGCAGTGCGCGCGCGCTCGTCGAGCACCAGCTTGCGA
>JAKALD010000034.1 GCA_021813275.1 Pseudomonadota bacterium | reverse complement strand
ACAAGCGCTGCAGGCAGGCTGCGCGAGCGCGCAATCGAGCTCAGCTGCTCACGCTCCTCGGCCGTGATCACCAGCGCTGCCTTCGGACGTCCGCTTCGCATCGGAGTATCTCCCTCGGAAAGATACCTCGAAACGAAGCATCATTTATGCCACGCATTAACGGGACAGGACACTAGGTCGCCTCGCGCAGCGCCTCGGGATTGAGCAGCCGGATCGGCTTGCCGTCCAGCCAGGCCTCGACGTTCTCGACCGCGTCCTCGTAGAACGTGCGGTAGGTCTCGGCGCTCACGTAGCCGAGGTGGGGCGAAAGCGTGACGTTGTCGAGCTTGCGCAGCGGGTGATCGGCCGGCAACGGCTCGCGCTCGTACACGTCGAGCGCGGCGTGCGCGAGGCGCCCTGACTTCAGCGCGTCGATCAGCGCCGCCTCGTCGACGATCGGTCCGCGCGAGGTGTTCACCAGGATCGCGCCGCGCTTCAGCTTCGCGAGCTCCGCGGCGCCGATGAGGCCGCGCGTGCGCTCGCCGAGCACGAGGTGGATGCTGATCACGTCGGAGGTGGCGAGCAGCTCGTCCTTCGGAAGGTGCAGGGCCCCCGCGGCGAGCGCGCGCTCGCCGGTCAGGTTCTCGCTCCACGCCGCGACCTCCATGCCGAAAGCCGCGCCGATGCGCGCCACGCGCGATCCGAGCTTGCCCAGGCCGAGCAAGCCGAGGCGCCGGCCCTCGAGGGTCGTGCCGCTCGCCAGGCCCTCGTGCCAGCGCCCGGCGCGCATGCCGCGCTCGGCCTTCGCCAGGTCGCGCGCCGCGGCGATGATCAGGCCCCAGGTGAGCTCGGACGTCGAGGCGCCGGAGTTGCCCGAGCGGGTGTGGCTCACCGGAATGCGCCGCTCGCTGCACGCGGCCGTGTCCAGGCTCGGCGAGCGCACGCCGGTCAGCACGAGCATCTTCAGCTGCGGCAGGCGTTCGACGAGCGCGCGCGGAAACGCGGTTCGCTCGCGCATCAGGATGACGACGTCGAACGGCGCGAGCTTCCGGGCGGCCTCGTCGAGCGAGGCGAAAGCCTCGTGGAACGCGCTCGGCTCGACGCCGCGCCGGCGCAGCCGCTGCCAGTCGGCGCACGCGAGCGCGACGCGCTGGTAATCGTCCAGGATGGCGAGCTTCATCGGCGGGTTCCGGGCGGTAGAAGCGGGCCCGGAATCCTAGCACCCACGGCGCGCGGCGAGGTGAAACCGGCGCGGCACGCCGGACCGCGAGCCGCTAAGATTCCGCCCATCATGTCCGCCAGGGTCTCGGGCCGCCACGCCTTTGTGCAGCTCCTCGCCGACGAGGGCATCACGCACCTGTTCGGCAATCCGGGCACGACCGAGCTGCCGATCATGGAGGTCGTGCCCGATTTCCCGCAGATCCGGTTCGTGCTCGGCCTGCAGGAGGCGGTCGTGCTCGGCATGGCCGACGGCTATGCGCGCGCCTCGAACCGCCTCGCCGCCTGCAACGTGCACGTCGCGCCCGGTCTGGGCAACGCGATGGGCGCGCTCTACAACGCCAGGTTCTCGGGCTCGCCGCTCATCGTCACCGCCGGCCAGCAGGAGCAGGGGCACGGCCTGCGCGAGCCGCTGCTGTACGCCCCGCTCGTTCCGGTCGCGCAGCCGTTCGTCAAGTGGGCCGTCGAGGTGACGCGCGCCGCGGACCTGCCGCTCGTCGTGCATCGCGCGGCGAAGGTTGCGCTCACCCCGCCCACCGGCCCCGTGTTCATCTCGCTGCCGGGCGACGTGCTCGACGAGGAAACCGAGCTCGATCTGGGCCGGCCGACGCGCGTGGAGCGCCGCACGCGCCCATCCGACGAGGCGCTCGAGCAGCTCGCCGCGCGCCTGCTCGCCGCCCGCAACCCTGTGATCGTCGCCGGCCAGGAGCTCGCGATCCACGACGCCTTCGCCGAGGCGGCCGAGCTGGCCGAGCTGCTCGGCGCGGCGGTGTATGCGCAGACCGTGCCCTATTGCGCGCAGTTCCCGAGCGAGCACCGCGCTTACCTCGGCGCGCTCACCCGCAATCAGAAGGCGGTGCGCGCGGCGCTCGAGCCGTTCGACCTGCTCGTCTGCCTCGGCGCCGACCTGTTGCGCATGTCGGTGCACAGCCCGGTCGATCCGCTGCCCGCGCACACCGCGGTGGTGCACGTGAGCGAGCGCGACTGGGAGCTCGGCAAGAACCATCCCACCGAGATCGCGGTCCAGGCGAACGTCAAGGAGACGCTGCGCGCGCTGCTGCCGCTGCTGCACGCGCGGCGCGACGCGATGCACGTCAGCGCGGCCGCGGCGCGGCTCGCGGCGCTCGCGCCCCGCAACTGGAGCGCGCGGCGCGATGCCGAGCGGCTCGCCGCGCTCGAAGCCGCCGAGCAGAAGCCGATCGATCCGCGCTACCTGATGCTGCGCCTGAGCGAGACGCTGCCGCGGGACGCGGTCGTGGTCGAGGAGGCGCTCACCTCGTCCAGCGCGCTACCGGCCTTTCTCGCGCTGCGCGAGCCGACGAGCTTCTACGGGCTGGCGAGCGGCGGGCTGGGCTTCGGCATGCCAGGCGCGATCGGCGTGAGCCTCGCGCTGCCGGGCCGGCCGGTGCTCGCGCTGCTCGGCGACGGGGCCGCGATGTACGGCATCCAGGCGCTGTGGACCGCGGCGCACCTCGCGCTGCCGATCACCTACGTGATCGCCAACAACCGCAGCTACCGCATCCTCAAGGAGCGGCTGGTGGCGATGCGCGCGAGCGAGCGCTTCGTCGGCATGGACATCCGCGATCCGGCGATCAATTTCACGGGGCTCGCCCACGCCATGGGCGTGGCGGCGCGGCGCGTCACCGAGCCGCAGGAGTTCGCGCCGGCGCTGCGCGCAGCGCTGGCGAGCGGCCGCCCGCAGCTGCTCGAGGTGATGGTCGCGGACGGATTCGGCGCCTGAGCGGCTCTGCCAGGCGCCTTCCCCGGCAACCGCGCGCGGCGATCAGGGCCGCGCGACGTGCCAGACGTTCTTGAACCCGTCGCCCTTCATCTCGCCGGGCTTCTTGTCGAGGTGCCAGAAATAGAGCGGCTTGCCCTTGTACGCCCACTGCATCTTGTCGCCGGCGCGCTTGACGAAGCTGTAGTCGCCCGAGGCCGTGTCCGAGGCGCTCGCGAGGAACGGCGGCCAGTTCTTCGCGCAGGCGCCGTTGCACTCGCTCTTGCCCGAGTGCGCCTTGTCCTTGGCGAAGGTGTACAGGGTCATGCCGTTGTCGCCAGTGAGCACGCCGTCCTTCACGACGGGCTCGGCAGCGGACGCGAGCGCGCTGGCGAAGGCGATGCACGCGCCGAGCGCGAGCGTGGGCAGCAGGCGATTCGTTGTCAGTCTCATGTCAGTCTCCGGGTTGAGGGGGGATGCCGTGCAGCAAACACGCGCCGCGCGGGGATCATTCCGCGCGGCGAAGCGGCCGCAACCACGGCCGGCTTTTGCTGTCCTAGCCGACGTCGCATCTCTGGAGAGCCCATGACACCCGGCCGGTTTTCGCCCGCGCCCCTGCCTTGGCGCGTCGAGGACATCGATTTCCGCGCCATCGACGCCGCCGCAGCGCGTGAGGACGAGCCGTTGCTGCTCCTCGTCGCCGCGTGCTCGTTCGTCGAGTCGGCCGCGCACGTGTATGCCGGCAACCTGATCGGGCACTTCGCGGCCGACGCGCGGATCTCGGCCTGGCTGGCGCGGCACTGGGAGCCGGAAGAGCTGCAGCACGGGCGCGCGCTGCGCGCCTACGTCGAGCGCGTCTGGCCGGATTACGACTGGCCGCGCGCCTACGCGGCGTTCTTCGCGGATTATGGCCGCCTGTGCACGCCCGAGGACCTCGAGCCGGTGCGCAGCCTCGAGCTGGTCGCGCGCTGCGTGGTGGAGACCGGAACCGCGACCCTGTACCGCGCGATCAGCCGCAGCGCGCGCGAGCCGACGCTGCGCGCGCTCGCCGCGCGCATCAGCCGCGACGAGATCGGCCACTACCGGCATTTCCACCGCGCCTTCCGCAGGTATCAGCGCGCCGAGCGCAGCTCGCGCCCGCGGGTGCTGCGCGCGCTCGTGCACCGGCTGCTCGACGAGCGCCGCGAGGACGCCGAGTGCGGGCTGCGGCACGCGATCGCGGAGCGCTACCGCGGCGCCGGCCCCGATCCGGCGCGCCTGCGCGCCGTCACGGCGCGCATCCGGGCCCTGGTGCGCAACGCCTTTCCCTACGAGATGGGCGCGGGGCTGCTGCTCAAGCCGCTGGGGCTGCCGGCGCGCGTCGCGCGGCTCGTGCGCCCGCCGCTCGTGCTCGCCGCGCGCTGGATCGTCCTGGGCTGACGCGCGCAGAGACGGGCCGGGCGGCGGGTCGCTCGGGGCGTTGCGGGGAGCACAAAGATTTGTCATAAATACGCGAAAAATCCCTGCTCCAAGGCACGCAATAAGGATCAACAGCATGAGCGAGGAACATCTCGAGGCCCTGGGCGCGGCGGGCAGCGACGCGGCCGCCTCCGAGGCGCGCGCTGCCCGGGCCGCCTCGATCGACGCGCGCCTGCTGCGCAGGCTGCTCGATGCGCTGGGAAGGCCACCGGTGCGCGTCGATCTGTGGAACGGCGAATCCCTCGCCACGCGCGACGCGACGCCCGCGACCATCAGGATCCACACCCGCGCGGCGCTCTACGGGCTGCTGCTCAATCCGGAGCTGCACTTCGGCGACGCCTACGCGGACGGAACGGTCTCCGTCGAAGGCGACCTGGTGCAGCTGCTCGAGGACGCGTACCGCGTCATGCCGCGCGGTTCCTCCGGGCTGCTGCGGCGCGTCTCGGGCTGGCTGAACGGCGAGCGCCGCAACACGCCGGCCGGCTCGCGGCGCAATATCCACCGCCACTACGACCTCGGCAACGACTTCTACCGGCTGTGGCTCGACCGCGACATGCTCTACACCTGCGCGTACTTCTCGACGCGCGCGGCCACTCTCGAGGAGGCGCAGACCGCGAAGCTCGAGCACGTGTGCCGCAAGATCCGGCTGCGCGCGGGCGAGACCGTGTACGAGGCGGGCTGCGGCTGGGGAGCGTTCGCGCTGTACGCCGCGCAGCGCCACGGCGCGAAGGTGAGGGCGTTCAACATCTCGCGCGAGCAGGTCGCGTTCGCGCGCGAGCGCGCCAAGTCGCTCGGCCTGGAGGGCCGCGTCGAGTTCATCGAGGACGACTACCGCAGCATGTCCGGGCGCTGCGACGCCTTCGTGTCGATCGGCATGCTCGAGCACGTCGGGCGCGAGCACTACCGCGAGCTGGGCGCGGTCATCGACCGATGCCTGGAGCGCGACGGGCGCGGCCTCGTCCACAGCATCGGCCGCGACCGCGCCGAGGCGCTCAACGCCTGGATCGGCAAGCGCATCTTTCCGGGCGCCTATCCCCCGAGCCTGCGCGAGATGATGGACATCTTCGAGCCCGCGGGCTTGTCGGTGCTCGACGTCGAGAACCTGCGCCTGCACTACGCGCTCACCCTCAGGCACTGGCTCGAGCGCTTCGAGGCGGCGCGCGAGCGCGTGCGCGCGATGTACGACGAGCGCTTCGTGCGCACGTGGCGGCTGTACCTCGCCGGCTCGATCGCCGCCTTCAACGCCGGCGCGCTGCAGCTCTTCCAGGTGGTGTTCAACCGCTCCGGGGAGAACGACGTGCCCTGGACGCGCGAGCACCTCTACCCGCCGACGGCGCGCTGAGCGGGCCGCCTCGGCCGGTAGGGGGTGCGGGGGTCAGGCGCCTTTCACCCCCGCGGCCAGTCGGGGTGCGGGGGTCAGGCGCCTTTCACCCCCGCGGCACTACTCGGCTTCCTCCCAGGTCTCGGCGCTCGCGCCGGCGAGCGCGCGCACGCGCTCCTCGTCCTTCGCGAGCTCGGCCGCCGAGCCCTCGTACACGACGCGGCCGTCGTCGAGCACGTAGGCGCGGTCGGCGATCTCGACCGCGGCGCGCACGTTCTGCTCGACGAGCAGCACCGAGATGCCCTCCTTGCGCATTCCGGCGACGACCCGGAAGACGTCCTGCACGATGAGCGGCGCAAGGCCCTGCGAGGGCTCGTCGAGCAGCAGGATCCTCGGATTGAGCAGCAGCGCGCGCGCGATCGCGAGCATCTCCTGCTCGCCGCCGGAGAGCTGGCGGCCCTTGTTCGACTTGCGCTCGGCGAGGCGCGGGAACAGCTCGTAGATGCGCGCGATCGTCCACGGCCCCGGCCGCTCGGCCGGGACCTTGAGGTTCTCTTCCACCGTGAGGTTCGCGAAGATGCGCCGCCCCTCGGGCACGTAGCCGACGCCCAGCGCCGCGATGCGGTAGGGGGGGAAGTGGGTGGTCGCGTGGCCGAACACGCGCACCGCGCCCTCGCGCGCCGGGGTGAGGCCGACCAGGCTGCGCAGCGTAGTGGTCTTGCCCGCGCCGTTGCGCCCGAGCAGCGCGACGAGCTCGCCCTCCCCCACATCGAGGCTCACGCCGTGCAGGATGTGGCTCTTGCCGTAGAAGGTGTGCAGCGATTCCGCTTCGAGCGCCTTCACGCCGACTTCTCCTGGACGTTGCCGAGGTACGCCGCCTGCACCTGCTCGTTTTTCGCGATCTCGTCGGGGGTGCCCTCGGCGAGCACCGCGCCCTCCGCGAGCACCATGATGCGGTCTGCCAGGTGGAACACGACCCGCATGTCGTGCTCGATGAGCACGATCGAGAGCTTCTGGTCCTTGTGCAGCCGGCGGATGAGCTGAGTGATGTTGTACGTTTCCTGGTCGCCCATGCCGGCGGTCGGCTCGTCGAGCAGCAGCAGACGCGGCTTAAGCGCGAGCGCCATCATGATCTCGGTCGCGCGCTGGTCGCCGTGCGAGAGCTCGCCCACCAGGCGGTCCGCATGGCCGGTCAGCCCGCCCATTTCCAGGAGCTCCGAGACGCGGGCGCGCACTTCCTCGTCGGCGTCGCGCGACAGCCAGGGCCGCAGCCGGTGGCCGGAGGCGACCTCGACCGGGATGCGCAGGTTCTCGCGCACGCGCAGCTCGGGGAAAATCTCGGTGATCTGGAAGGTGCGCGCCATGCCGAGCTTGACCCGCCTGTGCGGCGCCAGTTTCGTGACGTCGTACTCGTCGAACACGATGCGGCCCTTGGTCGGAGGAAAGAAGCCGCTGATCAGGTTGAAGAAGGTCGTCTTTCCGGCGCCGTTCGGCCCGATCACCGCCCGCAGCTCGCCCGGCTCGACCACCAGCGAAACGCCGCTGACGGCGATCAGGCTGCCGAAATGGCGCGAGACGTTCTCGACCCTGAGCAGGCTCACGACACCGCCCGCCTGCGCAGCACGCCGAGCACGCCGCGCGGGAAGAAGAGCACGACGAGCACGAAGAACAGGCCGAGGAACGACTGCCAGTTCTCGGTCATGCTCGACACGTAGTCCTGCAGCACCACGAAGATCGCGGCGCCGATGAGGGGTCCCCAGAACGAGCGCATGCCGCCCAGCACCGCCATGATCACGAAGTTGCCGGACATGTTCCAGTGCAGCGCGCGCGGATCGACGAAGTTGTTGAGCAGCGCGTACAGGGTCCCGCCGAGGCTCGCGAACAGGCACGAGATCACGAACGAAAGCCACATGTGGAGCTCGACCGGGATGCCGAGGAAGCGCGCGCGGCGCTCGTTCTCGCGAATCGCGAGCAGCGTCCTGCCGAACGGCGAGCGCAGCAGCAGCGCCATGATCGCGGCGGCCAGCGCGAACAGCACCAGCACCAGGTAATAGAAGGCGATGGCGTTGTGCAGGATGTCGATGCGCGCGAAGCCCAGGTCGAGCGGCTGCCGGGTCCAGCTGATCAGGCCGTCGTCGCCGCCGGTGACCTTGTTCCAGCGGAACGCGATGAAGTAGAACACCTGCGCGAAGGCGATCGTCACCATCGCGAAGTACACGCCGCGCAGCCGGATGATCAGCGCGCCGATCACGGCCGCGGCCACAGTGCCCACCGCGACGCCCACGAGGATGCCGAGCGGGGTGCTCGGCACGAGGTAGCGGATCGTCAGGCCCACGCCGTAGGCCCCGAGCCCGAAGTAGGCCGCGTGGCCGAACGACAGCACGCCGGTGAAGCCGAGCAGGAAATTGAGCGCCATCGCCGTCAGCGCGAGCACGACCACCTGCGTGCCGAGCTCGGTGTAGCCGCCCAGGGCGTTCATCCACCAGGGCATGGTGAGCAGCGCGATCCAGATCGCGCCGTTCGCGGCCTGCCGTCCGTTCACTGGATCCTCCCTTCCTCGCCGAGCAGGCCGCGCGGTCGAATCAGAAGGACCAGGCCCATCATGATGTACATCACCGCCTCGCTGGCGGATGGAAAGAAGACGGTGGTGACCCCCGAAGCGACGCCGATCAGCAGGCCCCCCAGCAGCGTCCCGGGAAGGCTCCCCAGCCCGCCGACGATGATCGCGACGAAGCTCGGCATGATGAGCGCCGTGCCGATGGTCGGCTCCAGGCCGAGCATGCCCGCCGCGAGCACGCCCGCGAGGCCGGCGAGGTAGATCCCGAGGCCGAAATTGAGCGTGCGCAGGATGCGCACGTTGACGCCGAGCACCGAGACGGTCTCGAGGTCGCTCGTGCCGGCGCGGATGCGCATGCCCAGGCGCGTGCGGTTCAGGATGAGGAACAGGCCGACGACCGCGACCGCGACGAGCGCGACCATGAACAGCCGGTAGCCGGTCAGGAAGAAGAACTGCGAGCTGAGCGGGCTGTTCAGCGAAGCAGGGATCTGGTAGGGCACGCTCGACGCGCCCCAGATCGTGCGCGTGCCGTCCTCGAAGATATACGCGAGGCCGAAGGTGAGCAGCAGGCTGTAGAGCGGATCGCGGCCGTACAGGCGCCGGATCAGGAAGCGCTCGACAATCAGGCCGAGGGCGGCGGTCAGGAACGGCGCAACGACCAGCGCGCCCCAGAAGCCGATGTGCGGGATCAGCGTGTAGGCAAGATAGCCACCCAAGGCCAGAAATCCGCCGTGCGCGAAGTTGATCACGCCGCTCAGGTTGAGGATCAGCGACAAGCCGAGCGCCATGAGCGCGTAGAACGCGCCGACGATCAGCCCGTTGAAGACGTTAAATGCAATCAGCTGCGTCATCGATACGCGACGCCGCGCGGCTCAGGCGCCGCAGGCGTGCATCCCTTCGCATCAGAAAGTCGGATGAGGGCGGGCGCGCGCCGCGCCCGTTGCGGGCAGAGCGACGCGCGGCCCTATTGTCCTACGAATTCGCAAGTCCTGGGGCAGCGCTTGGCGCTGCCCCCGCGGCGGCCGGATCGGCTCAGGTCGGCCAGGTCATCTTGCAGCCGGTCTCCTCGAGGGTACCGGCCACTTGGGGCCCCTTGACGATCCGGGTCACGTCGAACAGGTCCTCCGGCTCGTTCGCCTCGCCCTTCTCCTTCGCGTTGCCGACGTAAAGGTCGGGAATGAGCTGGTTCTGCGCCGCGCGGTAGAACGCGCCGTCGGGCATCAACGCAACTTCCGGCGGCAGCTTGAAGCCTTGCAGCGCCTTGGCGATTTTCACGGCGTCGAGCGACTTGGCACGCTCCGCCCCGAGCGCGCAGGTCCAGGCGGCCGCATAGCCGAACCAGGTGCGCGCGGTCGGCACCTTGCCGGTCTTCTTCTTGATCTCCGAGACGAACTGCGCGACGTGGGGAACGTGCGGCTGCTTCCAGTACCACTCGAACACCCAGGTGCCGATGCGCGCCTCGGGCGGAAGGCCCTCGAGCACCTCGAGCTCCTGCTGTGCGCCAGCGATATGGAATTTCTTGTTCAGGCCGAACTGCACCGCCTGCTTGAGGCAATTCACCGCATCCTGGCCTGCAGTGAGGACGATCAGAACGTCCGGGTTCGCTGCCTGCGCCTTGATCAGGTAAGAGGAAAAGTCGGTGGTTCCGAGCGGCGTGAGATCCCCGCCCACCTTTGTGCCTCCGAGCTTCGCCGCCGCCTTCTCCATGCCGGCTTGCAGCGTGTGGCCGAACGCGTAGTCGGGCGTGATGTAGTACCACTTCTTGCCATAGTCCTTGATCAGCACGCCGGCCACCGCGTTCGCCTCCATCTGCGTAGTGTTGCAAACGCGGAAGACGTTCCAGTGGCAGTCGGTCCCGGTGATCGGGTCGGTGTGCCCGCCCGGATCGACCATCAGCACGCCCTTCTCGTTCGCGACCTGCCCCATCGCCTGGGCGAGCGCCGAGTTCACGTTGCCGAGCAGGAAGTTCACCTTATCGCGATCGATCAGCTTGCGCGCTTTCTGCACCGCGGTGCCGGCGTCGCCGCTGGTCGAATCCTCCACCAGCAGCTCGGCCTTGCGCCCGAGGATCCCGCCCTTCGCGTTGATCTGCTCGAGCGCAAGCTGGCATCCGATCATTTCGTTCTTGCCGAACGCTGCATAAGTTCCGGTAAGTGGATTGTCGAGGCCTAGCTTGACGACGCCCTCGCCGCGCGCCTTGATGATGAAGGGACCGGCGAGCTGCAGCGCGCTCGCCGCGGCCGCGGTCTTGAGCACGGCGCGGCGGCTCAGTCTCTTCCCGGAAAGATTGTCTGTTGTCATGCGCACACTCCTTGTGATGGATCTCGCTTCATTGACTTCGCCGCACCCGCCGCCGCGCGCCCGGAGCTCCCGGGCCTTCGGCAACACTTCCTGCGATGCGCCTCCCCCCCTCAAATCTTCGTTCGCGCTTCGCTCCCGACGAGCATCGTTCGCCGCCCCCTCACGGAGACACTCGAAAGCCGGCGAATGCGAGAGCGCCGGCGTACGGAAGCGTTGCGCATTTCCAGCAACGCGAGGGCGCAATTTTGTGAATGCGCTATTCACTTGTCAAACGAAAAACGACATACGCAAGCTTCGCGCAAGCTGAGACGATTGATTCGCCGATCCGCGCGCTTGCTCCACGGCGCGAGCCGTCACCGCTGTCAACTTGCGCGCGAGCCGCGGTCATGCGCGCGCGAACCGCGCAAAGCTCGATGGCGCTGCGCACTCACTCGCGAATGTGTCGTCGGGGCGAGCGAGCAACGAGCGCGCGGCCGGGCGCGAAGTCGGAAGTTGCGGCCGCGTGTGAGCGCGACGCCTTCGCATTCGCCGCGGCCGCGCGAGACTCGCCGGGCATGGAAACACTTTGTTACCAAAAGCCGCCAGTGCGCCGGAACGGCGGGGCTACACTGACGGTCGAAGCAAGGTAGACCCCGCAATGGGGAGGTCAGACATGAATGCGCTCAAGAAATCCACGCTGGCAGCGGTTGCGCTGGCGCTGCTCGCGGGCGCGAGCACGCCCGCGCTCGCCGACCGCGACTGGCATGACCGCGGCGATTGGGACGACGGCGGCCGCGTCCACTTCGGCCTGTACTTCGGCGCGCCGCCGGCGTGGAGCGACTGGGACTACCCGCCCTACTACTACTACCCACCGCGGGTGGTCGTCGTCCCCTCGTCCCCGCCGGTGTACGTCCAGCAGCCCGGCGCCGAGGCGCAGCACTGGTGGTATTACTGTGCCGATTCGAAGACCTACTATCCCTACGTCAAGCAGTGCCCCGGAGGCTGGCAGCGCGTCGCGCCGCAGCCGCCGGGCTAACCGAAGGAGCCTCGAGATGCCTCATCCCCTGCGCTGGTCCGTGCTCGGCGCGGCGCTGCTTCTGGGCGCGTGCGCGACCGTTCCCCCCAGCGGTCCGAGCGTGATGGTGCTGCCCGGCTCGGGCAAGACCTTCGACCAGTTCCGCATGGACGATTACGAGTGCCGCCAGTACGCGAGCAGCCAGCTCGGCGGCGCCACGGCCGAGCAGGCCTCGACGCAGAGCGGTCTGAAGAGCGCAGCGATCGGCGCCGGGGTCGGCGCGGTCGCCGGCGCGCTGCTCGGCGGGCACGAAGGCGCGGGCGAAGGCGCGGCCGCGGGCCTCATCGTCGGCTCGGCGGCCGGGGCGGGCACGGCGCAGGCCTCCTCCTACACGCTGCAGCAGCGCTACGACATCGCCTATCAGCAGTGCATGTACGCGAAGGGCAACCAGGTGCCCGTCGAAGGACGCTTCGCGCCGCGGCGCAGCGAGTACGCGCCTCCCCCGCCGCCTCCGGGCTACGGCCGCTGAGATCGCGGCCGGCGCGTGACACGAGGGGCCGCGCGAGCGGCCCTTTGCTTGACCGGCGCCCGCTGATCAGTCGCGGTGGCGGCGGCGATCCCGGTCCCGCTCATGGTCGCGGCGGTAGCCGCGGTCGCGCCGGAATTCGTGCCGGTCGCGCACCCAGTCGCCCTGCACGAAGCGCCAGCGATCGCCGGCGTGCTCCCAGTACTCGTGCCGCCAGTGGTAGCCGGGCCGCGCCAGGATCCAGCGCCCCGGGACCCAGACCCACATGGCGCCGTTCCATCCCCAGTAGCCTGCCGCCCACACGTAACCGACCCGCGGAGCCGGCACCACCTCGACGCGCGCGGGCGGCGGCGGAACGCCGATCTCGATGCTGAGGTTCACGTGCGCGAACGCGGCGCTCGCCGTGCCCAGCCCCGCGACCACGAATGCGCCCAGCAGCGCTTTCCTGATGTTCCTCATGGCTCTCTCCGTTGCTCGAGGCTCGCGCAGCCGGCGATCGGCGCGCAGCGGGGAACGAGCTTACGCCAACGGCGCGGCGCGTTGGCGCACAGGTTGTAAGCGGATATGTCGGCGCGAAGGGCGTCGTGCGCAGGCGACGCTCAGCGCTGCCAGTCCGCCCGCCGGAAGCGCCGGCGCCGCGATGGCACGCTCAGGCGCTTCTCGCAATACTCGTCGATGCGCACACGCACCGCGCCGCGGACGTCGGCGGGCAGCGCCTGCGCCGCTGCCGCGAAGCGCGCGACGACCGGGTCGTCCCCCGGAGGCGCGCCGGGCGCGAGCGCGGCGCCGAGGACGTCTCCCTCGCCGCCGTGGCGCACGCCGTCGTGAAAGAAGCCGAGCCCCTTCTCCCAGACGAGCGCGCGCTCGCCGGTGCCGATGCCGTAGCACAGCTGGAAGAGGGTGATCTCGCCCTTCGTCTGCCAGACGAAGAGGTCGAAGTAATCGTCGTGGAACCAGCGCCGCCGGGCGGGTGGCTCCTCCGCGACGCCGAGGATCTCGCGAAACATGGCTGCAGGCGCTATTTAACCATCAAAGCCGCTGCGCGCGGACCCGCGCAGCAAGGCGATCAGCCGCAGCGCATCGCGCGGTGCGTGGCCGAAGGCGTCGTTGTCGAAGTACACGTGGACGTCGCGCCCCTCGCGCAGCCAGCCGCGCACGCGCGCCGCCCAGGCGCGCAGCTCGGGCAGCGCGTAGTCCGACGCGTACGTGAGCGCATGGCCGTGCAGGCGCACGTAGACGAAGTCGGTCGTGACCGCGTCCCACAGCGGCCAGTCCGCCGCGTCCGACAGGCAGTTCGCGATGCGATGCGCGCTCAGGCAGGCGGCCACCTCGTCGTCGAACCACGACGGATGACGCAGCTCGATCGCATGGCGCACGCGGCGCCAGCGCCCGAGCGCGCACGCGAAGCCCTCGAGCCGCTCGAGATTGCGATGCAGGTTGCGCGGCAGCTGCCAGACCACGACCGCGAGCTTCGCGCCGAGCGCGGCGGTGCGGCTGCGCTCCAGGCGGATGGCGGGCAGCGGATCGGCGAGCTTCTTGTTGTGAGTGAGGTAGCGGTTCGCCTTGATCGCGAAGCGGAAGCCGGGCGGCGTCTCGGCGGCCCAGCGGCGGAAGGTCGCGACGCTCTGCAGCCGGTAGAAGGTCGCGTTCACCTCGAGCGCGCTGAACCTCTCCGCGCAGTAGCGCAGCCACTCCTTCTTCCTCCGGCCCGCGTAGAACGATTCGCGCCAGGCGTCGTAGTTCCAGCCGCTCGTGCCGACATAGGCACGTCCGCGCACCGCGTTCCCGGCCTTCACCCCTTGATGCACACCAGCGGCTCGACGCGCGCGACCTTCTTCGCGAGGCCCGCCAGGTCGGCGGCGTCGACCACCGCGGAGACGTCTTTGTAGGCTTCGGGCGCCTCTTCGGCCACGCCGCGCATCGACGGGCTCTTCACCACGATGCCGCGCGAAGCGAGCGCGTCGATCACCTGCCGGCCCTTCCAGGTGCGCAGCGCCTGGTGGCGGCTCATCGCGCGCCCCGCGCCGTGGCAGGCCGAGGAGAACGAGCGCGCCTCGGACTCCCCGGTGCCCGCGAGCACGTAGGAGCCGGTGCCCATCGAGCCGCCGATCAGCACCGGCTGGCCGGCGGCGCGCAGCGCCTCGGGAATGTCGGGATGGCCCGGGCCGAAGGCGCGCGTCGCGCCCTTGCGGTGCACGTAGAGCCTGCGCGTGCCGCCGTCGGCGCGGTGCTCCTCGACCTTGCAGGTGTTGTGCGACACGTCGTAGAGCAGCGCGAGGCGCGCCTGCGGCAGCACGTCGGCGAACACCTTGCGCACCAGGTGCGTGAGGATCTGGCGGTTGGCGAGCGCGCAGTTGATCGCGGCGCGCATCGCGCCGAGATAATCCTGCCCCACGTCGGACTCGATCGGCGCGCAGGCGAGCTCGCGGTCCGGCAGGCGGATGCCGTGCTGTGGGGCGGCGATCGCCATGCGCTTCAGGTACTCGGTGCCGATCTGGTGCCCCAGGCCGCGCGAGCCGCAGTGGATCATCACCACGATGTCGCCGCGCGCGAGGCCGAACGCCCTCGCGATCGCCTCGTCGTACACCTCGGTGACCTCCTGCACCTCGAGATAGTGGTTGCCGCTGCCGAGCGTGCCCATCTCGTCGCGCTGGCGCTTCTTGGCGAGCGCCGAGACGTTGCCGGGCTTGGCATGCGGCATCTGCCCGCGCTCTTCGGTGCGCTCGAGGTCCGCAGCCTCGCCCCAGCCGCGCTCGACCGCCCACTTCGCTCCCCCGGCGAGCATGGCGTCCATTTCGGTTTCGTTCAGGTGAATCGCGCCGGTGCTGCCGACGCCCGCCGGAATGCGGTAATAGAGCATCTCGGCGAGCTCCTTCTGCACCGCCATCACGTCGGCGCGCGCAAGCCCCGTGTGCAGGCAGCGCACGCCGCAGGAGATGTCGAAACCCACGCCGCCGGCCGAAACCACGCCGCCCTCCGCCGGGTCGAACGCGGCGACCCCGCCGATCGGAAAGCCGTAGCCCCAGTGCGCGTCGGGCATCGCGTAGGAGGCCTTCACGATGCCGGGCAGCGTCGCCACGTTGACCGCCTGCTCGTAGACCTTCTGGTCCATCTCGCGCATCAGCGCTTCGCTCGCGTAGATCACCGCCGGCACGCGCATCGCGCCGCGCTGCGGGATCTCCCACTCGAAGTCCGAGCGCCGCTTGAGCTGACTGAGGTCCATGGTCAGACGTCCACCACCGTCTGCGCGACCCAGCCGCCGTCCTCGCGCGCGACGCGCAAGGTCGTATAAGTCGCGCCCTTCACCTCGACCGCCGGATGGTGGCGCGCGGAATCCACCGGCTCGCCGCGCGCCTCGCCGGCGAGCCGCGTGCCCTCGAGCCGCACCGCGAAGCGGCTGAACAGCATCCGGCGCGTGGCCATCTCGTAGACCAGCCGGTTGAGCCACTCGGCGAAGAGCAGCTCGTCGTCCGGCGCTTCGCATTCGATCGCCACGGCCTCGCGCGGCTCGACCGCCGCGGGATCGGCGACCGCCGCGGTGAGCGCGAGCGCCGCCTGCTCGAAGGCCTCGGCCTTGGTCGCGCCGAAGCCGCGCACGCCGATGTCCGCCCCGTGCGGGTAATGCTCCCAACGCCCGTTCAGCGCGTGCTCCGGCGCGGGCATGACACCGTGCTCCTGTTTCCAATCCTTTCTTGTAACGCGCCGCGCGGCACGCGGCTTTGATGCGCGTCAAAAGACGGCCGCGCCCGGCTCCAGCCGGCGCGCAAGCGCGGCGAGCTCGCGCTCGCCCGCGCCCGCGAGGCGATCGGCCCAGCGCGTCGTCTCCGGCAGCCGGTAGCGCGGCGCGCAGGCGAGCACGTAGGCGATCGCGGTCTTCAGGCTCACGCGGTGCCCGATCGAGACGTACAGGGGCTTGACCCCGGCGCGGGTGCGCAGCACCGCGCCGATGCGCTCGCCGCCGTCCACGAGCGGCACCCAGGCGCCGCGCCGCGCGGGCAGCGCGCCGTGCTCGCCGATCAGGCGCGTCTTCGCCACGCCGATCGCGGGAATGCCGGCGAGCAGCCCCACGTGCGAGGCGAGGCCACAGCGCCGCGGATGCGCGACGCCCTGCCCGTCGCAAAGCAGGAGGTCCGGAACGCGCGTGAGCCGGTGCAGCGCGGTGAGCGCCGCCGGGGCCTCGCGAAACGACAGCAGACCCGGCACGTAGGGGAAGCGGGTCGCGCGGCGCGCGATGGCGAAGCCGCGCAGCTCGAGCCCGGGAAAACTCAGCAGGGCGGCCGCCGCGCGCGTGACGCGTCCCTCGTCCTCGAAGCCGACGTCGATGCCGCAGACGTGGCGCACCGGCCCGAGCCGATCGCGGCGCACCACGCGCCTGCGCAGCCGCTCCTGCAGCGAGCGCGCCTGCGCCGGCGTCACATTCCAGCGGTGGGCGAAGCGCGACGGACGATGGGCGGCCACGCGGACATTGTATCGAGCCTGCGCAGCGCCCGAAGGCAGCCCGCGGAGCGCGGCGGATCGCCCGCCGCGCGGTATCATCCGCGCATGCAGTCCCTCTGGTATCCGCGCATGCAGTCTCTATGGTCGTTTCCGCGGCGCGCCGCGTTCGCGGCCGTCGCGCTCGTGACCGCGCTCTCGCCCGCGGCCTACGACCGCGCGGCCCGCCAGGTGGCGGCGCGCCAGATCTACTTCTCGGCCTGGCAGGTGCTGCCGGGCTTCACCCTCGCCTGCGCGCTCCTCAGCACCATCCTGATCCGCATCGTGGCGCAGACCGCCCACGACTACGGCATGTCGGGCTACGCGCTGCATCTGACCGAGCGCGTGCTGGTGCTCGAGCTGATCCCGCTGTTCGCGGCGCTGTTCGTCGCGGTGCGCTCGGGCTCGGCGATCAATACGGAGATCGCGCTGATGCACATCCGCGGCGATCTCGAGGCGCTGCAGCGCGCCGGCAAGGACCCGCTGCGTCACGAGATCATGCCGCGGGTGATCGGCAGCGCGATCGCCGTGATGCTGCTTTGCCTTCTCAACTGCGCATTCGCGCTGCTGCTCACCTATTTCGCGCTGTACGGCCTCTCGCCGGGGGGCCTCGCGCAGTTCCTGCGCATCACCGGCAAGGTGTTCGGTCCGCAGACATCGATCGCGCTGGTGCTGAAGACGCTACTGTTCGGCGTCTCGGTGGCCGTGATCCCGATCACCGCCGCGCTCGCCACGCCGCGCGTGCCGCGCCTCGCCCCGGTCGCCGTGCTGCGCGGCATGGTGCGCCTGATGATCGCCCTGGTGCTGATCGAAGGCGTGTTCCTGGCCCTGCAGTACTCGTAGCGCACGCAAGTGGACGACGACGCCCAGCCTTCGCCCGCGATTCGCCACGTCGAGCTCAAGGCGGTGCTGCTGGTCGTGCTCACCGCGCTGCTGCTCGTCGGCTTCGTCGTGTTCGTGCTGTACGCGCGCGGCGCCTTCGAGCGCACCCAGACGGTGGTGCTCATTTCCCCGAACACCGAGGGAATCTCCGTCGGCGCCAACCTCACCTTCGCCGGCTTCCCGATCGGCCAGGTGAAGCGCATCGAGCTCACCGCGGACGGCAAGGCGCGCATCGAGGTCCAGGTGCCTGTCGCGGACGCCCGCTGGCTGCGCACCACGAGCGTGTTCACCCTCGAGCGCGGGCTGGTCGGCGGCGCGCACCTGCGGGCCTTCACCGGCAACCTGAGCGATCCGCCGCTGCCCGACGGCGCGGTGCGCGAGGTGCTGCGTGGCGACGCGACCGAGCAGCTGCCGCTGCTGCTGGTCACGGCGAAGGGCCTGCTCGAGAACCTGGAGCGCATCACCGCCTCCGACTCCGACCTGAGCGCGAGCCTCGCGAACCTGCGCTCGGTGACCGAGCGCATGAAGGGCCGCTACGGCGTGCTCTCGGGCGCACTCGGCGGCGAGGACAACGCGAAGAAGCTGATCGAGGCGCTCGACCGGACCAACGCGCTGCTCGCCTCGCTCTCCGGCGTGTCCGACAAGCTCGGCCGCACGCTCGACAAGACCGACCAGCGCGTGTTCGGCGCGGGCGGCGTGATGGACGAGACCGAGAAGGCGATCGTGCAGCTGAACGGCGTGCTCGGCGACGCGCGCGAGAGCCTGAAGAAGGCCGACGCCGTGCTCGCCGAAGCGCAGAAGATCGGCGCCAATACCAGCGCGGCGACCGAGGACCTGGGCGCGCTGCGCGCGCAGGTCGAGGCGAGCCTGCGCAGGCTGAGCGGCCTCATCGACGAGATCAACCGCAAGTGGCCGTTCAAGCGCGACACGGAGTTGAAGCTGCCGTGAGGAGGCTCGCTGCCGCGGCGGCGGCCGCGCTGCTCGCGGCCTGCGCCTCCGGCCCGGTGCCGCCGGACTGGCAGGCGAACGCGCACGACGCGCTGCGCAGCTTCGAAGACGCCTACCTGCGCGGCAACGCGCGCGTGGCGCAGCTCGAGCTCGCGCGCGCGCGGAATGAGCTCGCGAGCACCGGCCGCGCCGACCTCGTGGCGCAGGCCGAGTTGGTGCGCTGCGCGCTGCGCGTGGCGAGCCTGGACTTCGACGATTGCCCGGGCTTTGCGCCGCTCGCGGGCGACGCGACGAACGCCGAGCGCGCCTACGCGGCGTACCTTGCGGGGCGCTGGCAGGGTCTGGACGCGGCGCTGCTGCCGGCGCCGCAACGCGCGGTGCCCTCGCGCGGCGACGCCGCGCTCGGCGCCATCCAGGACCCGCTCTCGCGCCTGGTCGCGGCAGGGGCGCTGTTTCGCGCCGGCCGCCTCACGCCGGCCGGAATCGGCGCCGCGGTCGAAACGGCCTCGGCCAACGGCTGGCGCCGGCCGCTGCTCGCCTGGCTGGGCGTGGAGCAGAGACGCGCCGAGCAGGCGGGCGACGCCGCCGCGGCGGCGCTCATCCGCCGCAGGATCGAGCTCATCTCGGCCGGCGGGTCCTAGACCGGCCGCGCTGATGACGCGGGGGTGAAAAGCGCCTGACCCCCGCACCCCCTGGTAACGCGGGGGTGAAAAGCGCCCGACCCCCGCACCCCCTGGTAACGCGGGGGTGAAAAGCGCCTGACCCCCGCACCCCCTAGTGCACGGTTCGCGCGAAGGTGCGGCCGCAAAGCAGCTCGCCGGCTTCGGGCTGCTCGCTCACGATCTCGACGAGGGCGCCCGCGATTTCGTCGCAGACCTCGGTGTAGCGCCTGGCGTCGAGGCAGGGGTGCAGAACCACTTCCCGCACGTAGAGCTTCCCGCCCGCTTCGTCTGCGGGCACCGGCAGGCCGAGCGCCTCGTCGACCGCGAAGCCGCACAGCTCCGGGCAGCGGGCGAACAGCTCGCCCATGCGCACCGCGATCTGGGTGGCGAGCTGCGTCTGGCGTTCGATGTGTTCGACGTCGAGGCGGTTCATGATGCGGGCGCCGGGTTCACCCCGTCAGCGCGTCGGCTCCTTGCGGGTTGGGTGCATGGCTCCATTCGATCAGGGAAAGCGAAAGCGCGCTTGATTTACGTCAACGGCGCTCTTCCGGGCCGGTTGACCTGCGTCAAGCGCGCCCGGGTGACGCCCGCGTGCCGCGCGCAAGCCGGTCGCGCGGCGCCCGCGCCGGGCTTTGGGCAGCGCCGCAAGGCTTGCCTCGACTTGACCCGCATTGCTTGGTATCGTTGCTGTCAGGCTCGATCGAGCCCTCGACCCGGTAGAAGCGGATCCCCGCCGGGCCCCCACAAACGCCGGGAGGTGATCGCTTGGCAACGCCGAACTACCGGATGGAGAAACGGCAGAGAGATCTCAAGAAGAAACGCAAGCAGGAAGAGAAGCGCCAGCGCAAGCTGGCGGCGAGAAAGGGCGCCGCGGGCGGCGCTCCGGAAGCCCCGGGCGATGCGCCGCAAGCATCGAAGCCCGAAGACTCCGCCGAGGGCGGAAGCGTGCCCTGAATGCGCTCCCCGACGCAGGACACGGTGGCGCGGTCCGCACGAGAAACCATGGCCGTTGCCCGGCCGATCGGAGATCCCATGTTGCCAGCTCAGCCGGTGCGCGAGCGCGTGCTCGATTTCCTGAAATCCAACCCCACGGCCTGGCGGGCGAAGGCGC
>JAKALD010000285.1 GCA_021813275.1 Pseudomonadota bacterium | reverse complement strand
CGATTTCGCCCTGGTCGGGCTTTTCGGCGGCGGTGTCGGGGATCACGATGCCCCCGGCGGACTTGCGCTCTTCCTCGATGCGCTTGACGATCACGCGGTCATGCAATGGACGAATATTCATGACGATCTCCACTCACAGAGTCTTATTTGGAAACAACGCGTTGAGTTGTGAAACCGGGCTTGGGCCGGAGCCTGTTAGCACTCCCGGCCAGCGAGTGCCAATGTTAGCGACGACGCGGTGGCTTTTCAAGGGGTAGATCGGAATTGCCCGATGACACCAACCTCTCGGGCCAAGCCTGACCGCCCCGCATAAAGGCTCAGTATGTGAGCGCACGCTCACATGCTAACCCCAGGCGGCTAAAATAGAATCTTGCGGTGCGTCGAAGAATAAGCGCGCTTCTCCCGCCGCTTTTTGCGGTCCTCGTCGGGACGCTTTCCGGCCCCGTCACGGCGCAGGAATCGCTGCCCACCCCCGTCGAGCGCGCGCTGACCGAAGCGCGGATTCCGCCTGCGA
This sequence comes from Pseudomonadota bacterium, assembly GCA_021813275.1. GTDB lineage: Bacteria > Pseudomonadota > Gammaproteobacteria > Burkholderiales > SG8-39 > JAKALD01. The sequence continues at coordinate 3,893 of JAKALD010000285.1, read as the reverse complement.
GCGTCGCGATCGTCGTCCAGGGCGTGCGGGCCACGCAGCCGCTGCTCAGCGTGAACGCCGAGGTGCCGATGCAGCCCGCCTCGGTGATGAAGCTCGTGACCAGCTTCGCGGCGCTCGAGAGTCTCGGGCCCGCGTATCGCTGGAAGACCGAGGCCTACGCCGACGGCGAACTTCGCCGCGGAGTGCTGCACGGCAACCTGGCGCTCAAGGGCTACGGGGATCCGGACCTCACGCTCGAGCAGTTCTGGCTGATGCTGCGCGCGCTGCGCGCGCGGGGGCTACGCGACGTGCGCGGCGACCTGGTGCTCGATCGCAGCTATTTCGTCCCCCAGCACCACGATCCGGCGCGCTTCGACGACGAGCCGCTGCGGCCCTACAACGTGGGTCCCGACGCGCTGCTGCTCAACTTCAAGTCGGTGCGCTTCGATTTCCTGCCGGAGCCCGAGCGCCGCGCCGTGCGGGTCGTCGCCGAGCCGCACCCCGCCGGATTGCGCATCGTCAACGCGCTGCGGCTCGTTCACGGCGTCTGCGGCGACTGGCGGGCGAGGCTCGGCGCCGATTTCGGTGACGCTGGCAAGCAGGGCGGTCCGGTGCGCGCGCTGTTCACCGGCGCGTTCGCGGCGCGCTGCGGCGAGAAGAGCTGGAACGTCGCGCTGTTCAGCCACGCGCGCTACGTGGGGGGCGTGTTCAGCGAGCTGTGGCGCGAGCTCGGCGGAAGCTGGCAGGGCACGCTGCGCGAAGGCACCGTGCCGGACGGCGCGCGCCTGCTGTACACGCACGAGTCCCCGCCCCTCGCCGACGTCGTGCGCGACATGAACAAGTTCTCCAACAACGTGATGGCGCGCCAGATCTACCTCACGCTCGGCGCCGAATCCGCCGGTCCGCCGGCGAGTCCCGAGACCGCTTCGGCGGCGGTGCGCGCCGCGCTCGCGAAGGCGGGCCTCGAGTTTCCGGAGCTGGCGATCGACAACGGTTCGGGCTTGTCGCGCCGGGCCCGTATCAGCGCGCGCAGCCTCGCCCAGCTGCTGCTCGCCGCGTACCGCAGCCCCGACATGGCCGAGCTGGTTTCTTCGCTGCCGATCGTCGCGGTCGATGGCACCATGAGGAAGCGCATGCGCGGCGAGCCGGCCGCCGGCTTCGCGCACATCAAGACCGGGACGCTCGACGGCGTGCGCTCGGTCGCCGGCTACGTGCTCGACCGCAACGGCGAGCGTCACGTCGTGGTGATGCTCGTGAACGACCCCAACGCGCCCGCGGCCGAGCCCGCTATCGAGGCGTTGCTCAACTGGGTGTTCGAGACCGGCGCGCCCTGAGAGCGGCCGCGCAGCGCCGCGCACCGCGTTTGATCCTGGTCAAACCGGGCCCGCCGCGCACCCCTAGACTGGCTTCGAGCGCATTGAAGCGCGAGGAGCCGTGCGATGGATACCGTGACTGTGAGCCGCGACAAGCTGGTCGGAGACGTGAAGACCGTGATCGCGGACGCGGAGGAGCTGCTCAAGGCCACGGCGAGCGACGCGAGCGAACGGGTCAAGAGCCTGCGTCCGCGGCTCGAGGAGAGCGTGCGCACCGCCCGGCAGCGCCTGAGCGAGGCCGAGCACGCCGTGCGCGAGAAGGCGAGCGCGGCGGGCGCGGCAGCCGAGCGTTACGCGCACGAAAATCCCTGGAGGATCGCCGGCATTGCCGCAGCGATCGGGGTGCTGGTCGGGCTGGTGATCGGCCGGCGCAGCTGAGTTTACCCGCCGCCGCGCCCCTTTCCTCCTCCCAGTTCGCGGCGGCGTCTTCAGCGCGAGACGGGGCCATAGGCCTCCGTCTCGCGCGATCTTCTTTTAGAGCCCGAGCCCGCTCCAGAGCGCGTCGACGCGGCGCTTCACCTCGGCGTCCATGGCGATCGGCCGTCCCCAGCCGCGCGCCGTCTCCGCCGGCCACTTGTTGGTGGCATCGATGCCCATCTTCGAGCCGAGCCCCGCGACCGGGCTCGCAAAGTCGAGGTAGTCGATCGGCGTGTTCTCGGCGATCAGCGTGTCGCGCGCCGGATCGACGCGCGTGACGAGCGCCCAGACCACTTCCTTCCAGTCGCGCACGTCGACGTCGTCGTCGACCACGACGATCAGCTTCGTGTACATGAACTGGCGCAGCACGCTCCACACCCCGAACATCACCCGCTTGGCGTGTCCCGGATACTGCTTGCGCAAGCTCACCACGGCGAGCCGGTACGAGCAGCCCTCCGGCGGCAGATAGAAGTCCACGATCTCCGGAAACTGCTTGGTGAGCAGCGGCACGAACACCTCGTTGAGCGCCGCGCCGAGCATCGCCGGCTCATCGGGCGGCTTGCCCGTGTAGGTGGAGTGGTAGATCGGATCGCGCCGCATGGTGATGCGCTCGACGGTGAGCACGGGAAAGCGCTCCGCCTCGTTGTAGTAGCCGGTATGGTCGCCGAACGGCCCCTCGAGCGCCGTGTCGTCCGGATGGATCGCGCCCTCGAGCACGATCTCGGCGCTCGCTGGCACCTGCAGCGCGCTGCCCAGGCAGCCGACCAGCTCGGTGCGCGCGCCGCGCAGCAGCCCGGCGAACTGGTACTCGCCGAGCGTGTCCGGCACCGGCGTCACCGCGGCGAGGATTGTCGCCGGATCGGCGCCGAGCGCCACCGCCACGGGAAACGGCGTGCCCGGATGCGCCAGCGCGTGGTCGCGGAAATCGAGCGCGCCGCCGCGATGCGCGAGCCAGCGCATGATCACCCGGTTGGGGCCGATCACCTGCTGGCGATAGATGCCGAGGTTCTGGCGCGGCTTGTGCGGCCCGCGCGTGACCGTGAGCCCCCAGGTGATGAGCGGCCCGGCGTCGCCCGGCCAGCAGGTCTGCACCGGCAGGCGCGCGAGGTCCACGTCCCGGCCCTCCCAGACGATCTCCTGGCAGGGCGCGCTCGCGAGCGCCTTCGGCGCCATGTCGAAGACCCTGGAGGCGAGCTGGCGCAGCTCGGGGAGCTTGTCCCACAGGTCGCGCACGCCGCGCGGCGGCTCGGGCTCGCGCAGCGCCGCGAGCAGCGTACCGATGCGCCGCAGCGCCGCGAGATCCTCGGCGCCCATCGCGAGCGCGACGCGCCGCACCGTGCCGAAGAGGTTGCCGAGCACCGGGATCGAGTGTCCCGCCGGCTTCTCGAACAGGATCGCGGGCCCGCCCGCGCGCAACACGCGATCGCAGATCTCGGTCATCTCGAGCCGCGGCGACACCGGCGCCGCGACGCGCTTGAGCTCGCCGAGCGCCTCGAGCTGCGCGAGGAATTCCCTCAAGTCGCGGTAATGCATCGCGCTAGGCGTGCAACTGGGCTACGGCCGCGCTGATCGCCTCCGCGAAATCGAGCAGCAGCGCGTTGCGCCCGCGCACGCTGTAGGCGCGCTCCGCGGGCCCGACGGTCAGGGTCAGCGTGGTGACGCCGATCCAGCCGAGCGCGATCCAGGCGATCGCCCATGCGCCGAGCAGCGCCCCGAGCACCGGCAGCAGGCTCGCCACGCGCGCGAGCGCCTGCAGCGCGCTCACCAGGATGCCGCCGACGCCGTGCCCGACGCCGGTGTCGCCCTGGCGCAGCTGCGCGAGCACGTCGGCGGCCGCGTGATCGCCCCACGAGGTGAGCGGCGCGGAGACCAGGAACAGCACCAGCGCGACGACCGCGATCGCCACGGCCCAGCCGAGCTTGCGGCCGTCGCGCTCGAAGGCCACGCGCACCGCGCCGACCGCGCCGAGCTGGATGCTCTCGGTGCAGGCGCTCGCGTGATACACGAGCCGCGCCGGGTAGAGCGTGAAGCGGGCGCCGCGCTGCGCTCCGCTGCGGAAGTCGAACGTGCCGACCAGATCGTCTTGCGCCATCAGGGTCACCGCCAGGCGATGCGAACGGGGAA
>JAKALD010000284.1 GCA_021813275.1 Pseudomonadota bacterium | reverse complement strand
TGATCGTGCTGGTCATCGTGATGCTGATCTTCGGCACGAAGAAGCTGCGCAACATCGGCGCCGATCTCGGGGCCGCCGTGCGCGAGTTCAAGGAAGGCATGCGCGACGGCACGCCGGCGAACGCACCCGCGGAGGGCGCGCAGGCGCAGCTGGCCGAAAAGGGCGCCGAACGCGAAGCGCGCGGCGCGAAACAGGAGTCGGTCGAGACCGGAGGCTGAGCGGCGCAGCGCGCCGCGCGGAGCTAGCGCCCGTGCGGGTGCATCGAGCCGCCGAGTGCCGTGAGAAAGCGTCCGTGGCGCGGGCTGGCGTGGCCGAGGTGGCGGTAGACGGCGAGCTTGGCCGCGTCCTCGACGAAGATCCACGCGATGCAGTAGGCCCACACGCCGCCGATGTAGAGCCACGGAATCGGTGTCACGAACCAGCCGAAGGCCACGATCAGCACGGCCACGGTCTGCGTGCCGAGCACCGCGCCGAGCAGGATTGGCGCAGGAAGCGGCCGCTTCCAGAACGGGCGCCGGCTGCGCGCCACGAACAGCGTCATGTGGCCCGCGACGGCGAGCTTCAGGAAGATCACCGACTGCAGCTGCGCGAGGCCGAGGTGCATCCACGAGTGGGCGATGATCAGCAGCCCGAAGGTCTCGAGCACGCCGATTCCGCCGAGCACCGTCGCCACGGTGAGCACGCGGTGCATCTGCCAGCGCACCGGACTGGGATCGAGCCAGGTGTTGTCCTTCGCGATCGTCATGATCGGCAGGTCGTTGAGAAGCGCGAGCAGGATGATCATGACCGCGGTGATGGGATAGAACGAGTACACGAGGATCGACAGCACCATGAAGAGCATGATGCGGATCGTCTCGGTGATCCGGTAGATCGCATAGGAGTTCATCCGCTCGAAGATGCGCCGCGCCTCCTCGACCGCCTTGATGATCACGTTTAGCCCCGGCGCGGTGAGCACGAGGTCGGCCGCGGCGCGTGCGGCATCGGTCGCGCCGGAGACCGCGATTCCCACTTCGGCCTGCTTGAGCGCGGGCGCGTCGTTGACGCCGTCGCCGGTCATGCCGACGATATGGCCGCGCGACTGCAGCGCCTTGACGAGCGCGTACTTGTGCTCCGGAAAGACTTGCGCGAAGCCGTCGGCGCGCTCGATCTGCTCGCCGCGCCCGTCGCCGAGCGCCTGTGGATCGGCCTTCATCAGCGCGTCGGCAACCTCGATGTTGGTGCCCAGGCCGAGCTTGCCCGCGATCTCGCGCGCGATCGCGAGGTTGTCGCCGGTCACCATCTTGACGTCGATGCCGTGCGCCTCGGCCTCCCGAATCGTCTCGGCCGCGTCCTCGCGCGGCGGGTCGAAGAGCGGCAGCAGCCCGAGGAAGCGCCAGGCCCCGCCCGCGTCGCGGCGCGCGACGCCGAGCGTGCGGTAGCCCTTCGCGGCGAGGGCGTCGACGGCCTTCTGCGCGCGCTCGAGCTCGTCGCCCCGAATCTCGCACAGCTCGAGGATCACCTGCGGCGCGCCCTTGGTGACGGCGAAGGCCTCGCCCTGCGGCGTACGCAGGGTCGCCTCGGTGCGCTTGCTCACCGGGTCGAACGGCACGAACTTCTCCTGGCGGTAGCCCTCGAGCGCCTTCGCGTCCTGCACGCCGGCGAGCACGGCGAGGTCGATCGCGTCGCGGTCCTCGGCCTTGGAGGCGAGCGCCCCGGCGAGGATCAGCGCCCGGGCCTCGGCGGCGGCGAAGAGCACCGGCTCGCCGAGCGTGAGCTCGTTGCGGGTGAGGGTGCCGGTCTTGTCCGAGCACAGCACGTCCATGCCGGCCATCTCCTCGATCGATTCCAGGCGCGAGACGATCGCCTTCAGGCGCGAGAGCGCGAGCGCGCCGACTGCCATGGTGACCGAGAGCACCGCAGGCATCGCCACCGGAATCGAGGCGACCGCGAGGATCAGCGCGAACTGCACCAGCTCGAGGATCGGCCAGTGCCGCTCGAAGCCCGCGAGCAGCAGTACGCCCACCAGCGCGAGCGCCATGTAGATGAGATAGTCGCCGATGGCCAGCACCGCCTTCTGGAAGTGCGACACCGCGTGCGCCTCACCGACGAGCCGCGCGGTCCTGCCGAAGTAGGTGTTCATCCCGGTGGCCGTCACGAGCGCGACCATCTCGCCTTGCTTCGCGACCGACCCGGAATAGGCCTCGTCGCCGGAGTGCTTTTCGACCGACAGCGACTCGCCGGTGAGCGCGGACTGGTCGACCGAGAGGTACTCGCCTTCGAGCAGCCTCACGTCGGCGGGGATCACGTCGCCCAGGCGCAGGCGCACGATGTCGCCGGGCACGAGCGCGCGCGCCTCGATCTCCTGCCAGGCGCCGTCGCGCAGGGCGCGTGCCTTGAGGGCGAGCTTCTTCTTGAGCTGCTCAATCGCGTTGCCGGCCTGGTATTCCTGCCAGAAGCCGACCGCCGCGTTGAACGCGAGCAGCACCACGATGATCACCAGGTCGACCCAGTGCCGGACCGCCGCCGAAAGGATCGCCGCCGCCTCGATCATCCACGGAATCGGACCCCAGAAATAGCCGAGGAACTTGCGCAGCGCACCGACGTGCGCTTCGGCGATCTCGTTGTACCCGTATTGCCGGACGCGCGCCTGCGCCTCGCTCGAGGTCAGGCCGTCGCGGCTGGCGTGCAGCCGCGCGAGCAGTGCCTCCGGCGTTTCACGCTCGGTCGCAGGGTGGACGGCCTCGTTCATCGGAAGTCTCTTCGACGCGCTCCGTGCCGAGGAATTGTCCCGCGCGCCTCGCGTGCGGCTTTGACCGGTGTCAAACACGCCCGGGACAGCGCACGGGCGACTTAGCGCGCAGTACCTGCGGTCTCGGCGGCTCCGAACACGGACGGAATCACCCATACGAGGTAGGAGCCCTGCGGCAGCGGAACGATGCTCGACCGGCCTTCTCCGAGCAGCTCCGCGAGACCCGCGACGAGGGACTCGGACTCGTCGAGGATCGTCTCGAGCAGCGTGTCGAGCGCGCCCTTGCGGTAGCCGGCCTTGTCGACGTCCGGCCGGTAATCGGGCGTGCTCACCAGCTCCGGGTTGATGCGCACGGCGACGACCTGGACGGGCACCTGCCCGATGCGGGCGCTGCCGGTCAGGAGGATCGAAGGATCTTGCGCGGGTCCGCGCTCTTCGAGCGCCTCCGGCCACTGCCATTCGAGCTGTCGGATGGGCATATCGACCTCCTTCCGGCGCCCCAGCGGGCGGCGGGGCTCACTGCCACGCGGGATAGACCTTGATGCTGCTCACCGCCGAGTCGGCAACCTGCTCCTTCGTGAGCGCCTGGCGGTCGAGGTGCTCTGTGGACCGACACGCCGCCCGAGATCGAGTTCAGGGCGAAGCGCGTGCAAGACCGGCGCGGCAGGGCCTGTGCGCCGGCGTAAGCCTGGGCTCAGGTATTCGCTGGGACCTTCGACTAACCTAACGCTTTCGAGGAAATTTCGCCGGGGCCCCGGCAGCGGCGCGCAGCGCGCACCCGGCATGCTCGCGGCCCGGCGGCCTTCTCGTTTTCCGAGCGCGCGGACGCGCTGAAACGCCGCAGGCGGAACCGCTCCTGACAGGTCCCGCGCGGGTCCAAGGCTGGCGCCGCGGCACGCAAATCAAGGACGTGGCATGGGCTGGCTGCTTCGCCTCGACCGCACCCCGCGGCTGATCTTGCTGAGCGTTTTCCTGGGCGTGGTCGGCGCGTTGGGTGCGCAGCTCTTCCTGTGGCTGCTGCACCTCGGCGAAGTCTGGATACTGACGCCAATCAGCGGCTACAAGTTCGTCGGCGTGGCGCAGGCGCACGCCATGACGCACGCCCCCGCGCACCATTGGTACTGGCTGATCCCGGTCGCGACCACGCTCGGGGGGCTGCTCTCCGGGGTGCTCGTGTACAGCCTCGCACCCGAAGCCGAGGGCCACGGCACCGACGCCGCGGTGAAGACCTTTCATCGCAACAACGGGCGCATGCGGTACCGCGTGCCGCTCGTCAAGACGATCGCGAGCGCCATCACCATCGGCTCGGGCGGCTCGGCGGGACGGGAAGGGCCGACCGCGCAGATCGCCGCCGGGGTCGGCTCGATCACCGGCGCGCTGCTCAAGCTGCCGGACGCGGAGCGCCGCTACCTGGTGCTGATCGGCATGGCGGCGGGCCTCTCGGCGATCTTCAAGAGCCCGCTCGGCACGGCGTTCTTCGCCGTCGAGATCCTGTATAGCACCATGGCCTTCGAGGGCGGCGCGCTTATCTTCACGCTCATCGCGGCAGCGGTGGCGTACGCCATTACCGGACTGTTCGAGGGCTGGACGCCGCTGTTCCTGCTGCCGCAGGGGGTCGGATTCGGCGCGCCCGTCGACCTGTTCTGGTTCGTCGTGCTGGGCGGGCTCGCGGGGAGCGTGGGC
>JAKALD010000033.1 GCA_021813275.1 Pseudomonadota bacterium | reverse complement strand
ATTATCGCTCATCCGCCGCGTGCCCGCCGCGAACAATTATCGCCGCTCAATGCCGGTCCTGCGAACCCGGTGAAAGCTGGCCGAATCCGGTCCGCGCGCCGCGATCCGCCCCGCTTTCACCCGCTTTCCTCCGGAGCGAGCGCCTCGCTGCCGAACACGCGCTTCCTCAGCTCCATGAGCTGGTCGCGCGCCTTGGCGGCCTTCTCGAACTCCAGGTTCTTCGCGTGCTCGACCATGAGCTTCTCCAGGCGCTTGATCTCGCGCGCGATCTGCTTCTCGCTCATCGCCTCGAAGCGCGCTTCCTCCTGCGCAGCCTTCAGCTGCTCGGCGACGTGCTGCGTGTCGTACACCCCGTCGATCAGGTCCTTGATCCGCTTCGATACGCCCTTCGGCGTGATGCCGCGCGCTTCGTTGTAGGCGAGCTGCTTGCGCCGCCGGCGGTCGGTTTCGTCGATCGCCCGGCGCATCGAATCGGTCATGACGTCGGCGTACAGGATCGCCGCGCCGTTCAGGTGGCGCGCGGCGCGCCCGATCGTCTGGATGAGCGAGCGCTCCGAGCGCAGGAACCCCTCCTTGTCCGCGTCGAGGATCGCCACCAGCGAGACCTCGGGCAGATCGAGCCCCTCGCGCAGCAGGTTGATCCCGACCAGCACGTCAAATTCGCCCAGCCGCAGGTCGCGGATGATCTCGACGCGCTCCACGGTGTCGATCTCGGAGTGCAGGTAGCGCACCCGCACGCCGTGCTCGGAGAGGTACTCGGTCAGCTCCTCGGCCATGCGCTTGGTGAGCGTGGTCACCAGCACGCGCTCGCTCTTCTGCACGCGCAGATGGATCTCGGAGAGCAGGTCGTCCACCTGCGTGGAGGCCGGGCGCACCGTCACCTGCGGGTCCACCAGGCCGGTCGGGCGAACCACCTGCTCGACCACCTGGCTCGATTTCTCGCGCTCGTACTCGGCCGGGGTCGCCGAGACGAAGATGGTCTGGCGCACCACCTTCTCGAACTCGTCGAAGCGCAGCGGCCGGTTGTCGAGCGCCGAGGGCAGCCGGAAGCCGTACTCCACCAGGTTTTCCTTGCGCGAGCGGTCGCCGCGGTACATGCCGCCCAGCTGGCCGATGGTCACGTGGCTCTCGTCGACGAACATCAGCGCATCGTGCGGCAGGTAGTCGATGAGCGTCGGCGGCGGCTCGCCCGCCTTGCGGCCCGAGAGATGGCGCGAGTAGTTCTCGATGCCCTTGCAGAAGCCCAGCTCGGCGAGCATCTCGAGGTCGAAGCGGGTACGCTGCTCGATGCGCTGCGCCTCGACGAGCCTGCCCTGGCGCTGGAAGAAGTCGATCCGCTCGGCGAGCTCGCGCTTGATCGCCTCGATCGCGCGCAGCGTCGTCTCGCGCGGCGTGACGTAGTGGCTCGACGGATAGACCGTGAAGCGCGCCAGGCCGTGCATCACGCGCCCGGTCAGCGGGTCGAGCAGCTGCAGCGACTCGATCTCGTCGTCCGACAGCGCGATGCGCACCGCGTGCTCGGCGTGCTCGGCCGGGAACACGTCGATCACGTCGCCGCGCACGCGGAAGGTGCCGCGCCGGAAGTCGAGCTCGTTCCGCTCGTACTGCATCGCCACCAGGCGCTGCAGGAGCTCGCGCTGCGGGACCTTCTCGGCCTGCCGCAGGTGCAGGATCATCCCGTGATACTCGGACGGGTCGCCGATGCCGTAGATCGCCGAAACCGTGGCGACGATCACGCAGTCGCGCCGCTCCATCAGCGACTTGGTGGCCGAAAGGCGCATCTGCTCGATGTGCTCGTTGATCGACGAGTCCTTCTCGATGTACAGGTCGCGCGACGGCACGTACGCCTCGGGCTGGTAGTAGTCGTAGTACGAGACGAAGTACTCGACCGCGTTCTCGGGAAAGAACTCGCGGAACTCGGCGTAAAGCTGCGCGGCGAGCGTCTTGTTCGGCGCAAGCACCATCGCCGGCCGGCCGAGGCGCGCGATCGCGTTGGCCATGGTGTAGGTCTTGCCGGACCCGGTGACCCCGAGCAGCGTCTGGAACGCGAGACCGTCGACTACGCCCTCGACGAGCTTTGCGATCGCCTCGGGCTGGTCGCCGGCGGGCGGGTACGGCTCGTGCAGCCGGTACGGGCTGCCCGGAAGGGTGACGATTTCGGGCGCTGCGGCTGCGTCCGGAAGCGGATGGGGGCTCGCCATGCGTCGGCGCTCGGCGGAGACGAAGCTTGCGATTTTCCCACAGCGCGCGGCCCGGTAGAATAGCGGCGTCACTCTCAACCGACCGTTCCATGAGCGCATCGATCCTGTCCCGCGTCGAGATGGCGCCGGGCGACCCGATCCTGGGCGTCACCGAAGCCTTCGTCGCCGACGCGAACCCGAAGAAGGTGAATCTCGGCGTCGGCGTGTACTACGACGACCAGGGCAAGGTGCCGCTGCTCGAGTGCGTGAAGCGCGCCGAGAAGCTGCGCCTGGAAACCTCGCCCAACCGGGGCTACCTTCCGATCGACGGCCTGGCGGCCTACGACCGCGCGGTGCAGGAGCTCGTCTTCGGCGCCGCCTCGGCGGCGCTGCGCGAGAAGCGGGTCGTCACGGTGCAGGCGCTCGGCGGCACCGGCGGGCTCAAGATCGGGGCGGACTTCCTCAGGCGCGTCGATCCGCAAGCGAGGGTCTGGATCAGCGAGCCGAGCTGGGAAAACCACCGCCAGCTGTTCGAGGCGGCGGGCTTCGAGGTGAAGGCCTACCCCTACTACGACACCCGGACGCACGGCGTGGACTTCCCGGGCATGCTGCGCGGGCTCGAGGCGATGAGCGCGGGCACCATCGTGGTGCTGCACGTGTGCTGCCATAACCCGACCGGCGTCGACCTGAGCCGCGAGCAGTGGCAGCGGGTGCTCGAGGTGGTCCGCGGCCGCGGCCTGGTGCCCTTTCTCGACCTCGCCTACCAGGGCTTCGGCGACGGCCTGGAGGCCGACGGCTACGCCGCGCGGCTGTTCGCCGAAGCGATGTCGCCGGTGTTCCTGTCGAGCTCGTTCTCCAAGTCGTTCTCGCTCTACGGCGAGCGCGTCGGCGCGCTGTCGATCGTCACCGCGAGCACCGACGAGGCCGCGCGCACCCTGTCGCAGGTCAAGCGCGTGGTGCGCACCAACTACTCCAACCCGCCGACCCACGGCGGGCAGGTGGTCGCCGCGGTGCTCTCCACGCCCGAGCTGCGCAAGCTCTGGGAGAGCGAGCTCGCCGGAATGCGCGAGCGCATCAAGGCGATGCGCAAGCGGCTCGTCGAGGGGATCCAGGCACGCGCGCCGCAGGCCGACTTCGGCTTCGTGCTCGAGCAGAAGGGCATGTTTTCGTACTCCGGCCTGAGCAAGGAGCAGGTCGCGCGGCTGCGCAGGGAGTACTCGATCTACGCGATCGACACCGGGCGCATCTGCGTCGCGGCGCTCAACTCCGCGAACATCGATTACGTCGCCGACGCGATCGCCGCGGTGATCAAGTAGCGCGGGCTACTTGCACTCCGCCTTGCCCTCGAGCGTGCCGCCCGCGGAGGCCCCGAGGGTCGTGCCGATTCCGGGCAGCAGCACCGTTCCGAGCACCGCGCCGATCGTGGCGCCGGTCGTGAGCTTCACGCTCGGATCCGAGGTCGTGCCGGCCAGCTCGACCGGAACGCCGACGTAGCCCTTCGTCTTCGCGATCGACACGTCGAGCTTGCCGGAGAGCTTCTGGTCGGGGGCGATCTCCACGTGCCCGGCGGCCACCAGCACCGAAGACTTCGCGCAGATCGCGCTGATTCGCACGCGCTTGCCGCGCAGCGCGAGCACGCCGCGCAGCTCATCGAAGCGCGTGCCGCCGCCCGGGGCGAGCTTGCCGAGCGGCAGCTCCGCGACGCGCGACAGGTCGATGCCGTGGTACTCGCCGCCGTCGACGCGAAACGGCGCATCGAGCGCGAGCGCCTTGCCGAGCTCGCCGGCCGAGCGCGCGTGCGACGAGAAGCTCGCGTTCCCGCTCAGCCGCCCGGTCAGCTTCACCGGCTTGCCGAGCGCCTGCTCGACCGGCGCCAGATTGATCCGCGACACGTCGGCCTTGCCGGCCAGGCGCCAGCCGCGCGCCCACTCGATGCGCGCGTTGCCCGCGAGCGTGCCGCCGTAGAGGCGGCCGTCGATCCTCGGCAGCTGAACGCCGCCCTTGTCGAGAGCGCCGCGCGCCTCGAGCGAATCGAACGCGAGGGGCGCCGCCGCCACCGGCAGGCGCCATTTCCTCGCCGCCAGGTCGACCTTGGCCTCCTGCGCGCTCTGGGGCGTGACGGCCACCTGCAGCGCTCCGTCGCGCGTCTTGAGCAGCGCCCGCTCGACGCCGAGCCCGGGCGCGAGGGCCACGTCGAGATCGAACTCCGGCAACTGCAGCCCGGCGTGCTCGAACTTCACCTGCCGCAGGACGACGCGGCGCACGAGCACCGGCTCCCCGCCGCCCTGCGACTTGGGCAGCGTCTCGATCATCTTGATCGCCGCCTCGCGCACGCGCACCTTGTCGGCACTGATCTCGTCGATCACCTTGTGACCGGCGAGCCACGCGAGCAGCGCGGGCCGCACCTCGGCGCTGGCGATCGCGATCTCGGCATGCCGGCCGACCGTGAGACCGGAAATCGTCACGCCCGGGACCGGCAGCAGCTGCAGCCGCAGCGCGGAAATCGCCACCGGCTGGCCCAGCTTTTCGGAGGCGACGCGCGTGATCTGCGGAATGAAGCGCGCGAGCGGGACAACGAAGGGCACGGCGAGCGCCGCGATCACGATCACGGCCAGGCCGCCGGCCAACCAGCGCCACCAAGTTGTTCGCGAACGCGCCATCGCGTTGCCCGAGCAAATGAAAGCCCTTAAAATAACGAGTTTTGCAGGTCCCCGATAGCTCAGTCGGTAGAGCGACGGACTGTTAATCCGCAGGTCGTAGGTTCGAGCCCTACTCGGGGAGCCATAGCTCAAGGCTTTAGCTTCGTTTCACTTGCGGTCTAACAAGTCCGCAGGTATAAGGCGAGCCGAGCCTCGTTCTGACAGGCGCTTCCATCTCCGCCGAGCAAGTCCGCCGCTCGTTTCCGGCGGGCACAGCAGGAGATCGGAACATGGCACCTGAAACCGTGCAGACATCTGCACCCTCGCCCGCGGGGCCCGGCGCGTCTTCCAGCGCGCCGGCAAGCGGGCCGCGCGCAATGACCCTGCGCGAGCTCGTCGACGCCTACATGGCGGCCTACGCCGGGCGCGACCGCACGCGCCCCGCGGTGCTCGCGCGCTGGTGCGCGGCGCTCGGCGATCGGCCCTTCGCCACTCTCACCGACCAGGACGTCTTCTCGGGGCTCGAGGCGATCCGCACCGAGCCCGCGCGCGTCTACAAGGGGCGCGATGAGTTCGACCGGCCAATCTTCGAATTCAAGCCCAAGCCCAGGACGCCGGCCACCGTCAACCGCTACCACGCCGCGCTCGCGGCCGTGTTCACCTGGGCGATCAAGCGGCGCCTCGCGCCCCGGGGCTTCGAGCACCCGTGCCGCAATGTCGAGCGCCTGCCCGAGCGAAACGCCGTGGTGAGGTTCCTCAGCCAGGCCGAGCTCACGCGGCTCCTCGCGGCCTGCAGGACCTCGGGCTGGCCGCGCCTGTACCTGCTCGTGGTGATGGCAATCACCACGGGTGCTCGGCGCTCGGAGCTCCTTGCGCTCACCTGGGGTGAGCTCGACACCGAGCGCGCGATCGCCCACGTGCGCGAGACGAAAAACGGCCACCCGCGTGCGCTTCCGCTCACGCCCACCGTGCTCGAGGAGCTCGCGCGCTTTCGGCTGCCCACCACCAAGCCCGAGCATTGCCTGTTCCCCTCGCGCGGCGTGCCCACGAAACCTCGGGTCTTCGAGCCGAGCTGGCGTGCCGCGCTGAAGGCCGCACAGATCGAGCGCTTTCGCTTCCATGACCTGCGGCATAGCTGCGCGTCCTACCTCGCGCAAAACGGCGCCTCGCTTCTCGAGATCGCCGACGTCATGGGCCACCGGCAGCTCGCGATGGTGAAGCGCTACGCGCATCTCACGACCGACACCAAAGCCAAACTTGTAAACCGTATCCTGGGAGACATTCGATGAACACCGAACGCAAACTCAATCTCGCCCACGAGCTGCCCGCTGTGGGCAGCGCGGACGCGCTGAACCGCAGCTCGCTCGATCTGCGTGAGGCCGCAGGTATCATCGAGCTCGTGCGCTACTGGGTCGAGGCCGAGGCCTGGCACGCGGAGGCCTCGGATCGGCTGGGCTCTAACAACCTGCGCGTGGCGCATCCGATGCCGGGCGACGTCGATGCATCAGCGGTGAGCGCAGTGCTCTACGAGGCCTACTCGAAAATCAATGGCGCGCGCGAGTTCATCGAAACGAACGCGTCCGGAGGGCGGCAATGAGCACCGCGCGCGTGCTCTCACTCGTACCGAAGCCCGCGTGCAAAACGACGATCGCGGAGCTGCGCTACTGGCTACGCTCGGCCGAGCGTGGCGAGCTCGCCGGCGTGGCGCTCATCGCGTTTCGCGGTGCGGGCCTCTACAGCACGGGGCTCGCCGGCGTCGCCCGCGCTAACCCGACCTTTACGCGCGGAGCGCTGCGTGCGCTCGACGGCGAGCTCGATGAGCTCGTCCGAGCCTCGCACGGCGTGCTCGAGGGCTGATGCCGCGCAAGCGGAACATAACCTTCCGCGACGGCTGGGCGCGCTCGCGCATCAGCCTGGCGGCCTACGCGCAGCTCGAGGACGCGGAACTGCCTGGCGAGCTCGCAGAGCTCCTGCAGCTCGCCAGGTGCTTCTACGACCCCGCGGACAAAGGGCCGCCGCGCGCCGATATCAGGGCGACGCTCGAGGTACTCGAGAGCGTGCCGCCCGATCTACTGCGCGGCGCGCTCGGCGCGCTCGATTCCTGGACGCTCGCCGAGCTCGAGGCAGCCGCGCTCAGGCTCTGGCGGCTCACCCACCCTGGCCAGACCGAGGTTCCTGAGGACGTGTTCGACAAATGGCGCTGGGCGCCCGAGCACGTCCACGCGCTCGCGCAGGCGACGCTCGATCGGCTGCCGGGCGCCCGAGGCGGCCGGCGCGCGACGCGCTGGGCCGATGCTCGCCTGATGCGGGAGCTCGTCGCGCTCTGGCAGAGAACGCGCGCCAAGAGACT
This sequence comes from Pseudomonadota bacterium, assembly GCA_021813275.1. GTDB lineage: Bacteria > Pseudomonadota > Gammaproteobacteria > Burkholderiales > SG8-39 > JAKALD01. The sequence goes on along the minus strand of JAKALD010000033.1, from coordinate 13,055 downwards.
TTCCCCCGCCGATCGCGAACTGCTCGACTGGACCGAGCACAACGACTACTCCTCACTCGCCAAGTTCACGCGTGCGATGTTTGATCGCGCCGGCCGCGGCAGCATCGACGAAGGCGACCTTAGCAGGCTGCGCACCGCAGCCCTTCGCCGCGCGGGATAGGTTTTCCCACGACTTGCGGCGCGCACCGCGCCGCGCTCCTAGACTCGCTTCCGGCGTTGGAAGCGCCTGCTTGAACGAGGGTATAGGAGAAAGCGAATGGAAAGACCGAGCTTTGCAGAGGTGAAGCTGAGCGAGCTGGTGCAGCCGCCCAAGCTGCTCGAGGATCCGGAGATCGCGCAGCACTTCGCGAGCGAAGGCTCGATCGAGTGGGAGCTGCGCACGCATAAGCGCGAGTACATCTCCGCCGGCGCGCTCTTCGAGGTCGCGCGGCGACTCCTCGTGCATCCTGCGAGATTCAAGGCGACCGCGCTCGAGATCGCGGCGCGCAAGCTCGCGGTGCGCGCCGGGATCGAGGTGTAGAACGCCGCGCGTACAGACGAGCCTTCACGCATGCCGGCGAACGAAGAACAAGCGGCCGCGGCGGCAAAGGGAGACGAAGGGCACAGCGCACCGCTGCAGCGCTGGGGTGCGGTGCCGGCTGAGCTGCGCGGCCGCAAGCAGTGGCTCACCTGGCGCTTCGAGAAGAAGCCCGGCCAGGCGAAGCCCGCGAAAATGCCCTACTACGTCGACGGCGGCCGTCGCCAGGGCAAACAAGGAAGCGAGGAAGACCGCCGGCGCCTGACGGCGATCGAGGCCGCGATCTCGGCCGCGCCAAAGGACGGCCAGGGCGGCGTCGGTTTTGCCTTCCTGCCAGGCGACGGCCTGATTGGCATCGACCTCGACGCGGTCATCGACCTCGAGACGGGCGAGATCGCGGAGCGCGCGCGCCGCATCATCGAGGCCTGCAGCTCCTACACAGAGCTCTCGCCGTCGCGTCGCGGCGTGCACATCTTCGTCGCCGGCGAATCGGAAACCTTCAAGAACAACGCGATCGGCGTTGAGGTTTTCTGCGGCCGACAGTTCTTCACCGTCACGGGCGAGCACTATGCAGGAACGCCGCTCGAGGTGCGGCCCGCGACGCCCCGCACGCTCGCGCGCCTGAAGGCCACAGTGCGCGGTGCGCGCAAGAATAGCGCTCCTGCAGCTTCTTCCGATGCGGGCGGCGCGGCGGACGAGCTGCAGCGCATCGAGAGCGCCCTCGCCTACCTCGCGGCCGACGAATACAACGCGTGGATCGAGACCGGACACGCCCTGAAGGCGAGCCTGGGCGAGCAGGGCTTCGCCTTGTGGGACCGGTGGTCATCGAAGAGCGCAAAGTACCCAGGAAACGCCGAGACCCGGCGCCGCTGGGCGAGCTTCGAGCCCTCCTCGATCACCGTCGCGACGATATTTAAGCGCGCGCAAGACGCGGGGTGGAAGGCGCCGCGACCTGCTCGATCTCGAGCAACTCGTGCGGGTGAGCGCAGCGCAGGCGAGCGGCCCTCGGGCGAGCAACCGAAGGCGCCGATCGATTGGAAGGCGTTTTTCGAGCGCTTCGTGTTGATCTACCCGACCGAGACCGCTTGGGACGCCGAGCTCGGCCAGATCGTGAAGGTCTCGGCGATGAAGCTTGCCTTCGGCAAGGGGCCCGTGGGCTACTGGCTCGAGAGCCCGGATCGCCGCACGGTCAGCGCCGAGAACGTCGTGTTCGACCCGGCGCAAAAGAGCGACCCGGGCGGTACCGTGAACCTCTTCCGGGGCCTCAGCTGCAGGCCTTCGATCGAAGGTTCGTGCAGGCTGCTCCTCGAGCTCTTTCAGTACCTGTGCGGCGAAGCCGGCCAGGATCTCGCGCCCGTGACTGAGTACGTGCTGCGCTGGATAGCTTATCCGCTCAGGCACCCGGGCGCCAAGATGCAGACCGCGATCGTAATGCACGGGCCGGAGGGCACAGGCAAGAACCTCGCCTGGTCCGCGGTCAACGCGATCTACGGCGAATACGGCACCGTCATTACGCAGTTTCAGCTGCAGAGCCAGTTCAACGACTGGGCGAGCCGCAAGCTCTTCGTCGTCGCGAACGAAGTCGTGACGCGCATGGAGCTGCGCCACCTGGTCGGATATCTCAAGACGCTCGTGACCGAGCCGCGCATCCCGATCGAGACCAAGATGATGCCCGCGCGAGTCGAGGACAACCACATGCAGCTCGTGTTCCTCTCGAACGAGCTGCGTCCGCTGCACATCGCGCCAGGTGATCGGCGCTACATGGTCATCCGCACGCCGCGAGAGCGCGACGCAAGCTTCTATGCCGAGGTCGCCGCCGAGCTCGCTGGCGGCGGCGCGGCGCGCTTTTATCACTACCTCCTCAACGAGATCGACCTGGGCGAATTCAACGAGCACACAAAGCCGATCCTCACACAGGCAAAGAGTGACCTGATCGAGATCGGGCTTTCCTCCACGGAGCTCTTCTGGCAGGAACTTTACGACGGACTGCTGCCGCTACCCTACGCGCCGTGCTTGTCCGAGGACCTCTTCGAGGCCTACACGATCTGGTGCGCGCGCAACGGCGAGCGCGCGCCCTCGAAGATCAACGGTTTCTCGCACGAGTTCATGTCGATGAACGGCGTGTCGCGCCGCAAAGAGCGGATCGTCGACCCGGCGCGCCCGCTCGATGCGGCGCTGCCCGAGGAACGCCGGCGCCAGCGCAAGCTTTTTGTGATGGGTGAGCGGCGCGAGGATCTCGATCAGCGCCAGTGGATGCAGCTCGGCGTCGAGGAGTTCCGCCGTGCGCTTACAGGCTTTCGCGCGGCGCGCTCAAGTCTTGGCCTGCGTGATGTCGACAACGGCAGCCTTGGCCCCGTAGACGGTCATGGTTAGCGCCGTGCTCGCATCCAGGCGTCTGCACTCGGGGAAGAGTGCGTGCACCTGTTCCGGGGTCTGTTCCGGGGTCTGTTCCGGGGTCTGTTCCGGGCTCCGTGGGGTGCAACGCCTTGAATAACACGGGATTGTTCCGGGTGTTCCTAGTGTTCCGGGCTCCGGAGAGTTCCCATGCGTGTGCGCGTGTATGCGCGCGCGTGTGCGCACGCACACGCGCGCGCATAAGCCCCCTTCACACCCCGTCACACCCGGAACACCCGGAACAGTAGCAGCGCGATCAAGATGTTAACGCTACTCGACCCCGGAACAGACCCCGGAACAGACCCCGGAACAGCGCCGGTGGCGGACAAATCGGACAGAGGGGAGGGGCGGTCAAATCTCTGGCGGCCCGCCGGTCGCGACCGCGTCCGCCGCCAAATTTTTGTGACCGCGAAATTCGGGAGGGGGGTATCCCGAGAGGGGGTATTCGCCGAGGAGAGCAGCCATGACCGTCCTACGCTTTCGCGCGCCTGAGCGCACGGCCACGCCGGAGCCCGCTTTCCAGAGCTGGGCGCCTCCGGAAGTCATCGCCTGGCACCGCGAGGAGCGCTGGAGGGCCGAGAGCCGCGAGGCCGAGCTCGAGCGCGCTCTTGCCGCGACGCGAGCGGCACCGGTGTTCGAAGAAAAGGGGGCGGAAGAGCGCGATGCGGCGGTCCGGGCGCTGCTTCTTCGTCGCCGACGCGAGGATCCACATGAGATCGCGAGGCTCCTCGAGCGGCTGTTGACCGATGCGCGCATGGTGCACGTCTGGGGCGAGCTCGTGCGCTGCGGGAACTTCGGCGCCGGCGCCGGCGTGCCCTACGTGGTGCTCTTCACTGCGGAAGTCATTCGCGCCTGGCGCGGGCCCCGCGGGCTCGAGCAGCTCACGCCAGCTGAGCGCGCCGCGCGTACCGCCCGAATCGTTGGGCTCTGCAGCGAGCTCGAGCGCGAAGTGCGGGGCACGAGCGATGACGAGTACCTGTGGCGCATCTACTTTCACTCCGCCCCCGCCCTGGAGCGCGGCGTGTGGCACCCGGGCGGCGTTTGCGACCTATTGTGGGGTTTCGCCTCCTGGGTGGCGCGGGCGCCAGAAGCGGCGCCGCTCAAGGGTCCGGGGGACGGCAAGGTATCCAGGCGCGCCTACTTCGTGCGGCGGCTCGGCGCGTGGCTGCGCGAGGCCTTCGGAGGCCCTCGTGCGCGCTGGATTGCGCTCACCGCCGCGGTTGCTCTGCAAGACCAGGCCATCGATGAGCACACGGTGCGGCGGCTGCTCCGCGCCCGTGGCGCAAGGTCGCCCCGAAAAGAGGCTTAGGCGCCCCGTGGCACTTTTCGCCGAATTTTTCGCACAAAGTGCCCTCCCCGCTGGCCGCTGGGCGCAGGCACCATGCCGTCATGGATGGCGCACTACCGCACGAAATTGCCGAACTCAAGGAGAGCGAAGCGCTCGGCCTGGAGTCGATCGAGCTGCTGCGCCCCGAGATCGTCGCCGAGCTGCTCGACGTCGACGTGGCCACGCTTGCCGCCTGGCGCTCGACGCGGCGCAAGGATCTGCCCTTCGTGAAGTTTGGCCACCGCAGCGTCCGTTACCGCCGCGCGGATGTCCAAGCCTTCATTGTCCGTCACCTGGTGCAGGCGTCTGCACTCGCGCGCACCGCCGCATGAGCGACATCATCCCCCCCGGCGCCGAACGCATCGAGCCGATCGAGGAGCGCCTGCCCCGCCTGCTGGACTCAAGCGCCCGGGATCTCCTCGGTGCCGCGGTCGAGGCGATCGATGGCGAGCTCGGCGATGGCTACGCGGAAAAGCACGCCGGACTAATCGCCGCGGTACTGCAGGCGAACGCCTTACACGCCCTCGCCGACGGCCTCGACGAACGGCTCCTGATGGCGGCCGGCGCGCTCGGGGCGCTCGCCCAGGCGGTTGAGCGAATCGCGGACGGGCTGCAGGCGCGTTAGGGGACTTCGACCATGACAGGGGACATCGATGCAACCAGACAAAGTCGTTAAGCGCCTCATCGCCGGCCTCGAGCGCATGCCGGCCTTTCAGAAGGCGCGCGAGGACATACTGCGCGAAGCGCACGCCGCGCGCGCGAGCAAGATCGCCGAGATCGCGCGTATCGAACGGGAGAGCTCGTCGCGCATCGCGTCGCTCGTCGATCGAAAGGACAAAGCCGCGCGCGCCTTCGAGCAGGTGAAGCGCAGCCTTGAGCACGCGCAGGCCGAATTCAACCTGCGCCAGGCCGAGCTGAGCGCGGCAGACCTGGCAGCGCGCCACGGCGCCGACCGTCTGCGCGCGGAGCTGCACCAATCGGCGGACGCGCGCATTTCGGTGCTCTTCATCTGGACCCAGCGCGCGCTGGAGTCGGTTCTTTCGTGTACTGCCGTCTACCCGTCGACGCAGAAATCCTACGCCGACGGGCTGACGCGGTGGTTCTACGACACCAACACCGCGCAGATCGAGACTGCCGTTGCGGAGATCCGCGCTGTCCAGGAGACGCTCAAGGGGATGCCCGAGAGCGACTACGGGCCCGACCCGAAGGCGGCGCTCGAGGTGCTGCGCGACAGAGTCTTCCGGGCCGCTCTGCCCTTCGGCATTCGGCTGCAGGAGCTCGACCTTTCGATCGAGCCCGAGCCGATCGCGTCCGACCTCATGGGATGAGCGCGCGGCTCATTCCCTCTGAGGTCGCCAGCGCCCATCGCATCGAGGAGGTCCGCCTCGTGCACGCCGGCATAGAGGGCGAACTGCTCGTCGTGGCTGGCATCGTCCGCGGGCGGTGCCTTCGCGTCGCCGCCCCGGCAGAGGCGCTCTTCGGAGCGCCCGACGTCGACGGCTGCGAGGCCGATGTCCACTACATGCGGGCGCTGCTCTGCGCCCGGGCGAACTCCGCGAAGGCCCTGCAGACCTACTTCCACTGAGGAGAACCGATGCGTCACGCCACCTTGATTTCCGAGATCGGGTCGCGGCCCTGGGCGCTGCAGATCGAGTGGTTGCAGGCGATGACGGTCGCACTGCAGCAGCTCGCCGAAGGAAAGACTTCGCGGTTCGGCGCCGAGGTTGCCGGACGATTTTCCGCAGGACGGCCCCGCGAAGCTTTCGGTAGCGCCGGCGACGTGGCCATCGTGCCGGTGATGGGCATCATCACGCAGCGAGGCAGTGCGTTCGACGAGCTTTTCGGGGGCGGGAGCGTTGCCGCCGAGCCGCTCACCGCGGTGATCCGCCAGCTCGGCGCGGACGAAAGCATCAAGGGCATCGTGCTCGACATCGATTCGCCGGGCGGCACGGTCGGAGGCCTCGGCGAGCTCGGGGACGCGATCTATAGCCTCCGCGGCGTGAAACCCGTTGTCGCGATCGCAAACGCGCTCTGCGCCTCGGCCGCCTATTGGATCGGCTCGGCCGCCGAGCAATTCGTCGTGTCGCCGGAGGGCCAGGCGGGCTCGATCGGCGTCTGGGCCGCTCACGTCGATACGAGCGGCCTCATGGAAAAGATGGGCGTCAAGTACACGCTCGTCTCGGCAGGCAAGTACAAGACCGAGGGCAACCCCTACGCGCCGCTCGACGAGTCGGCGCGCGCTCACCTGCAGGCGCAGGTCGACGACTACCACGGCATGTTCGTGCGGGCGGTCGCGCGCAATCGCAAGGACACGCAGATCGCGGTGCGTGAGGGCTACGGGCAGGGCCGCGTGCTCAACGCACGGGACGCGGTGAGGGCGAAGCTTGCCGACCGCGTCGCGCCGCTCAGCCAGGTCGTCGAGGAGCTGCGGGGCCGCGGGACGCTCGCCAGGCAACGCGCCGGCGTGTTCGCAGGACTGAGTGCCGGCCGCCCGCGCCTCGAGGCGGCGCGGCGCCGCCTCCTCATCGAGACCGCCTGATCGTGAACGCCGGCGCGATCGCGTCGCACGCCAGGGCACGCAGCATGCGAGATCTGGCGCGTGCTTCACGGGGCCTCGAGCGCGACCTCCTGCGCGTTCGGGGCCCCTGGCGTGGGGCGGGCGCGATGAATCGTCCAAACGTCTGCACTGAGGACCGGAGGTAGCTCTTGGCCACGATCGGGAAGCTGATCTTCGAGATGAGCGCGAACGTCGCGCGCCTACAGGAGGACATGCGCAAGGCGCGCTCGACGGTCGAGAGCACGATGGGCAGCATCAAGAGCGCCGTGAACCTCGCGAAAGGCGCGCTCGCCGGGCTCGGCGTCGGCGTCGGCGCGATGGAATTCACGCACATGATCGAGGGCGCGATCGGCGCGCAGGACGCGCTCGCGAAGCTCTCGCAGAGGACCGGCGTGTCGGCGGAGATGCTCTCGGGGATGCGTCTTGCCGCGAAGCAGGCCGGTACCGACATGGACACCGTGGGGACGGTTATCAATCGGCTGGAAAAGACCATGCTCGGTTTCGCGACCGAGCCGACCGAGCAGATGAAGGTCGCCTTCGGCGCGCTCGGCCTCTCGCAGAAAGAGGTCGAGGATGGTCTGAAGCACATGGACACGTTCCTCCCGGATCTCGCCAAGCGCCTCGCGAGCACGGGCACCGCGGCCGAGCAGGCGGCGCTCGCGCAGGTCCTCTTCGGCCGGGCGGGCGCGCAGACGCTGCCGTTCCTGCGCCAGCTCGCCGAGACCGCGCAGATCCACGCCGAGCGCACCAAGGAGGAGATCGAAGCCGCGGAGCGCCTGCACGACCAGATGGAGGCGCTCGAGCACCGCACGGAGCTCCTGAAAGAGTCACTCGCCAACGCGCTCGTGCCAACGCTGACCGACGTGATCGAGCAGTTCAACAAGGCAAAGAGCGCGGCGGCTGGCTTTCAGCAGGCGCTCGGGGCGGCTTTTGCGAGCCATGATGTGCCGGCGGACATCGGCGCGCGCCTGAAGGAAGTCAACGCTCAGATCGAGCGCGCGAAGAGCATGCCGGTGCTCCCGGGCTTTCTGCCCGGCGGCGCGAGCCTGAACCTTCTTCGCAACGCGGATCTCGGCAGGCTACAGGCCGAGCGCGGCTTTCTGCTCGCGCAGCAGCGAGAGCAGGCCCTCGCCCTCACGAAGGGCATGGACACCTCCGACCAGGTGAGCCGGCAGTTTCAGCGCCCGCTCGACCTCTCCGCCCTGGTGCCCGAGAGAAAACACGGGGCCGGAGGCTCCGGCGCATCGCCCTACGAAGCCGAGCTCAAGCGCCTCAAGGAAGAGGTCCTCACCACGCAGAAACTCACCGCGACCGAGAAGGTGCTCGCCGAGATCGACGATGGGCGCTACGGGGCGCTCTCCAAGAACCAGAAGGACGCGCTCGTGCGGCTCACGGCGCAGATCGACGTCGCCAAGGAGGACGCGAAGACCCAGCAGCAGATCAAGCAGATCACGGAGGAGGCGCAGCGCAAGGAACTCGAGCACCGGCGCCAGATCGACCAGGAGGCCGAGTCCGTGCGGCGCCTGATCGACCCGACGCGCCAGTACAAGGAGGAGCTCGAGAAAATCGACGCGCTCCTGCAAAGCGGCGCGATCACGATGACCGAGGCGACCGAGGCCTCGATCAAGGTGAGCGACCAGATGGACGCGGTGCTCGAGCGGGTCAACAAGAAAGCGAGCGACGCGAACGACATCGGGCGACAGCTCGGCCTCACGATGACCTCGGCCTTCGAGAAGGCCGTCACGGGCGGTGAGAGCTTTCGGAAGGTGCTGCAGGGCCTTGACCGCGATATCGCGCAGATCATCATGCGCAAGACGATCACCGAGCCCCTCGGCAGCGCGATCTCGAACGCGGTGAGCGGCTCGGGAATCAGTGGTTTCTTCAGCAACATCTTCAGCAGCATCTTCGGCGGGGGCAAGGCCGCCGGGGGCCCGGTCTCGGCCGGCACGCCCTACCTGGTAGGTGAGGCGGGCCCCGAGCTCTTCGTGCCGCCGGGCTCCGGCTCGATCGTGCCGAACAGCGCCCTTAATGGGGGCGCTGGCGACACGCACCTGCACGTGAACGTGCAGCTCACCTCGCTCGATCCGCGCTCTGCGCTGCAAGTGATCGCGCCGCTCAAAGATACGTTCGTCGCATGGACGCGCGAGGCCTGGAATCGGCGCGGCTATGTAACGCCGTTCGGCTAAGCGTGAATCCGCGACCCACACGACCCGATGACTGCGATCCTGAGCGTCGATCCCCGGCGCGATTGGCCGCCGGAGGTGCGCACTGCGATCGTCGCCCTCTACGGAACCGACGGTGCGGGCTCGAGCGGGTTTCGCGTCGCGCACCATCGGCGCCTGCATCAGCCCTGGGGCGTCTTTGTCGTGTCGACGCCCGAGGAGGGCGAGATCGGGCGGCTCCTCTCCTATCCATCCTACGGCGACTGCGTCGACATGCTCGAGCGCTTCCGGCGCGGCTGTGCGGAGCTTGCCTTCGCGGCAGACCAGGGTTCCTACAGCGAGCGGGCCCGACGCCGGAGGCGCGCCGCGTCCGCATCCTCTTCGACGGTGAAACTTTGATTGGAGGTGGCAACCAATGAACAGAATCGGTCGGTACGTTCAGCTCACGGAGCTCGGAGGCGAGATCTCGCGCTCGAGCAATGGCATTGTCTCGATCGTCGTAATCATCGCGAGCGCGCTCGTCGGGACGTTCAACCTGTACGACAGCGCCGGCAACGCGATCCTCACGAAAACCGCGGGGAACTCGGGCACCTTCACCGTCGCCGGGCCGGTTTACGCGCTCACCTACGCGCTCTCGAGCACGAGCGACGCCGGCAACGTGAGCGTCGGCTACCTCACGAACTGAGCACAAGAAAAGGAGCATAGCCATGCCAGCCGTGGTCGGCGCGATCGCAGGCGCATTCGTTACATCGTTGGCAGGACCGGTGATCGAAGGCGTCATCGGCGAAGGCGTTGTGGCAACGGCGCTCGGCGACGTCGCCGGCGAGCCGGCCTCAAGCATCGTGCAACTCGATGACAATCCTCAACGCCTGGATTGAGCGCGACCGGGCGCTTCTCGCCGTCAACAGCGAGGCGCGGCACGCCGACTCCGGCGAGAAGTTCCAGCTCGACAAGCTCTGGGTGCTGCCGATTCTCAATGCGGCGGTGGCCTATCGCGGCTGCGGCGGCTACTTCACGATCCTGCGCGCGATGCTCGAGAGCCTCGTTCCGAGGAGCTTCGACGAGCTCGTCGCGGCGATGCCGCAGCAGATGTCGACCGCTCGCGAGAAGATGAAGAATCACCCGCAGGCCTGGACGGATCCGACGCTCTACGATGCGAACGTCGTCGCGGTCGGGTGGTCAACGCGCCGCGGGCGCATGATCGGCTTTCAATTCGAGCAGCTCGCCGTGAACGGGTTCACCGAGAAGGTGCTCGAGCCGCCCGCCGAGGCCGGGGCCGGCTATCGCTTGCTGGCCCCTGGGGATCTGATCGAGCAGCTACCGCCCCCGCGTGACGTGGCCGCGATGGTCACCTGCGCGCGAGTGCAGAAACAGTTGATCGAAGAGCGCTACCCGGGGCTCGCGAGCGGCGGGCAGCTCCACGTGGCCACGTTGACGCGCGGGCGCATCACGATCGAAATGGCCTGCGACCTCGATCGAGACGAATGACGGACCGGCGCCGCGCGGCAGCTTCGAGCACGGAGCGATTTTTCGGCGCCCTGGACTTCGCCACGGCGCTTGCCAGGGGTGGCGGTCCGCCGGTCGACAATGAGCTCATGGGAGCTGCCTTGCTCGAGCTGCTGCTGCGCTCGCCGCTCGCTGAGCCGATCCTCGAGGAGCTCGGGCTCAGCTGGCGGCGCGCACTGCGCTACATGCGTGCCGGCGAGCGCGCCATCAAGCGCGACACGAACCTGCGCAAAGTGCTTCTCGAGGTGTGGCAACGTGACGCCGCGGAGCGCCGCGCCGGCGCGCGCACGTAGGTAAGGACTTCCGCAACGGAGCGTCGCGCCTGCGCGATCCTGGCGCGTTTGGCGCGTTCTCTAGCCTGCTAGACAAGTCCGCACGCCACGCGTAACCTCTGTGGCGCGGAGGCAATCGGAGGCCTGCTCATTCTGTTAATCCGCAGGTCGTAGGTTCGAGCCCTACTCGGGGAGCCAAGATTAACGGCATGATTGCCTGAGCCTTCTTCGGAAGGCTCTTTTTATTTCTGCCGAAAATGCCGCCCCTGGTAGCAGTGCGGGTAGCACCGCCCGCCCCAAGGGCCACGCGCAGGAGATAAACAGCGCCCGCTACACGGCTTCGTCTGAACTTAAGGACTAAGCGAGATGGCGACGACTTTCAAGCACCGGGGCGGCTGGCGCGCGCAAGCCTTCGACGCGGCGGGCAAACGCCTCACCAGGAACTTTCGCACGCAGGCCGAGGCCAAGGACTGGGCGGTCGACATCGAAGCCGCCAAGCTCGAAGCCCACGCCCCCGAGCTCGGGGGCCCCACCCAGGCGACGCTTGCCCGGATGCTCGCGCGCTACCTGGGAAGTGAAGCGAGTGGAGTTTATTCGCGCAGAAGGTTTCCCGACGCGCCGCAGCCCGGAAAGACTACGCGCATGCGGCGCAACGCGAACGGGGTGACGGAGGCAATCGCGGGCACAGGCATGCGCGCGCACCGCTGTCGTTTAAACCTTCTCGCTAGACGGCTCATCCCGCGTCTCAGGCACGTCAATATCAGGAGAGCCACGTGGAATCCAGCGAGCACTACGTCCCGCAAATCGAGCAAGCATCTCGGGACCTCGAAGCCTGCGAGGTACACATCCTCGAGCAGCGCGTTGCTGCCAGAGCACTCCGGGAGGACCCCGGGGCACGCGCCTACGCGAGGCGTGTCGCCCACGAACTGGCCGTGCTCGTAGAGCGATATGCCTCGCCCAATGGCCGACTCACTCAGGCAGACGCGCTCGACGAGACGCTCGCCGAGGACATCGTTCGCCTTGCGATGCAGCACCGGCACGCACTCCTCTCGCAGCCGGTCAGTGACGAGGGCTTCCGTCTCCTCAAGCACAAAGTCTGGGAGGCCTCCGCAGTTCTCGAACACTTCCTGCCGGCAAGGAGCTTCCGATGAGAAAGAGCATCTTCGACACAGAGGCGACCACCTGGGTCTCCGGCGGACCCGTCCTTGGGCTCCCAGCCCTGCAGGGCTCCGACGACGAGCGTAACTTGGCAGCGAAAATCCGCGAGGCCGGTCTTCGTCGACTGTTTTCCGCCCCATCCGCGCTCGACATCCGCATGCAGCACGAAGCCCTGCAGCTCGCAGAAGAGCTCTGCACAGAGACCTCGGCCGCGGTCATCGTCAGCCGGGCACACGATTACCTCGCGGCCAAGGATTGAGGCGCGCCGGGCTAACAGAGCCCAGTCTCAGATTCTGGCGCCCAAGCGCTGCGCCCAATGCCTTGACCTGAATCATCCCCGCGGATAACCAAGTCCGGTAGCTTGGCGCGTGCCATGCCCGAGGCCCGCGCGCTCGCGAAACGCCCACAGTCCCTCGGGGAGGAGATTGCAAACAGCGTCAGCCACGGCATAGGGTTGCTCGCGGCGCTGGTGGCGGCGCCCGTTCTCATCGTCTTCGCAGCCGAATCCGGCGGCGCGGCCCGTGTGGTTGGCGCGAGCGTATTCGCCTCTTCGGTGCTGCTCCTGTACTTCGCGTCGACGCTCTACCATGCGCTGCCCAGGGGCAGGGTCAAGTCGGTATTCCGGCACCTGGACCACGGAGCGATTTATCTGCTCATCGCCGGCACCTACACGCCGTTCACGCTCGTTGTTCTGCGCGGCCCCTGGGGCTGGACGCTGTTCGGCCTCGTCTGGGGCCTCGCGCTGTTAGGCATCATGTTCAAGGCCGTGGCCGGGCTCCGCCATCCGCGGCTCTCGACGTCCCTGTACCTTGCAATGGGTTGGCTTGCCCTCGTCGCCATAGAGCCCCTGTGGCGCCATCTTGCGCCGTGGGGGCTTTTTTGGCTGTTGGCCGGGGGATTCGCGTACTCGGTGGGAGTCGGTTTCTATGCCCGAGATGAACGTGCTCGCTACAATCACTTCGTTTGGCACCTATTCGTTCTCGCTGGCACGGCGTGCCACTTCGTTGCGGTGCTGGCCTACGCCGCGTAACCGCATTCGGCCGCGGCGCTTGCGGCAACCGGTTTGCCGGTCGGCTGCCCGGGCTCGAGCTGTATGTCGGCGACCTGGAGAAAGACGACCTCGCCTTCGCTCCCGTTGACCTCGTGTACGCCGCCCTCCTCT
>JAKALD010000283.1 GCA_021813275.1 Pseudomonadota bacterium | reverse complement strand
GCCGGATGCCCGAGCTCGTCGTTGATGCGCTTGAAATGGTCCAGGTCCATGAGCACGAGCGCGAGCGGCGTCGCCTGGCGCTGCGCGCGCGAGAGCTCGCGCTCGAACTCCGCGAGCAGGCCGCGGCGGTTCGGGATCTCGGTCAGCATGTCGACCTTCGCCACCCGCTCCAGGCCGCGGGTCAGCATCTCGATCTCGGAGAGCAGGATGCCGATGGTGCCGGCGATGCCCGCGGCGAGGTACGCGAGCAGCAGGACGCTGTAGTACCCGTTCGACGCCAGGTAGCCGCTGGGCAGGCCGGTGACGAGCGCGTTCGCGCCGCGCACCGCCATCAGCGCCGACAGGACGAACAGCAGCCCGGCGAGGAAGCGCGCCGCCAGGCCGCGCGCCGGAGCGCCTGCCACCAGCCAGCCGGCGCGCAGCGCGAACCATGCGTTGAGGAACGACAGGATCGCGGTGCGCGCGACGAGATCGGGCCGGACGAGGTCGAACCAGGCGAGCGCGACGATCCCCGCGGCGAGCAGCGCGAGCCCGGCGGCTTCGCGCGCCTCGATGCCGCGGAAGATCCGCGCGCAGCGCAGCGTGAGGTAGCCGCCGGTTGCCGCGAGCGCGTTCGGCACGGTGACCGACACGATCCCGGGAACGTAGCCGCGCAGCGCGAAACCGCCGATCGCCGCCGCATAGACGAGCAGCGCCGCGCCCCAGCCCGCGACCGCGCGGGCGCGCGGATTGAGCCCGGCGAAGCCGAACGCGAGCGCGCCGAGCGTGGCGTAGCTCAGGCACAGCGCGGCGAGCAAGGAGCGGGTGTCGAGGGGCACGGGCGGCTCCCAGCGGGCAAAGGGCCCACCGACAGCGCAGGATTCTAGCCGCAGGCGCGCGTCGCGGCCGGGGAGCCGCGGCGCGCGCGTGTTAAAATTTGAGCAGCTTCCGAGGCGGCACAGGCGATGATCCAAGTCACGATCAACGGCGCGGCGCGCGCGTTCCAGGAGCCACTCAACCTGGCCGGCCTGCTGCGCCAGCTCGACCTCGCGGGCAGGAAGCTCGCGGTGGAGCGCAACGGCGAGATCGTGCCGAAGAGCGCGCACGGCGCGACACGGCTCGCCGACGGCGACCGGCTCGAGATCGTGGTGGCGGTCGGCGGGGGCTGAGATGCGCGCGCAGGACAAGCTGCTCGTCGCCGGCAAGAGCTATGTCTCGCGGCTGCTCGTGGGCACCGGCAAGTACAAGGACTTCGCCCAGACGCGCGCCGCGATCGAGGCCTCGGGCGCGGAAATCGTGACGGTCGCGATCCGGCGCACCAACATCGGCCAGAACGCGGGCGAACCGAGCCTGCTCGAGTTCCTGCCGCCGTCGCAGTTCACCTATCTGCCGAACACCGCCGGGTGCTACAGCGCGCAGGACGCGGTGCGCACGCTGCGCCTCGCGAGGGAGCTCCTCGACGGCCACGACCTGGTCAAGCTCGAGGTGCTGGGCGACGCGCAGTCGCTCTACCCGAACATGCCCGAGACGCTCGTCGCCGCCAGGGAGCTCGTGAAGGAAGGCTTCAAGGTGATGGTGTACTGCTCCGACGACCCGATCCAGGCGAAGATGCTCGAGGACATCGGCTGCGTGGCGGTGATGCCGCTCGCCTCGCTCATCGGCTCGGGCATGGGCATCCTCAATCCCTGGAACCTGCAGCTCGTGATCGAGCGCGTGCAGGTGCCGGTGCTGGTGGACGCCGGCGTCGGCACCGCGTCGGATGCCGCGATCGCGATGGAGCTCGGCTGCGACGGCGTGCTGATGAACACCGCGATCGCCGCGGCGCAGGATCCGGTGCTGATGGCGCAGGCGATGAAGAAGGCGGTCGAGGCGGGCCGCGAGGCCTATCTCGCGGGCCGCATGCCGAAGAAGCTCTACGCTGCCACGCCCTCCTCGCCGACCGCGGGCGTGATCCAGCCTTCCCGATCCAGGGCCGCCTGAACGAGCGCAGGCACGTCCGGAGCTACGTGCTGCGCCAGGGCCGCATCACGCCCGCCCAGCAGCGCGCCTGCGACGAGCTCTATCCGCGCTACGGCATCCCCTACTCCGCGGCGCCGGTCGACGCGCAGGCGCTCTTCGGACGCAGCGCGCCGCTCGTGCTCGAAATCGGCTCGGGCATGGGCGAAACCACCGCCGCGATCGCCCGCGCGCATCCCGGCACCGATTACCTCGCGGTCGAGGTGCACGGGCCGGGCATTGGCAGCCTGCTGCGGCGCATCGAGGCCGAGCGGCTCCCGAACCTGCGCGTCGTGCGCCACGACGCGCTCGACGTCCTCGAGCACATGATTGCCGACGGCGCGCTCGCCGGGATCTACCTGTTCTTTCCCGACCCCTGGCCGAAGAAGCGCCATCACAAGCGGCGCATCGTCCAGCCCGCGTTTGCGGCGCTCGCCGCGCGCAAGCTTGCGCCGGGCGGCATCCTGCACGCCGCCACCGACTGGCAGGACTACGCCGAGCAGATGCTCGCCGTGCTCGGCGCCGAGCCGCTGCTCGAGAACACCGCCGCCGGCTTCGCGCCGCGCCCGGAGCACCGCCCGCTCACCAAGTTCGAGCGCCGCGGCCTGGGCCTCGGGCATGCGGTATGGGACCTGGTGTTTCGCCGCCGCTGACGGCGCTCAGCCCGGCAGGAAGAGCGCCAGCAGCTCGTTGAGGAAGAGTCGCCCGCGCTCCGTGGGCCGGATGCGCCGCCGGTCGCGCTCGATCAGGCCCCGGCGCTCGGCCTCGGCGAGGCCGGTCTCGGCCGCCGCGAGCGGCAAGCCGGTGCGCGCCGCGAAGAGCTCCACCGGGAAACCCTCGACGAGCCGCAGCGCGTTGAGCATGAACTCGAACGGCAGCTCGCGCGGCGCGACCGTCTGCTCCTCGACGAGCGAGCCGCGCCGGCCGTGCAGCGCGGCTTCCAGGTACTCGCGCGGCTGCCTGGCGCGCGCATGGCGCGTGACGCGCTCGGCGAAGCTCAGCTTGCCGTGCGCGCCTGCGCCCAGCCCGAGGTAATCGCCGAACTGCCAGTAATTGAGGTTGTGGCGGCTGCGCCGCCCCGGCCGCGCGAACGCCGAGGTCTCGTAGTGCTCGTAGCCCGCGGCGCCCAGCGCCTCTTCGATCGCGAGCTGCATGTCGGCGCAGGCGTCGTGCGCGGGCAGCTCCGGCCGCTTGCGGTAAAAGACCGTGTTCGGCTCGATGGTGAGCTGATAAGCCGAGACGTGGCTCGGGCCCCGGCGCACGGCCTCGGCGATGTCCTCGCGCGCCATCGCGAGCGTCTGCCCCGGCAGCCCGTACATCAGGTCGACGTTCACGTTGTCGAACTGGCGCAAGCCCATGTCGAGCGCGCGGCGCGCCTCGTCGGCGCCGTGGATGCGCCCGAGCGCGGCGAGCATGCGGTCGTCGAAGCTCTGCACGCCGAGCGAGAGCCGGTTCACTCCCGCGGCGCGATAGCCCGCGAAGCGGCTGGCCTCCGCCGTGCCCGGATTGGCCTCGAGCGTCACCTCGGCATCGGGCTCGAGCGGCAGGCGCGCGCGCAGCGCCGAGAGCAGCCGCTCGATCGAGGCCGGCGCGAACAGGCTCGGGGTGCCGCCGCCGATGAACACGCTCGTCGCGCGCCGTCCCCAGACCGAGGGCAGCAGAGCCTCCAGGTCCGCGACCAGCGCATCGACGTATTCGCCCTCGGGCAGAGCGCCCGTGCGCTCGTGCGAGTTGAAATCGCAGTAGGGGCACTTGCGCACGCACCAGGGCAGGTGCACGTACGCAGCGAGCGGCGGCAGCGCGGCGAGCCGCACCGACCCGGGCGGGGCGACGCGGACCTGCGCCATCAAGGCTCCTCGCGCAGGCGCGCGAGCAGCCGTTGCAGCGCGAGGCCCCGGTGGCTGAGGCGGTTCTTCTCGTCGGGCGCGAGCTCGGCCGAGGTGCAGGCCCTCTCGGGCACGAGGAACAGCGGGTCGTAACCGAAGCCTTCGCCGCCGCGCGGCTCGAGAGCGATCGCGCCGCGCCAAATGCCCTCGGCGACGATCGGCCGCGGATCGTCGTGGCGGCGCACGAGCACCATCACGCAGTTGTAGTGGGCGCGCCGGTCGGCGACTCCGGCGAGCGCGGCGAGTAGCTTCGCGTTGTTGCGCGCATCGCGCTCGGCGCGCGTGCCCTGCGTTCCGGCGTAGTACGCCGACTGCACGCCCGGCTCGCCGCCGAGCGCCTCGACGCAGATGCCCGAATCGTCGGCGAGCGCCGGGAGCCCCGCCGCGCGGCTCGCGTGGCGCGCCTTGGCGAGCGCGTTCTCCAGGAAGGTGAAGTGCGGCTCCTCGGCCTCGGCGATGCCGAGCGCCGACTGCGGCACGACCTCGATCGCGAGCGGCGCGAGCAGCGCGCCGATCTCGCGCAGCTTGCCCGGGTTGTTGCTCGCCAGCACGAGCCGCTCGAG
>JAKALD010000282.1 GCA_021813275.1 Pseudomonadota bacterium | reverse complement strand
GGCGTCGACGCGACGCGGCACCACTTCAACCAGCTTTTTCATCCGAGCGATCGGGACCTGCCCGAGTACCGGCGCCTGCGGCTGCTCGTGCACTACGCGAAGCGGCGTCGCCGCAACTCCGACCTGTACCTGAGCTACGTGAACCTGGGTGAGCGGGGGGAGGAGGGCGACGCCTTCGGCAACGTGCTCGCCGCGCTTCTGGGACTGGCGGACGGCGGGCGGCGCGCGGCGGTGCTGCGCGCCCTCCATAAGGCGCAAGGCCTCGCGGCCTATCCGTTGCGCTCGGTGTGCGAGCCGATCCCGCGGCACGACCTCCGCTGGCGGCCGTACATGGGGCGCCACCGGCAGAACTACGAGCACCAGTACCACAACGGCGGCATCTGGCCGATGATCGGCGGCTTCTGGGTGGCGGCGCTCGCCGCCGCCGGGATGCGCAAGCTGGCGGAGACCGAGCTCGTGCGCCTTGCGCGCGCGAACGCGGTGAACGGCTGGGAGTTCAACGAGTGGTTCCACGGCCTGACCGGCAAGCCCTGCGGCATGCCGCGGCAGTCGTGGAACGCGGCGGCGTTCCTGCTCGCCAGGCGCTCGCTGGAGGCGAGGCTGTTCTAGAGGGTCCCATGGCGAATCCGGTGCTGTCGGTGTCCGCGCTCGGCAAGCGATTCGGCGACAAGGTCGCCGTCGACGGCGTCTCGTTCGAGGTCCAGCCGAACGAGATCGTCGGGCTCCTGGGCCCGAACGGCGCCGGCAAGACCACGATCATCAACATGATCCTCGGCGTGCTCGAGCCGACTGCGGGCGCGGTCGCCATCGAGGGCCGCGACGTCGCGAGCGAGCGCGCCCAGGCGCTCGCGTGCACCAACTTCACGGCAGTCTACGCGCCGCTTCCCGGCAATCTCACCGTGTATCAGAACCTGCGCTTCTTCGCCCTGATCTACAACGTCAAGGACACCGCGGCGCGTATCGACGAGCTGCTCGACCAGTTCGAGCTCGCGGCATTCCGCAACGTAAAATGCGGCCTGCTCTCCTCCGGCGAGCAGGCGCGCGCGGCGCTCGCCAAGGCGATGCTCAACCGCCCACACCTGCTGCTGCTCGACGAGCCCACCGCCTCGCTCGATCCCTCGAAGGCGCGCGAGATCCGCGCGCAGATCCGCGAGCTCGCGCGGCGCCACGGGGTCGGGGTGCTCTGGACCTCGCACAACATGACGGAGGTGCAGGAGGTGTGCGACCGGGTGCTGTTCCTGTCGCGCGGAGCGATCCTGCTCGAGGGCGATCCCCGGACGCTGCCGCGCGAGCACGGCAAGAGCTCGCTCGAGGACCTGTTCGTCTCGGTTGCGCGCGAGCCGCTCACGCTCGAGGCGGGGTGAGGCCATGCGCTGGCATCCGATCCTCGCCATCGTCCTGCGCCAGTTCTATCTCATGCGCGGCAGTCCCGCGCGCCTGTTTCCGCTCGTCATCTGGGTCGCGGTCGACATCCTGCTGTGGGGATTCATCACCAAGTACCTCGGGACGGTCGCCGCGCCGGGCTTCAACTTCGTCTCGACACTGCTGGGGGCGGTGCTCCTGTGGGACTTCTTCGGGCGTGTGATGCTTGGCATCACCACCGCCTTCTTCGAGGACGTGTGGTCGCGCAACTTTCTCAACATCTTCGCCACGCCGCTCCGCACCTCGGAGTACGTCGCCGGGCTGGTGCTCACCAGCATCCTCACGAGCTCGCTCGCGCTGGTGGTGATGATCGCGCTGGCGACCGCGGTCTTCGGCCTGTCGATCTTCGCCTACGGCGTGATGCTCGCGCCCTTTCTGCTCGTGCTGTTCCTCTCCGGCATCGCGCTGGGCATCTTCAGCGCCGCCGTCGTCCTGCGGCTGGGCCCGGCCGCGGAGTGGCTGATCTGGCCGATCCCGGCGCTGCTCTCGCCGTTCGTGGGCGTGTTCTATCCCCTCTCGACGCTCCCCGCGTGGATGCACGTGATCGCGTACGCGCTTGCGCCTTCGTACGTCTTCGAGGGCATGCGCGCGATCATCGCCGGGGCGACGTTCCCGGCGACTCACCTGCTGTGGAGCGCGTGCCTGGCGGCGCTCTATATCCTCCTGGCCGCGGGCTTCTTCGCGCGGGTTTATCGCTACGCCGTGCGCACCGGCTTGCTCGCGCGCTACAGCGCGGAGACCGTGAGCTGAGCGCAGCGCCGGCTCTCGGAGATGCGCCGCTGCGGCGCGCCTACAGCCCCAGATACGCCTGCCTCACCCGGTCGTCGCGCAGCAGCTCCTCGCCCGAGCCGCTCATCACCACGCGCCCGTTCTCGAGCACGTAAGCGTGCTCCGAGAGCTTGAGCGAAAGCGCGACGTTCTGCTCGACGAGCAGGACGGTGAGGCCTTTCGCGTGCAGCAGGCGGATGGTGTGGAAGACCTCCTGCACCACGGTGGGGGCGAGCCCGAGCGAAGGCTCGTCGAACATGATGAGATCGGGCCGCCCCATGAGACAGCGGCCGATCGCGATCATCTGCTGCTCACCACCTGACATCGTGCCGGCAAGCTGCGTGCGCCGCTCGGCGAGCCGGGGAAAGAGGCCGAATACCTCCTCGAAGGAGCGCGCCGCGTGGGCGCGCGCCCGCGGCAGCAGCGCGCCCATCTCGAGGTTCTCCTCGACCGTGAGCGAGGGAAAGATCTGCCGCCCCTCTGCGACCTGCCCGATGCCGAGGTCGCAGATTCCGTGCGACTCCATCGCCGTGATGTCGCGGCCGTCGAAGCGGATCGCGCCCGAGCGCGAGCGCTCGATGCCGGAGATCGTGCGCAGGAGCGAGGACTTGCCCGCGCCGTTGGCGCCGACGATGGCGACGATCTCGCCCTTCGGCACCTCGAGCGACACTCCGGCGAGCGCCTGCGCGTCGCCGTAATAGAGGTCGAGGTCGCGCACCTCGAGCAGCGCGCCGCTCATACTTTCGTTTCTTCGCCGAGGTAGCACTCGAGCACGGCCGGATCGCGTACCACCTGCGCGGGCGCGCCGTCGGCGATGATCTCGCCGTGGTGGAGGACGATCACGCGCTCGGCGAGCGCCATCACCGCGCGCATGACGTGCTCGATCAGGAGGATGGTGAGGCCGCCGCGGTTCAGCTCGCGGAACACGGCGACCAGCTGGTCGCACTCGGTCGGCCGCAGCCCCGCCATCACTTCGTCGAGGAGCAGCAGCTTGGGCCCTGTCGCGAGCGCGCGCGCGACCTCGAGCCGCTTGCGGTCGGGCAGGGTGAGCGCGGAGGCGAGCTGCTCGCGCTTCGCCTCGAGGCCGAGCCGCTCGAGGATCGCGAGCGCCTCGCGCCGCGCCCGCGCCATGCTGCGCGCGCGCTCGAGCGCCCCGACGATCACGTTGTCGAGCACCGACAGCCCGGCGAAGGGCTTGACGAGCTGGAAGGTGCGGCCGATGCCGGCCGCGCAGACCTGGTCGGCACGCAGGCCATCGATGCGCGCGCCGTCGAAGCGGATCTCGCCCGAGTCCGGCGCATAGACGCCGGCGACCATGTTGAAGATGGTCGTCTTGCCCGCGCCGTTCGGCCCGATCAGCGCGACGAGCGCGCCCGCCTCGACGTCGAAGGAGGCCTCGGCCACCGCGCGCAGGCCGCGGAAGGATTTCGCCGCCGAGCGCACCTCGAGCAGCGCCACGTCAGCCCTTCCTCTTCAGACCGAGCAGGCGTGCGAGCGGCGGCCAGATGCCGTTCGGCAGGAACACGATGACGGCGAGCAGCACGACGCCGTAGAACACCTGCTTGACCCCGGGCAGGTTCCAGCCGAGCGCGGCGACGAGGGTGCTCAGGCTGTCGGCGAGCACGGTGAGCAGCGCGGCGCCGAGGATCGGTCCGAAGAGCGTGCCGACGCCGCCGACGATCGGCCCGAGGATGATCTCGACCGACTGGCCGATGTTGAAGATCTGCTCGGGGAAGAGGTTGTTGTAGTAAAAGGCGAAGAACACGCCCGCGACCGAGGTCATCGCGGCGCTCAGCATCACCGCGAGCAGCTTCCAGCGGAAGGTGTTGATGCCGAGCGCCTGCGCGGCGTCCTCGTTCTCGCGGATCGCCTGCCAGTAGTAGCCGGCGCGGCTTCGCAGCAGCCAGCCGCAGAGCGCGAACGCGCCGGCGGTGAGCGCGAGCATCACGTAGTAGTACATCGCCGGCGTGCCGCGCAGGTTGAGGAGGTCGACGTGGCTGCGCTCCGCGACCTTGAGAAAGAGGCCGCCCGGCCCCCCCAGCCAGCCGATGTGGTCGAAGCCGATGCGGGTGAACTCGGCGAAGGCGATCGTGAGCAGCGCGAAGTACACGCCCGAGATGCCGAAGCGGAAGGCGAGGAAGCCGATCGCCGCGCCCGCGGCGACGCACAGCGCGATCGCGAGCCACAGCCCCGCCCACGGGCCGACGCCGAACTTGGTGAACAGCGCCGCCGCGGCGTAGGCGCCGAG
>JAKALD010000032.1 GCA_021813275.1 Pseudomonadota bacterium | reverse complement strand
TGGTAGAGCAGCGGCTCGGCGTCGCGCGCGAGGAACTGGTTGAACTGGATGTTCGCTTCCGGAACATAGGTGCAGATCCGGAAGACGTTGTCGGCGATCTCGGTGACCGTGCTCATGATCGCCCCGGCTGGTAGTCGCCCACGGGCGCGCGGAACGGGACTGCGAGCCGGTTCCAGCCGTTGATGGCGATCAGCGCGAGCGTCAGGTCGACCAGCTCCTTTTCGCTGAAGTGGCGCCGCACGCGCTCGTAGAGCTCGTCCGGGACACCCTCGGCGATGCACGTCACCGCCTCGGTCCACTCGAGCGCGGCGCGCTCGCGCTCGTCGTAGAAGGGCGCCTCGCGCCAAGCCTGCAGCACGTACAGGCGCTGCTCGGTCTCGCCGGCCGCGCGCGCATCCTTGCTGTGCATGTCGAGGCAGTGCGCGCAGCCGTTGATCTGCGAGGCGCGCGTCTTCACCAGCTCGATGAGCCTCGTAGGCAGCCCGCAGCGCCTCACGTAGCTCTCCAGAGCGCGCATCGCGGCGAATCCGTCGGGGGCGGCCTTGCGGTAGTCGATCCTTTGCAGCATGTCGGTTCTCTCCTTGCGCACGGTTTCGGGTACGGCCATGGCGGTCACGCTAATTGCGCAGCTTTGTCAGCACGCGGCCCCGGTGCAATGCCACGTGATCGGTCCGGTCGCTCTTGATCTCGTACTGCGGATCCTCCGGGCTCGCGTGGTGGATGTAGCCTTTGTAGCGCACGTCCGCGGTGTGCGCCCTGACGATCCTGCCGCGCACGCGCCCGGCTTCGGAATTCCAGCTCACGTGGTCTCCGACTTTGAATTTCTTCGTCATGGACGCCCGGCTCAGTAGCCGTAGAACTCCTCGTAGCGCATCGATGCCTCGCCGACGCCGAGCTCCTCGAGCAGCGCGCGCATCGCCGCGCTCATCGCCGGTGGGCCGGCGAAGTAGTAGAGCGCGGCCTTCGGCTCCGCCACGTGGCGCTCGATCAGCTGGCGCCGGATGAACCCCGTCTCGCCGCTCCAGGTCCGCGCCGACTTCTCCGGCTCGGACATGAGCGCGACCAGGCGAAACTTCGGGTTGCGCTTCTCGACCTCCTCGAGCTCGTCCAGGAACGCCGCGTCCTCGCGCCGCCGGTTGCCGTAAAAGAGAAAGATGCGGTGGGCAAGGCGCGCGTGCGCCGCGTGCAGCCGCACTTCGTGGACCGCCATCCGAACGCCGCGGGATCAGTAGATGCGGATCCCGGGAAAGCTGTCGGGGCATTCGTGGCGCTTGCCCTCCCCGTCGTACCAGTAGAGCTTGCTCTTGTCCTCGCCCTGGGTGAGCTTGTGCGAGCCGTCGCAGAAGGGCTGGCTCTTGGAGAGCCCGCAGCGGCAGAGATACTTGTCCTCGCCGCCGATCGAGAGCTTGTAGGGTTCCTGGAAAGTGCGCTTCACGATGCGTGCCATGGCGGTCTCCTTTCGGTCGAGTGGCCGGCGCGTCGCCGGGCTACAGCTCCGCTTTCACCATGCGGAGCTTGATCCGCTCGATCGCGCGCGCGGGATTGAGGCCCTTCGGGCAGACCTCGGTGCAGTTCATGATGCCGCGGCAACGGAACAGGCGGTAGGCCTCGTTCAGATAGTCGAGCCGCTCGGCGGTCGCCCGGTCGCGGCTGTCGGCGATGAACCGCAGCGCCTGCAGCAGGGTCGCCGGACCGAGAAAGCGGTCGGGGTTCCACCAGTAGGAAGGGCAAAACCCCGAGCAGCACGCGCACAGGATGCACTCGTACAGGCCGTCGAGCCGCGCGCGCTCCTCGGGCGACTGCAGCCGCTCGCGCTCGGGGAAAGGCCCTTCATCGGCCACGTACGGGCTGATCGAGCGGTACTGCTCGAAGAAGCGCGTGAGGTCGACGACAAGGTCGCGGATGACCGGAAAGCCGGGCAGCGGGCGGAGCGTCACCGGCTCGCGCAGACCTTGCAGCGGCGTAATGCAGGCGAGGCCATTGCGGCCGTTGATGTTCATGCCGTCCGAGCCGCACACGCCCTCGCGGCAGGAGCGGCGGTACGCCAGGGTATCATCCTGCGTGGTGCGAATGCGCTCGAGCGCATCGAGCAGCATGCGGTCGTGCGGATCCAGGGCGACGTCGTAGCGCTGCATGCGCGGGCGCGCGCCACCGCCGGGAACGTAGCGGTAGATCTCGAATCGCATGGCCGGCCGCCCTTTCCGTGCTACCCCGTCAGGACCTGCGCGACGGCGACGGCGAGCGCCGCGAGATATGCGGCGACCAGCGCGAGCGCGCCGAGGCGCAGCGGGACCGGGTGGATGTAGTCCAGAATGACGTCGCGCAACCCGACCCATCCGTGAAGCAACAGCGCGATGCAGAACAGGGCGAGGGGAAGGCGAATCGACGCGTGCAGCGCCCATGCCCTCCAGGCCGCGTAGCCGTCCGGCCGCGCGAGGTTCCAGCGGCCGAGCGCGTAGAGCAGGAAGAGCAGCATGTAGAGCGCGCTCAGGCGCTGAACGAGCCAGGCCGGAAGCGCGCTCGGGATCCTCTTCACGCGAGCGCTCCGAGGGCGAGCAGCAAGATCAGCACGCCGAGCACGTTCACCGTCCATGCGCTGCGGCGTGCGACTGCGAGGCTCGAGCCGCGGTCGATGTCCTTGAGCAAGTGCCGCACGCCCGCGAGCACGTGGTGCGCGAGGGCCCAGACGAAGACGAGCGCCGCGGCCTTCGCGAGGAACGGGTGCATGACGCGCGCGACCGCCTCGTAGCCCGAGGGGCCCTCGAGCGAGCGCCGCAGCAGCCAGACGAGCGCAGGCGCGAAGAGCGCGAGCAGAACCCCCGAAACCCGGTGCGCGAACGAGCACACCGCGCCCACCGGATAGCGCAGGCGGAGCAGATTCAGAAAGCGCGGCCGCACCGCGCGGCGCCTCGTCAGCTCATTCATGGGCCGTTGCGTGCATGCGGTTCGAGGAGGCGGCGACGCAGCCGAGCCAGGCCTTGAAGGCGCAGTACGACTGGATGAATCCGCGCCGGTATTCGGGCCGGCTCGCGTAATGCTGCCGATCGAGCACCGCGCGCCGGTAAATGCCGATCGTGTGGCGGACCCACTGCGCTGCGCCGCCGAGCCCGTCGCGCTGCACGAGGAAATCGATCCGCGCGCGCTCGACCGCGATGCGATCCGATTGCAACGGGGCGGGCCGCAGGTTCACGTGGGGTTCGCCGGGCTTCGGTCGCGAGGCGACGGCGCGCCCCAGCGCGCAAAGCAGCCCGATCCGCAGAAATAGAACACGTAATCCGATCCCTCGGTCGCGAGGGCCACCGAGCGGGGCACCTCGCGCAGGCAGGTGTGGCAGCTGACCGGCTCGTCAGGTTCGAGAGGCGCCCGGCCGACCTCGCGGGGCAGGGGGTTGCGGTCCGATGACATGGTCACCGCCTTCGATCGCGACTCTAGGGCTGCACCACGAAGTGCGCCCGCGGCGGCTGGTAGGCGCGGCTATTCGAGCGGGCGCGGCGGGCGCGCGGGCGTGCGCGCCATCAGCCCGAGGAGCAGCGCGAACGCCGCGCTCCAGCAGAGCGCGGCGAGCGCGAGGAGCGGCACGGCAGCCTGCGTGCTGCTTCCGGCGAGCGCACGCGCGAGCGCAGCGACCGCGATGAGCGCCGTGCCCGCGGGCGGCACGCGGCTGCGCGCCGGGTCGCGCCCCGCCTTGAGCATCCGGGTCATCGCCATGACGTTGAGCGTGAGCGTGCCGAGCGCGCCTACGGTGATCAGGTGAAGCGCCCCGAAGAGCTCGATCCCGCCCGCGCGCGAGGCGCCGAAGAGCGCGAGGCCCGCGGCGAGCCAGCCGTAGCCGGCGGCGAGCGAGAGGAGGTCGGGCCGGCCGCGCAGCGCCCACAGCCGCCAGCGAACTATGCGCACGGCGGCGAGCAGCCCGGAGGCGATGAGCAGGGCCGCTCCGAACTCGACCCAGGCCGGACCCGAGGCCGTCGAGACCGCGATCGCCGCGGCCATGCAGGCGATGAGCGCGCCTTCGATGCGCGGTTGCACGCGCGCCTCGAGGTTTTCCCCCTGTCGGTAGAACTGCCCGGCGACCGCGGGGGCGATCAGGCGTCCTCCCATGAAGATCATGAGCAGCGCGAAGAGCAGCACCGCGGCGAGCAGGATCCGGAACTGCACGTCGGCGCGGCCGAGGCGCCCGGCGACCTGAAACGCGATCGCGGCGGCGCAGATCGCGACGAGCACGAGCGGCAGCGCCTTGTTGCGCGGCTTCTTCGCCGACCGAAGGAGGCGTGGCGCGAGCTGCGCGGCGAGCACCGCCGCGAAGGCCACGTTCGCCGCGGCCGCAGCGGGGCTCTGCGGCGCGAGAAGGAAGCTCGCGCGCGCGAGCGCCCAGAGCGCGAAGAGCAGCGCCAGCCGCGGCCGGGTCGTCGGCCCGAGCTGGTTGCCGGCAACCGCGGCGAGCGCAAAGCCGAAGAGTAGCTCGTGCGCGTGACCGGCGGGCGAGGCGATCCCCGGCACAAAGCGCGCGCGCCCGAGCATCTCGAGCACCGACACGGGCAGCACCAGCACTGCGTACAGCGCCGCTGCCGGAAAGAAGAGCACGTCGGCCGACACGCGCTGGCGCGGCGCGGAGGCCGCCTGCCCGTTCCCGCCCTCGACCGGTTCGTTTCCGCTCACTCCGTGTTCCGCCGTTTTCGCCCGGCGTAGACTGAGGGCATCATGAGCGAAACGCAAGCGCTCGCAGCGCGGCTCGGGGCGGCGGGGCTGTTCGCCGGGCTGAAGCCCGAGCTGATCGGGGCGCTCGCGCGCGAGGCGATCGCGCGGCGCTTCGCCTCGGGCGAGCGCATCTGGCGCTCGGGCGACGCCGCGACGCACTTCGTGAGCGTCGAGGAGGGCCTGGTCGAGGTCGAGCAGGCGACGCCGCAGGGCGAGGGAATCCTCGTGGGCCTTTTCGGACCGGGCGATACGCTGTGCGTGGTCCCCGCGCTCAGGGCGCGGCCGTATCCGGCCGACGCGGTCGCGCTCACGAAGACGGTGAGCGCGCTCCTCGTTCCGGGCCGCGCCGTGTTCGATGCGCTCGAGACTCACCCGCAGCTCGAGCGGGCGCTCAACCGTGCGCTGGTCGAGCACGCGGAGCTGCTGCACGCCAAGATCGGCATCGTGAGCGCGGGCCCGGTGCCGCGCCGGCTCGCGGCGCTTTTCGCCTACCTCGGCAAGCGCTTCGGGCGGCGCGAGGCGAACGGCGCGCTGCGCCTCGATCTCGAGCTCACCCGCGAGCGCATCGGTCAGCTCGTTGGCGCGCGCACCGAAACCGTGATCCGCGTGCTCAGCCGCTGGCAGAAAGCCGGTTGGCTGCGCAGCGGTGCCGCCGGCTTCGAGGTTCTGCAACCGGAGATGCTCGACCGCGTCGCGGAGCGCTGAGCGCGCTCAGCGCTCCAGCAGCGCGAGCTTGTCGGCTCGCTCCGCCCACGCCTCGGCATCGGGGGGCGGCGGCTTCTTCTCGACGATCGACGGCCACAGCGCGGCGAGCTCGGCGTTGAGCTGCGCCCACGGTCGCTGCGCCGGGGCGAGATCCGCGTCGAGCGCGATCGCCGCCACCGGACACTCGGGCACGCACAGGCCGCAGTCGACGCACTCGCCCGGATTGATCACGAGCATGTTCGGTCCTTCGCGGAAGGCGTCGGTCGGACATACCTCCACGCAGTCGGTGAACTTGCACTTGATGCACGCTTCGCTGACGACGTACGCCACGACCGCTCTCCTTTGCCGGTCGCAGCCTAGGGGTCACTCGCGGAAGGCGCTATGACGCCGGTCATGGTGCAGGATCGCCTCGATGGCTAACGTCGCATGCAGGATCGCGCAGAAGGAGTCCGCCATGAGCATCCAAACCGACCTCTGGAGAGGCGAGCACGCGAGCTTCCGTCGCCTGCTCGACCTGCTCGAGGCGCAGATCGGTCTCTTCCACGCGGGCGCACAGCCGAACTACGGGCTGATGCTCGACGTCGTTGCCTACCTGCGGCACTACCCCGACCGGTTCCACCATCCCAAGGAGGACGCCGCGGTCCAGCGCCTGCTCGGGCGCGAGCCGCACGCGGCCGGCCTGCTGCAGCGCGTGGGCGGCGATCACCGGGTGATCGAGCACAGCGGCTGGCAGCTGCAGGAGCAGCTCGAAGCGGTCGCCGCCGGCGCGCTCCTCGCGCGCGATGCGGTCGAATCCACGGCCGCGACCTATGCCGCCTACTACCGCCAGCACCTTGCCCGGGAGGAAAGGGTGCTGTTCCCGCTCGCCGAGCGCCTGTTCGATGGATCTGACTGGGCGGCGGTCGAGGTGGCCGTCCCGAGCGGCCGCGACCCGCTCTTCGGCGCGCAAGTCGAAGAGCGCTACCGCGAGCTGAAGCGCCGGATCGCGCTCGAGGGGGCGTGCGGATGCAGCACCGAAGAGCCGCACGGCGACGAGCGCGGTCCTCGGGCCGCGAAGCGCCGTGCGCCGCGACCGAGGGCCGCCGACCGGATGCTCAATCTTCGTGCAGCAGAACCTCGTCGCCTACGCGAATAGTGCCTCCGGGACCCTCTGTCGTCATGGCGACCGCGAAGGTCGGCGCATCCGCGGGGTAGATACTCCTGAGCACCTGGAGGACGGGCAGGTCGCGTTCGCCCGTCTGCGGATTGGCGTGCGTGGCGAGACACCTCGTCTTGGGGCGCACCACGCGAAACGAAACGTCGCCGATCCGCAGGCGCCGGCCGATCCACGCCTGCTCCTCCCAGGGACGCAGGCCGTCGACCGCGATATTCGAGCGGAAGCGGACTTCGCTCAGGGCCGGATCCCCGGCCTGCGCGGCGACCGCCGCGAGGCTCGCCCGGCCGTGCAGCGTCACTTGGCCGGCCTCGCTGTCCTGGTAGCGGGGCGTCGATCCGTCTCCGACCAGACGCAAGGGCAGGCGAGCGGGGAAAGAGGAGAGCGGATTCTCGCCGAGCTCGAGGACGAACCGCTGAACGGCCTCGGCGATGCGCGTGCGTCCTTCCGCGCCCAGCGTCTCGTCCGCCAGGACGGAGCGCCCGGTCGCGACGCGCAGCCTGCGTGTTTCCGGGTCGTAGCGAAACTCCAGTCGCGCCACCCCCGGCGTGTTCACCAGCGCCACGAACTCGTGCTTCGTGCTCCAGCCATCTCCCGCGACGGCCGAATTGGCGAACCGGAAGCCGAGCACCCGATCGCCGGCGATTCGCCCTTCGGCGAGCACCGCGAGCGCGTCGCACGGCTCCGGCGCGAAGCCTTTCACCGGGTAACGGTACAGGGCGGCGACGCGTGCCATCGGCTCAGGATACCCCGAACGTTGCGGTTAGCCTGAAGACGCTCATCCGCGAAAGCTCCGCGGATCGTGTCTTCGCAGCAACTCGGCGATGTCGCTCGCGGCGGCCGGTCGCGAAAAGAGGTAACCTTGAATTTCGTCGCAGCCTTCCCGGCGCAGAAACTGCGTTTGCTCGTCCGTTTCGACGCCCTCCGCGACGGCCCTCATGCCGAGCGCGTGCGCCATGTCGATCACCGCGCGCACGACTGCCGCGTCCCCGGCGTTGCCGGGGAGCGCCCTTACGAAGGCGCGGTCGATCTTCACGGCGTCGATCGGGAATCGGCGCAGATAGGCGAGACTCGAATAGCCGGTACCGAAATCGTCGACCGCGATCCGCGCGCCGAGCTCCTTCAGCCGCGCGAGGATGTCGAGTGTCTTTTCCGTGTGCGCCATCAATGCGCTCTCGGTGATTTCGAAGTCGATGAGCCCAGCCTCCAGACCGTGCTCGCGCAGACACCGGTCAAGGGGCGCCACGAGCCGAGCTTCGGGCTCCAGGAACTGCCTGCTCGAGAGGTTCACCGCGACACGCACGGACCCCAATCCTTGGTCGCGCCAGGCCCGGATCTGGCGGCAGGCCTCGTGGATCACCCACTCGCCCACGGGAACTATAAGGCCGGTTTCTTCGAGAAGCGGCACAAAGTCCGCCGGCGAAACCATCTCCGCGGCGCGGCGCCGCCAGCGCAGCAGGGCCTCCACCCCGACGATCGCCCCGGACTGGAGATCGAGCTTCGGCTGGTAGTGCAGAACGAACTCGCTTCTGGCGCTCGCGTAGCGAAGGGCGTTCTCGAGCTCCAGGCGCTCGGCCGCGCGCTGGTTCATCTCCGACTTGTAGAACCGGTACGTGTTGCGTCCTTCCTCTTTCGCGCGGTACATGGCGGCGTCGGCAAAGCGAAGGAGCTCCGCGGCCTCGGTCGCATCCTCCGGATACACCGTAATGCCGATGCTGGCTGTGACGAATAACTCGCGACCGAGAACCTCGAAGGGCCTGCCGAACGCCGCGACGATCTTCTCGGCGATGGCCCCCGCCTGCTCGGCGCTCTCGATCGCCGGCAAGGCGAGCGCGAACTCGTCGCCGCCGAGCCGCGCCACCAGGTCGCGCACCCGCACGCAGTCGAGCAGCCGCGCGGCGGCAAGCCGCAGCAGCTCGTCGCTCGCTGCGTCCCCGAGCGTGTCGTTCACCGCTTTGAACCGGTCGAGATCGACGAAAAGCAGCCCGACCTTCCAGCCTTGCTCGCGGGCCTGCTCGAGGAGCCGCGAAAACGAGGAATGGAAGTGGAAACGGTTGGGAAGACCGGTCAAGGTGTCGTAGTGCGCGAGCCGGTCCAGGCGCTCTTCGGCCGCCTTGCTTTCCGTGATGTCGCGCGCGACGGTCGCCACCCGGTAAACCCTCCCGGCATGATCCAGGATCGGGCTTGTGCGCACGTGCAGCCAGTGCACCGCGCGCTCTGCGTCGAGGACGCGGCATTCCTCGTCGAGACCCCCGAGAGGCTGCTTGGCGATCGCTGTCCGCATTCGCGCCTCGTCGTCTGGATGGACCATCTCGAGAATCACCGAATAGTGTTTCAGCGAAAAGTGCGGCGCTCTAGTCAATCGCGCCCAACCCTCGTTCGCATAGAGGATGGAGCCGTTGGCTGCATCCGTCACGAGAAAGTAATCGGGGACGTTACCCGTAATCTCGCGGAGGATCTGTTCGCTCTCCTCGAGAGCGAGCTCGGCGCGCTTGCGCGCGGTGATGTCCCGCCCGACAGTGACGATGAGCCATCCTCCGTCCGAGCGCATTGCGCGGCGGTAGAGCTCCGACCAGCCGCGCTCGCCGGTGCTCGTCACATAGACGACCTCCTTCATCGTTCCTTTCTCGCCCGCAGCGATCACTTCGTCGTAGGTGCGCCTGAGCTCGCCCCGATCGATATCGAGCACGTCTTCCGGACGTCTCTGCAGCAACTGCTCGCGGCTGTAGCCCAGGCGTCGGCAGGCCTCCTCGTTCACGTCGACGAAGCGCATCGCGCCCGGGTCGGTCAAGTAGATCGAGTCCACCGACGTATCCATTGCGAGGCGGAAGCGGCGCAGCTCAAACTCGGCGTTCTTGCGCTCCGTGATGTCCCGGCCGACGCCCCGGTAGCCCTTGAACCGTCCGTTCTCATCGAAGAACGGTGCGCCGCTTGCGCTGATCCAGCGGATTTTGCCGTCCGCGCTCATACGGCTGTATTCAAAGTCGCGAAACGTCTCCCGACGCTCGTGCACGGCGCACAGCTCGGCCCGTTGCGCTTCGGTCAGGTTGGAGTCCGGAATTTCCCAGGGAGTCTTACCGAGGAATCCGGGTTGGCGAAGAGCGAATTTGTCGGCGGACTCCAGGCCGACCGGGGTGTAGCGGTAGTTCTCATCGAGCTCGGTGATGTAATCCGAGGAGAGATCGGTCAGCATCCTGAAGCGCGATTCGCTCTCGCGAAGGGCCCGTTCGGTATTCTTCAGCGCGGTGATGTCGATGCGTGATCCGGCGATATAGCCGCTCGGCGTGCGCTGCTCGAGGATCATCACCCATCGGCCCTCCGCCACCTCCTGCTCGATCGCGGTTCCATCGGCCGCGCGATGGCGCCTCATGCGCTCGGCGACCCAGGCGTCGACGTTGCCGATTGCCCCCTTGTACTGGCCGCGCTCGGCACCCTTTCGGATGATCGCCTCGAAAGTGTTGCCCGGGACGAGCAGGTCGGCACTTTCCGTGTAGATGTCGCGGTAAGCCTGGTTGCAGAGCGCCAATCGGTCGTCCGGACCGTAGAGGACGAACCCTTCGGCGATGCTTGCCACGGCCTCGCGAAGCAGCTCGTGGGCGGAGGCTGCGGCGTGCTCCGCCTCGAGACGCTTGAGCTCCGCGCCTGCGCGCGCCGCAAAGATGGTCAGAACGGCACGGGCCTGCGCGCTCTGGTCCATGGGCTTCGTATCCATGACCGCGAGCACGCCGACCGGTTTGCCGCCCGAGCCGAACAGCCGCTGACCGAGGAATGATTCCACGCCGTAGCACGAAAGCAGGGAATCGTTCGGGAAGAGCGCCGTGGCCTTATGCGGGTAATAGCATTCGGAGCGCTCGGCCACTTCCTCGCAGGGCGTTCCCGCGATGTCGCGCTCCATCCCGGGCGTGAGCGCTCCGTCCGCCCAGAATGCGACCGGACGCATGCGCTTCAGGTCAGGCCCGACCAGCTCCCCGACGAACGCGTAGCGCGTGCCGAGAGCCTTGGCCAGGTTCTCGACGAGCGAGCGCAGAAACTCGGCCCCCGTTTCCGAGGCCGTGCCGCGGACCATGTGCTCGAGCATCTTCTCGGCCTGCTCGTGCAGCTTTTTCGTGCGCAGCGACTCGTAGCTGTAGGCGATGTCGGCGGCGAGCTCCTCGAGGATTTCGACCTCTTCAGGGTCCGGCGCAGTGTCTTCGGCCGCGTAGAGCGTGACCGCCCCGAAGCTCCTGCTTACGCTCTTCAGCGGTAGCGAGATCGCCGTACGCAGTCCGTACTTCGCTATGATCCCGTACCAGTGGACATACCGGGGGTCACCGCCGAGGTTTCTGGCGACTGCGGTGTTGCCGGTGCGGATCGCCGTCCCGGTGGGGCCCTGGCCGGCGCTGTCCTCTCCCCAGCCAAGCGACACCGAGGCGACGTCCTGCGGCTCGACTCCCCATGACGCGGCGACGCGCACCGATCTTGCCTCGTCGGCTTGCGCCATGACCACCCAGGCCATCCGGTAGCCGCCTTCCTCGACCAGAACCCGGCACATGCGCTCGAGGAGCTCCTCCTCTGTCGTGGCGTGCACCATCGTGCGATTGCCTTCACCGAGCAAGCGCCGGGCTCGCAGGACTCGCTGAAGCTGTTCTTCTGCGCGCACGCGCTCGGTAACGTCCTTACCCGTGGAAACGAAGTGGCTGATCGCGCCGCGCGCATCGCGCAGCGACGTGATCGTCTTCTCCTCGAACAGGATCTCCCCGTTCTTGCGCCGGTTCTGGAAGACCCCCCGGAAGGGCTGTCCCGCCTTGATCGTGCGCCAGAGCTCCTGGTAGAACTCCGGCGGATGCGCACCGGATCGCACGATGCTGGGGTTCTCGCCGGTGACCTCGTCGCTCCTGTAGCCGGTGGCGCTCTCGAAAGCCGGATTGGCGTATTCGATCACGCCTTCGGGGTCGGTCACGAGCACGATGTCGGCCGTTTGCTCGACGACTGCGGCGAGCTCGAGCAGGTGCTGCTCGGCTCGCAGTCGCTCGCTCATGTCGTAGAGCACCCCGACTGCGCCCACGAGCCGCCGCTCCTCGTCGCGCAGCGGCACCGCCGAAAGGCTCACGGTGTGCGCCTCTCCCCCGGACGAATCGAGCACAAGCTCTACGTCCTGGCAGGCGGTACCTGCCCGCGCTGTGCTCAGCACGGGCCACTCGCCCGCACGCATCGGTCGGCGCTCGCGGCCCAACCAGCCGACCACGCCCGAGGCGGCTTCGGGGCTAAACTGAATGCTCGGCACGAGCTCGCGGGCGGCGGCGTTCGCCTGCAGCGTCGCGCCGTCGCGGCCGAGCACCCACACCCCGACCGGCAATGCCTCCACGATTTGGCGCGTCAGCTCGAGACCCGAGCGCAGGCTCCGCTCCCGGCGCAGCTCCGCCACCGCCGAGGCCACGAGCAGGCCGCTGAACGCCACCACGGCGTCGAACACCGCGCTGAGCGTGAACCGATCGAACGTCACCGGGCTCGCGAAGGGCCCGCCCCCCGACCGCGTACCGGTCAGGCTCACCACGACGCACAGGACCGTTGCGACCACAGCGCCGCGCAGCTCGAAGCGTACCGCGGCGAGGATCACGACGATCAGAGGAACGAAGGCAAGCGGATAGCGCACGCCCCCCAGGGGCGAGATCGGCGCGAACACTGCACCGCTCACGAGCATGGCCGTCACGGCGGTCGCGAGCGTCTCGACATACCACGCGCGGGGCCGCGGTCCAAGCGGCTCGCGGAAGGCGAGGAAGAACGGCGCGACGACCATTACCCCCGCGATGCTGCCGAGCCAGCGCGCAAGCCATAGCCCTTGCCACCCAAGCTCAGCGGGCGGCTGGGCGCCGCCCGCTGCCGCGACGAGACCCATTTGGCCCGCCGCGGTAAGCGCCTGGAGCACCACGACAACGAACGGGAACACGAGCGCATCGCGCAATCGGGCGAGCTCCATCCGGAAATCGGCGTAGCGAACCAGGAGCACCGCGGCAAGGAGCGCGGCAGCGGTATTGAAGCTGGCAACGCCAAGACTCAAGGTCCAGCCCCCGTGTTGCCATAGGCCGAGCAGCACCGAGCCGAGGAAGACTACAGGCCAGTGGCGCGCGCCGTGCGCGAGGACGAGCGCGAGCGCAAAGCCGGCCGCGAGATCGAGCGCCGCGAAAGGCGAGAAGCGCTCGCCCGCCGCTCCGAGCGCTATGTAGGTGAGCAGCGCGAGGGTGAAGCCGAGCCAGTAGGCCTTATCGAGGGATTTGAGCCACTCCCTCGCATGCGCGAGTACCATCTTTGCCACCTCGTCTCGGTGCGCCGCGGCTTCTTGTTCGATGGCCTTCGGCTGCCGACCTTCCAAGCTCCATAAGAGTCAAGATTCAGCGTGAGGAAATATTTGATCCTGATCAAACCCGCGGCGCTCAACGGGCGAAGTGACGATCGGCTTCAAGAGACGCGCCGCCCGTCCGATCGCAGGTGAGGCACGCCCATGTACGTATCGGATGCGCCGCCCGGGATGCCGCGAAATCACCGGTCGGAACTCCCCAGGATGCAGACCTCAGTTGCCGGTCGTCTGCTCGCCTGCCACAGAATCCCCTGCGGGTCGATCAGCCAGTGCGCATCGCACCTCTGGTCCTCATTTACCTCGGGTTCGGCGATGCCGCACGCGTCGGCCCTCGCGAAGCGGTTGCGCAGGAATTCCAGCTCGTCGCGCGAGTCCACGTGAAAACCGAGGAGCTCCACCCCGGGCGCGTTGCCCTGCGCGGAGATCGTCAGCACGAGCGGCGGATCCTCCAGGACCCACTGGGCGCTGTCCGAGTCTTGCGCAGCCGGAGCCGCGCCGAAAAGCGACGAATAAAACCGCACGTTCGAATCGATGTCGTAGACTCGCAGATGCACGTGAAAGCGCTTCATCCTTTTCTCCTTCTTGAGGCCGCGTCGCTCGGCCTCATCGATTTGCCGGACCGACGATCACCGCGGTGGGCGCATGCCGCTCCGGCGCGTAGGTCGGCTCATAAAGGCGCCCGTAGCGCGGAGTGTCGACAGCCAATCGCACGACGATATGCCGCTCGGTGCAGACGATGCCGAGCTCGCCGAGCCTGCAACGCTCGGACGGAGTGAGCGGCCGGCCGAGTCCTCCGATGGGAATGTCGCTCTCGAGGACTTCCAGCCACGCCAAGGGGCGGGGAGGCGCATCTCGTAACGATTCGTTCTCGGGGCGCTCGGTGCGCAGGTCGGCTCGCGCGGCGATAATCGAGCTTCCCGCTTTCATGCTTCCGATCTCTCAAGCGAGGCGCCTGCCAGCTTTCTTCGCAGATAAAGTGCACGCGCTGCAAGGAGCGCGAGCTGGCGGCGCCGGCTCACCCGCAGAAAACGGCGCCGGGGAAGCGAGGAAGCCCCGCGTGCAAGACGCCGGCGCGCCGTTCCGGGCGGCAAGCTGCGCGGTGCCGGCAAACGGCAGACTGCGGCCGAAATAAGGGGCGTTCGGCCGCGCCTATTGGCGGCCGAGTAACTGCGTGCGGATAATTGCATCGCGTCTCTCTCCGAGTCTCGGAAAAAAAAGGCTCGGGCAGACGCGCAGCCAGACGGCGAGTTGCGACATCGTAACGGTCCTTGTGGACCGGCAACCCCGCTACCTTTGCTTAACGGCGAGCAGTCAGGCCGGGGGCTTTGCGTCGCCGCCTTTCGACGGCTTTGCCCGTGCGCGCATTTGTACTCATGCAACTGCGGCGAGTCGAGATGGCAGGGTATCTTTTTGCAGAAGTTTGCCAAGTCGCCTCAACTTCTTGATGTCGATTAACAATACCGGTGAGCGTAAGATAGCGACGCCTCGGCGAGGCGCCGGGGCACCTTGCGAACGGTGCGTGCGCAATGATTCGTCCAGGTCCGCATCCCAGCCCTGATCGCTCTGAAGATCCGCTTGGACGGCGCCTCCGAGCCCTTTTCGAAGCTTGGCCTCTAATCGAAGCGTCGAGCTCTGTGGCAGCGGTTGTCCGGCGCGCGGCTCACTCGGTCCTCGAGCCGAGTCTCCGCACCCGCGTCCTGCTGCTCGTGATCGTCGCGACGCTGCCCGCCTTCGCGATCATGAGCGCGCACCTGGTTTGGATGCGCGACGAGCGCATCGGACAGAGCCTGCTCGAGACACGTTTGCGCGCAGAAAATATCGCCGAACGCTATCAGACGCTGATGGCGCGCACGCGCGACGTGCTGATGGTGCTCGCACGCAGCACAGCACTCCTCGGGCGTGCCTCTGCGCAGGTCTGCGAGAAGTACCTTGCACCAATTGTTAGGTCCGACCCCTCGTACGCGAACATGGGTGTCGTAGGTCCCGATGGCGCCTTGCTTTGCAGCGTGGTTCCCGCCAAGCAAGGCACGAGCTTTGCGGATCGAACGTGGTTTCGTGAAGCAATCGGCAGCGGAGGTTTTGCGATTGGCGAACTAGTGACGGGCCGCATCATCGGCAAGCCAACGGTGGTGGTGGCGTACCCGATTTCCGACGCTGCGACGCGAATCGGCGGCGTGATCTATGCATCGCTGAATCTCGACTGGCTAAGGCGCTTGCTCGAGGCGCCGAACCTGGCCGGGCGCTTCGGAGCGCTCGTGCTCGACGCAAAGGGGACGGTCGTCGCCTCCAGCTCCGGCGAGCGGGCGCGCGTCGGAACATCAGTTAGCCGAGCGCTTCTATTTAAGGCGCTTGTCTCACAAGATGGCAAGGGATCCGCGCAGACGATCGGGTTGCGCGGTCAACCGGCGTTTGCCGGATTTGCCGTGCTCGGCGACCTCGAATCCGGGCGGTTATTCGTGGTCGTGACGGAGGAGAAAGCGGCCGTGTTGAGCAAAGTCAACCGGCGGTTCGAATGGGACCTTGGGGCGATGACGGCATCCGCCCTGCTTGTCCTGGGCCTGGCGGGCTGGCTGAGCGGGCCGCTATTTGTGCGCCGGCTGCGCGCCGTGATAGACGCCGCGGGCCGGCTTGCTGGAGGTGACCTCGGCGCGCGCACGGACCTCGTGCCTAACCGGGACGAATTAGGACGCCTCGCCGGGGCCTTCGACGGGATGGCGAAGAGCCTTGAGCTTCGAGATCGCGCCTTCAAAACCCTCAGCGCCGGCAATCGCGCCGTCCTGCGCGCGACTGACGAAGGAGATCTGTTGGAGAGCATGTGCCGGGTTGCCATCGAGATCGGCGGCTACCGCATGGCCTGGGTCGGCTACCTGCAGCACGATGAGGCGAGGACCGTGCGGCCGGTCGCGCACGCCGGGGCGGATGAGGGGTTCCTGCGTAGCATCACTGTGACATGGGGCGACGATCCGTTCGGCCAAGGCCCGACCGGCGAGGCGATCCGCTCCGGCACGCCGCAAGTGTCACGGAGCGTGCGCGAGGACCCGGCGCTCGCGCCCTGGCTTGACGCGGTCACGCGGCACGGCATCCTTTCGATCATCGCGCTGCCTTTGACCGTAGAGGGCGAGCGACTGGGCAACTTCACGATCTACGCCTCGGAGCCCGACGCGTTCGACCGCGAGGAGGTCAGGCTTCTGTCCGAGACTGCCGCCGACCTCTCTTACGGAATCGGCGCGCTGCGCACTAAGGCGAGAGAGCAGGAGGCATCCAAAACCGTCACACGTCTCGCGTACCACGATGCGCTGACGGGCCTTCCCAACCGAGCGCAGTTCCTCGAGCGTCTCGCTGTCGACATCGCGACGGCGATGCGCGACAACCGGCCTCTTGCAGTGTTGGTCGTGTCCCTGGAGAACCTGCGAGATGTCGACGAGGGCCTGGGATATCGCCCGGGGGACGAGTTTCTCAAGGGCGTCGGACAGCGACTTAGCCGCGCGGTCGGTGGTCACGTCTCGATCGCGCGTCTGACCGAGGACCGCTTCGCGCTTTGCGTGCCGAACGAGGACGCAGGCGGGGCGATGGAGGCAGCGGACAGGATCCTCGCTGCGCTCGGCGAGCCCGTCAGGCTCTCGGGAATCACGCTCGACGTCTCCGTGATCGTCGGAATCGCTCTCTACCCCGGCCACGGCGTGGACGCCGACATCCTCATCCGGCGCGCAGACGAGGCGATTCGGCAGGCAAGGCGGGCCGGCTCGACGGCTGCGGTCTATATGGGCCGAGCCGGCCAGGACACTGCTCAGCAGCTTTGGCTTTCAGGGGAGCTGCGCGGAGCAATAGATAACGGCCAGCTCCAGCTACACTATCAGCCGAAGGTGGACTTGAAGTCACGGCGCCCATGCGGCGCAGAGGCGCTCGTTCGCTGGACGCACCACGAGCGCGGCGCGATCTCGCCGGGCGAGTTCATCCCCCTTGCCGAGCGCACGGGGCTGATCAAGGCGGTCACCGACTGGGTGATGCAGGCGACGGTCCGCCAGGCGCGTGCCTGGGGCGAAGTCGGATTCACGCTCCCCTTGGCCGTGAACCTCTCTGCCCGCAATCTTCGCGACCCGACGCTCGCCAGCCGGCTGCAGGGATTGCTCACCACCTGGGGAGTGTCGCCTGAGCGACTCGAGTTCGAGATCACGGAGAGCGCCGTGATGGACGATCAGGTGTACGCCCTGAGAGTGCTCACTCAAATCCACGAGATGGGCATCAGGCTCTTCATCGACGACTTCGGCACCGGGTATTCCAGCCTGCGCTACCTCCAAAAGCTTCCGGTGGACGCGATAAAGATAGACCAATCCTTCGTCTCCGCCATGTCCAAGGACCCGGACTCCGCGAAAATCGTCAAGTCAACCATCGATCTGGCACACGATCTCGGCCTGAAGGTTGTCGCCGAAGGCGTGGAGGACGCAGTGCTCGAAGCGCGGCTTGCCCAGCTGGGCTGCGATATCGCCCAAGGCTATTTCTATGCGAAGCCGCTTCCGGCCGAGAAGCTCATCGACTGGTGCCGGCAAAGGGGCGCCGATCGAGATCCTCTGGAGGTGTAGCGTGATGCGCGGAGGTCGGGTCGGCCGGCATCGGGCCCCTTTGCGCATGCCCGGGGGCCATCGAATGACTCCTTGCGCCCAAACCCGGCCTGCAGGAACTTACCCCGCCGCCGGCAGGCGTTTGACCCGGATCAACGACCCGAAGCGACGGGGCCCGAAGACTTTCGCCGCCCGCGCCTACGGCATGACCTCGCAGAACTCGTAGACCTCCGCGTCGGCCAGCTTTTTCCTCACCGGCACAGGTATCGCTGCGTACCAGCCCCGCGGATCGTGGCGCTCCACCTCTTGGCCGAGAAAGCGGATGAGATCGCACGTCGGCTCGGTGACCTGCGTTCTCCAGGCCCGGTCGTTCTTCACGTAGGCGAGGTGCAGGTTCTTCATGCGGTTGCCGCGGCAGAAGTGGTAGGCCTCGCAGTCCTTGCAGGGCATCGCGGGATGCGGCTGTAGGGCGCTGCGCCTGACCCAGCTCGCCGCCACGTCGCCCTGCTGCTGCGCCGGGTCGTAGAGCATGTCCGGACAGGGGAAGATCTTTCCGTCCGGCATCACGTTGAGCAGGCTGGTCGAGACCCTGCACTGGGTGAGGCCCCCGGAGAGCTCCTCGATCGTAGAGGGGATCACCTTGTTGCGGACGATCCCCATGATCGGCACGATCGCGTAGAGCGCGTCGCCCGAGAAGAATCTCGCGACGAGCTCGGAAATGACCCGCTTCTTCCCTTTCACCGACTCCGCGGAGTACGCGCCCGCGTCCTGGGCGAACTGGAAGTACACGTAGTCGAACGTGCGCGCCAGCTCGTCGAAGTCGTCGAATGTCGTCTCCCCGCTCCACCACGTCACGCGCGCCGTCAGCGTCCCGGGCATGACCGGGCGGATCGCGGCGACGTTATCGAGCACCTTCCTGTAGACGGCCTCGCCGCGGAAGCGGTCGGTGACCGTCTCTCCCCCGTCCACCGAAACCATGACGTTGGAGAGCCTGCGCAGCAGTCTTTCGGGAACCCGGTGCAGCAGCGTCCCGTTCGTTCGCAGATTGAAGCGCCGCGTGGGGAAGCGTTCCATCAGCTCGAGCGCGAACTTCGCGTTGAGCGTCGGCTCGCCTCCGTACAGCGTGATGTAGACCTCCTTGTCTTCGAGGTGCGTCCTCACGAAGGTCTCGAGCTGATCGATCGAATAGGCGGCGTGCTTCTGCGAGTTGAGGACCTCGCCCACGCCCAGCGAGCAGTAGCTGCATCGCAGGTTGCACTTCAGCGTCGTGAGCAGCTGCAGCTCGACGCGCTGGCCGACGATGAAGGGTTTCGCGGGCCGGTCGTCATTCACGAATTCCATCGCTCGCTCTTCAGGCTCTTCTCTCGCGGTGTTTCGCAGCGGGCCCGTAAGCCACCC
The DNA here is from genome assembly GCA_021813275.1 of Pseudomonadota bacterium. Lineage (GTDB taxonomy): Bacteria > Pseudomonadota > Gammaproteobacteria > Burkholderiales > SG8-39 > JAKALD01. Next base: position 1,503 of record JAKALD010000032.1, on the reverse strand, counting down.
TGACCGCCGGCCGCGGACAAAGTGTTTGATGACTTGGATCAAATATTCCGAGGGACTCAGGCTGCCCCAGCGAAGCGAAGAACCCGCGGCATCCGCACGCTCCCAGTGTCCGCCCCGCGGGGCGGACACGGCGATTCAATCCTTCAACTCGTACGCGATGTCCGGGAACACAATCAGCGCGCACCCCGATACTTGGATCTCGTTGCTCGGGTCGGCGCCTGCTAATCTGCGTACTGCGGGTCAACGCAGACTGGAGAGGGGCGGTGGCGGAAGCGGTCCTCGATCGGGCGGCGAATTGGCTTGGCCGCGCCAAGCCCTAACATGAGCGAGGCGCTGGAGGTCGCGGGAGCGGGCCCGGCCGGGCTGGCGGCGGCGATCACGCTCGCCAGGGCGGGTCGCCGCGTGATCGTTCACGAGGCGCAGCGCGAGGTCGGACACCGGTTCGGTGCGGATCTCCAGGGGCTGGAAAACTGGTCGGGCAGCGAGGACGTGCTCGAAGCGCTGCGCGAAGCCGGAATCACGGCCACCTTCGACACGCTCGCGTGCACGCGCGGCATCGCTTTCGACGCCTGGGACCGGAAGTACGAATTCGAAAGCGCCGCGCCGCTCGTGTACCTGGTCGAGCGCGGCCCGCGCGAGGGGAGCCTCGACCGTGCGCTGCTCGAGCAGGCGCTCGCGCTCGGCGTCGAAGTGCGCTTCGGCAGCCGCAGGAGGGGCCTGGCGGCGCCGGGCATCCTCGCGACGGGCCCGCGCCGCGCGGACGCGATCGCGGCGGGCTACCACTTCGAGACGGACATGGCCGGGGGCTTCTGGCTCGTGCTCGACGACGCGCTCGCGCCGCGCGGCTACGCCTACCTACTCGTCATGGACGGGCGCGGCACGGTGAAGAGCTGCATGTTCGACGGCTTCAGGCAGGCGCGCCGCTACGTCGACCGGACGGTCGAGCGCTTCCGGCGGCTCGCCGGCCTCGAGATGCGCAATGCGCGCTTTCACGCCGGCGCCGGCGCCTTGCCCGCTCCCGCCGAGGGGCTCGCGGGCGATCACTTGGTGGCCGGGGAGCAGGCCGGGTTTCAGGACGCGCTCGCGGGCTTCGGCATGCGCCACGCCATGCTCTCGGGCGTGCTCGCCGCGCGCGCCGTGCTCGGCGCGGCGCAGTACGGCGCGGCGTGCAGGCAGCGGCTCGCGCCCGCAATTGAGGCCTCGCTCGTCAACCGCGCGATCTTCGCGCGCCTCGGAAACGGCGGCTATCGCTGGCTGCTGCGCGCCGTGACGTGGCCGCAGGACGCGCGGACGTTCCTCGGCTGGCTGTACCGGCCGTCGCGGCTGCGCCGTGGGATGCGAGCGTGCCTGCGGCTCGCGGGCGCCGGAACGTTCCTCGGCGATGGACATCCAATCGTGGTGGAAAAAGAGGGAACGTGAACATCTCGCAGAGCGCGGCGCGAAGGACCCTGATGGTGGCGCTCCTGCCGGGCGCGTTGATCGGCGGTTGCGCGCCCTATCCGC